>JBLHGN010000117.1:0-10370 GCA_047616325.1 Lentisphaeria bacterium
AATATCTCGGACTTCCTGAGCACGGTCTATAATGTTTTTTGAATCAAGGTCTCTAGCAAGGGATTCTTCCGCTTCGACCACATTATCTATAAAGCCTGTATAAACATTCTCTCGTTGCCCTTCGTCCGCTAGATAGCCAGCTAATTGGGTAGCAAGCTCATCTAAAGTAGCGGATAGAAAAAACACTCTAGCTTGCAGAGTCTCGCGTCCGCACAACAGCGTTTTAGATACGCGGCGAAGATAGTCTGCTTTGTACTCCTGAGTGCCAAAATTAAAACGCTGAATGTGTTGGTAAAGCGCTTGAACATAAGCCCTTAATCGCTCGAGTGTACGTGCCGAAAGCAGCACAGGAATCCGTCCTACGCTAGGTAGCATTGTAGATTTAGGACGTAAGGCTTCTAGATATTCCTGAACAATCACATGCGCATTCGCACCACCGGCACCAAAAGAGCTAATGCCCGCTAGTCGCGGTGTACCATTTTTCTGTGGCCACGGCTCTAAATTTTGCTGTACTTTAAATGGACTCGAGTCAAAGTCTATATTCGAATTCAAGGTTTCGGAATGAATTGACGGGACCAATTGCTTGTACTTAAGCTGCAGTAAAACTTTGGTCACCGCCGCAATGCCTGCCGCAGATTCGCAGTGACCAACATTCGATTTAACTGAACCAATGGCACAAACGGCCCCATCACCCAGTTCACTAAAGGCTTTTGATAAACCCGCCAACTCTACCGGGTCGCCCAGAGGCGTGCCGGTGCCGTGGGTTTCTATATAACTGAAGTCGGTGGCCGATACGCCAGCTTTGTTCATCGCATCGGTTATTAATTCTCCTTGAGCAACGGGATCGGGAACGGTATATCCGTTGGTCTTCCCACCGTGATTAACCGCACTGCCTTTAATTACAGCATAGATTTGGTCGCCATCGGCAATGGCTTTTGCTAGCGGTTTAAGTAACACCGCTCCCACCCCTTCGCTGGGCACGAAACCATCACCACCATCGGCAAAACTACGACAGCGTCCATCCGAGGACGAGAACTGACCTTGGGCAAGGTAGATATATTTATCTGCATGCAAATTAAGATTCACGCCTCCAGCAAAGGCATAGTCACACTCACCCGCACGTAAACTCGCACAAGCCAAATGAATTGCGGTGAGTGACGAGGAGCACATGGTGTCGACGGCCATGCTAGGCCCGCGGAAATCACAGTGATAGGAAATGCGATTGGCGATACTGGCCGGGTGACCGGACAGCGAAAGTGTCTCGCCTGCCGCACTATGCTCAACACCGAGAAACTTGTACTCTTCGTACATCACGCCCACATACACGCCAACATTGGCGCCGTAGCCATGACGTGAGCCTTCGCTCATGCGCGCACGGGTATAGCCGGCGTCTTCCATGGTTTGCCATACAGTTTCAAGGAACAGGCGCTCTTGAGGGTCGATTCGCTCTGCTTCTCGCGGAGATATATTGAAAAATAGCGGATCAAATTTATCCGCGTCTTCTATAAAACCGCCCCACTTGGAATTGATTTTACCCTGCTCATAGAGGGGTCTAAAATCCCATCGCGATGCTGGAATTTCAGTAATGCAATCTTTACCCGATTTTAAGTTTTCCCAAAAAACATCTAAATTATTTGCCTGGGGATAACGACCACCGACGCCAATAATGGCAATGTCGTTTGCTATGCTCGACACTTCCGGCGGTGTAACCACGCGAGAGGCTTCGGCCTGCGAACGTTTTACCGCATGGGCCAATCTGATTTTTTGTGTGGGAACGGCGACAACCTCGGGTAACTCCCTAGCTTTCGGGCGATTATCCGACGCTTCTTTATGAACTAAAGCCGACAACACCCCCTGGTGGTTATCGCCAAAATACGCAGACAACTGCTTAAGATTACGGTATTCAAAAAATAATGATTTGGGTAATTTGCCAAAGGTTTTTTCGAGACTTTGGGTAAGGTCGATGATCATCATCGAATCTATACCGTATTCTTCGAAGGATTTAGTTAAGAAAATACGTTCCTTTGGCAACTTCAGTGAAGCACTCACCAGATCAACTAAATAACCCTCGGCCATTTTATTGGTATCGTCGCGGTCAACAGGCTTCATCGCTGAGGATTCTCGGTTCGGATCAATGTATTTCGTGGCGTTGGTCTCAAGGTTTTCGGTGGGGCCCACAGCAAGCCCAAAGGAATCTAGATAAGATTTTTTTGCACCGAATATTAATGCGTGTTGATGCCCATGAAATAATGCTGCCTCCAACGCGGCCATACTTTGTTGCAACGTAAGCGCAGTGAGGCCTTGTGCCAATAACTGCGTTTGGTAGCCCTGTGCTAATCCGGAGGCTTCCCAATAGCCCCAATTTATGAGAAAAACAGGGTAGCCGACCCTGGCACGCAATTCCGCCGCGAAGGCGTCCTGAAACGTACACCCTGCAGCATAATTACTTTGCCCAACCTCGGGAAAAAACGAACGAATCGAGGAGAAAAAACACACGAAGTCTAAGTCTTCATTACTTAACACATCACCCAACACTTGACTGCCTTTCTCTTTTACGTGGTAAACGCTGAGAAAAGAGCGAATGTCCATATTGGTAAAAACCTGGTCATGTAATTGTGCTGCCGAATGAAATGCAGCGTTCAGCCGTCCAAAGCGAGATTTAATTTTTTCCAGCGCCTCTTCCATCTGCAAGCGATCGGTCACGTCGGCTTGAATGTAATAGGGCTTAACACCAAGGTCAGCCAAGTCACTTTGTTTTGCTTGAATTTCGTCGTCAGGAGCGCGTCGACCAATCCAGATAAGCGTGGCGTCATATTGCTCTATTAGATAGCGACTGAGTTTGAGCCCAACGCCGCCGCTGCCTCCCACAACCAGGTATATCCCCTGGTGCTTAAAGCACGGATAGGCGGGTGTGGAATGTTCTAGCACCGCCAGATTTTGCGTGTAGACCTGCCCCGAACGAAACGCGGTCAATTGGTGCGAATGGTTCACCACCTGCTGAAGGTATTTTGCGCCTGCGGAGCTATGCATCAGATCCGCTTCTTCATAGGAAGCGAAATCGACAATACGTAAACGCCAACGTCGATACTCTTGCGAAAAACACTGGGCAAGACCGATGATGCCTGCCGCAGATGGGTTAACGGTGCCGGGCTTATCAGTAGCTGCTTCAACAACACCTAGCGCGCTAATACTTTGAGTGTCATACACGGCTATAACAATGTCTAACACCTGCGCGCTGGATACAAGGTCAGTTAATGCGTGCAACAAATTAAAACATTTCGTTACAGCATACGCATCCTCTGCAGCCACACAAAGATACACCCGATCGAAGGTCTCGACCGTTTCGAGAAATGCGCGTACAGCCTCCGGAGTTTCAAAGTTTACACAACGATCTTGATTCGCATTAATTTGCGGTTCGCTAGGCATAGCAGCGTAGTAGGAATTGCGGGGGTCAAACAGGCTGCTGGCCAATACCGTATTTGTACCAGTGGCAAATGCAATCGCCTTAGCGTTTTCCGTAGCGGGTTCAGACAAAGACAATTCAGCAACGGGATCGCGCTGCCAGACCGGCGTAAGCATGTACGTGTCGCTATCGTCACCATCGCCACCGGGAGTGTAGGGCCTAAAATTTAGCCCTCTAAATTCAGCATAGCGCTGCCCATTTTTGTGGACAAGGGATAGGTCGTATCTATTGAGTGAAACTTTTTTGCCGTACACAAAAATTTCACGGCTTGCTTTGCTTAACACCTTAACCGTATCCACTGAAAATGGCAGTAAGGCGGTGGATGTGTGTTGGCTTAGCGTACCCGATATCATTTGTAGTGCTGCATCCGCAAGAGCGGGATGTAGAGTAAATGCTTCGCCTTGCGGGCCTTGTTCTAAAACAATACGAGCCAGCAGTTCATCTTCGCCAACCCACAGCTGTTTTATACATTGATAGTACCGACCATGCGCGATATTTAAGTGCACAAATGATCCGTAGAAGTCAGCAATATCCTCTTCATTTTGCACACGAGGACTTAGACGCTGCTGTACGCTTGTAACGCTAATGTCATCGAGGGGTATATATGTTGCGCCGTCAACCGCTTTTACCTGGCAATAATTTCCCTGCGCAGAATTACCGCTTTCGAACACGCGACAGCTTACCTCACCCGCCTGATCAGTTGTCACCTGAATGCCAACATTGTGCCGACCTTCGAGAAGCACAATAGGCTGGCGCCATATCATGTCGTGCAATGTAAAGGTGGCATTCGGCCATACACGCTGCAGTGCCGCCAGCATTAATTCAATCGCGACAACGCCAGGGCACACCACAACATTATTAATAATATGATCAGCAAAAATTGGGTGTGAGCCGTCAAGACTCGCACTGAAGATATTTTCGTTGCGGGTAGAGTTCCGGCTGCTCGAAACCGCCTCTAGGTGAAACGCTTTGGCGATATTTTTTTTGACTGCATTACTACTGAGTTCTTGAGGGTATAGCCAATATTTTTCCCCGGCGAACTGATACACCGGTATACGTACTCGTCGACTCTCACTGTCTCTATATAGGGCCGAGAAGTCTGCATTAACACCACCCGCCCAAGCCTGCGCTATTAACTCGACACTCTGGCTTTCGATTGCGAAGCGAACAAGTTGTTGGCCAGCCTTACCCTTGAAAACTCCTGTTGGCTCTTCCTCGCCCGGCAAGGATTGACAATAAACAATCTTGTCATTGGCGTGACCCTGCAAATAAGAATCTATCAAATGACACGCATGTTCTTTGTCGTCCGCGACCAAAGCCACACGACAAGCCATAGGCTCGCGAGTAAGAGACAATGAATAGGCAATATCATGCAAGTTTTCTGGGCTTGTGGTCACGAAGTGTTTAAAGTTTTCAACATAACGTAACAGGGATTCCGGCTGTTTGGCAGAAAAAAGTAATGCGTGAGGCCCGCCGACTTCTTTTCTAGTTGCGCTATCTGCGGCTTGATATTCCTCAAGAATAACGTGACCGTTGGCGCCGCCAAAACCGAAAGAACTCACGCCCGCTCGCCGCAATCCAGTACTCGGCGCAGCCCAAGGACGCAGTGAATCTACGATATAAAAAGGAGTGTTCTCCAACTCAATTTCAGGGTTTAGATTCTTATAATGTAAAGTCGCCGGTAATTGTTTTTTGCTGAGCGATAGCAAGACTTTCATCATGCCCGCTACACCCGCGGCACCTTCGAGGTGACCGATATTACTTTTGATGGTGCCCAAACCAACAGAAGCTAGAGGCATCGATGATCTTGCATCGGTGGTAAACGCTTGGTTTAGGCCAAGCACTTCCACTGGGTCGCCCAGAGCGGTGCCCGTGCCATGCGCTTCAACGTAGCCAATACTTGAAGGGAACGCATCTGCGTCCTTCAGAGCCTGGGTAATTAGTTTGGCTTGCGCATCGGGGTTGGGCGCCGTCAACGATGTTGATTGACCACCATGATTAACAGCAACGCCCTTGATTACACCGCTAATCGAATCGCCGTCGGACACGGCTTGCTCTAATGGTTTTAGCACAAAAATTGCGCCGCCTTCACCGCGCACAAAACCATTCGCGTCGGCGTCAAACGCCGCACACCGACTATTTTTTGAAAGAATATTGGCCTTGTCGTATACCAAGGTATTGGTTGGAGTGCAGATCAAATTCACACCGCCCACTATGGCCTGTTCGCAATTACCCCTACGTAGTGCCTCAACCGCTTCATGCACCGCCACCAAAGAACTCGAACAGGCGGTGTCGATCATCATGCTCGGGCCTTGCAGATCAAAAAAGTACGACACGCGGTTGGCAAGTAGTGAACTATTTATACCCGTGGACACATACGCCTGGTCGCGAAATTCTCGATGCTTGGCAAGTTCAGCATAGTCAAAGTGGCAAGCACCAATATAAACACCTGTTTTGCTCCCACGAAACTGTGAAGCCTTGTAACCGGCATCTTCCAAGGCTTGCCAAGTCAACTGCATCACCATGCGTTGTTGAGGGTCCATCAATTCCGCCTCTTTCGGCGAAATGCGGAAGAAGTCTGCATCAAAACGGTCTATGCCCGACACAAAACCCGCATATTTTAGGTAGGCATCATGGCCGTCGATATCCACAGATTCGGGCCACAGCCAACGCGGCTCAGATAGCGGCCGAACCGCATTGTCGCCCTTAGATAAAAGGTCCCATAATTGTGCGCGTGTATTTACCTCTCCCGGAAAATTTAGTGCCAAGCCAATAATGGCAATATCTTTTTTCCTTGGCGCAGATTGAGAGCCTGAGGCCCGTGCATTTTTTTGTAAAAAAGGATTTTTTTCTGAGGGGCGTGATTTTTGTGTCGGCTCTGCGTGATTATATTCAGAGACAATAGCGTATGACGCCGTAGAGCCAGGCCCAAGATGAGTACCCGCATCTCGAGTAGTGAGCTCGACTATATGCGTAGCCAATGCATTAAGTGTTGTAAATTTAAAAAACACGCTAGTCGCCAAACCTAGACCAAATGCTTTATTGACTAAGGAGCGTAACTCGACAAGTTCGATAGAATCGAAACCCATTTCCATAATCGGAACGTCGGCATCCATTTTACCTATCGCGCCTTCGTGCTCAAGACGAGAAAGCTGCATACGAAGTGTCTTCAGACATTCAGAAAGTCTCGCTGCAATAGCGTCACTACCAGTTTCGACTGAATAGGTTTGCGCGTTTTCAAGATTATTGGTAGCAAGGCATAGCTCGGGCTTGGCCACGGCACTATCACTTTTCTCTAAGGGGACGGAAGCTTTCTTAGCTGCCGTCAACTGAGAAATATGGCGAGAAATTTTCTCCGCTGTGCCCATACTAAAAAACACACTGGTAGACAGCTTGAGGGAAAATATTTTATTCAACAGCGACTTAAGCTCCACTAGCTCAAGCGAATCCAAACCCATTTCCATAATAGGACTGTCTGAAGCGATCGCAGCTTGTTGAGGGTGATCATGAATGCGCGAAATTGCATCGAGCACTTGTTTTAATATAAGCTCATAACCCAGCTCACTCACTTCGGATTCGCGAGCATCTATTGGTGCCAAGCCTTCAACCCTATTTTTTTCATTACGCGTAAGATCTCCAAGTGCCGAAGGTGGCAATACATTATCTGTCTTATGACATAACATCACACTTTGCCAGCTGTCATTGGGGTCTGCTACATATGGATCGCCAAACACAGCAAAGTCTGCATAACCTGTCTCATTCGCTACCTGCTGCCACTGCTTTACCGAAAGAAAACAGCTGCTCTCAATACGTTTTTCTGGATCTTTATAAATCCACAAACCGTGGAGTAGACCTCCAGAAAAAAGCAGCATGTCCTTGACTCGGGTGTACTCGTTCATAAGGAGCACACCATTGGTTTTTAACAACTGGTTAATCCATGCCAATGTCGAATGGATAACTTCCGTATCGTGCAGCACGTTAAAGGCAAACACGGTATCAAAACTGTGTTTTTCAAAGCCCTGTTGCTGAGGGTCTTTACCTATATCCAGCTTGGAAAAACAAACCCATGGATATTCTTGCGCGAATCGCTCTCGCCCGTAGCGCGTAAAGGAAGATGAGATGTCCGTATAATAGAAAGTGATATTTGTGCCGTGCTCTGCAAGTTTTCGCAAAACAAATTCGGTAGCTCCGCCGGTGCCGGCGCCGATTTCCAAAACCCGAAATTCAGAAGCATCCCCCGCAGCTCGCTTCGCCACAAGCATGGCAACTATCGACTCGGCGAGTAATTCATTATAATAATCCGCAACCGGATTTCCCTTGAATATTTGGGCGAACAACTCCATCGAGCCATCTTCAAAGACTACGTCGTTGGAATCTCTCGCGCCGCTTAAGACTTCGCCATAGGAGCATAGACAACGCTTTGTAAGCTGCCAAAAGGCAGCAATACTTGGATACCGTGACGTTAACTGCTGCTCAAAAACTTGCGCCTCTTGATCAAAATTGCGTAAGGCAAAATGCTCCACCTCATCCAGCGTGATTATCTCGTCGCCCTCAATGCGAAGCACTTTACGCCGCGCGAGTGCATTTAGCAGCGCGCGAAACAATCTATGGTATTTTTTCTCAATACCTAGGCCCACAATTATTTGAGCAACGTTATAGCGCTCCCGGCCACGCAGCATGAATCCCTTTATTTGAACCCATTGCAGTAAACGTCGCGCAGCAAAAGTCGCCACTTCAATTTCAGCGTCGATGGTTGAGCGTGACGCATCTACAGGGTAGTGCTTTTCGTAGGCCGCAAGCCCGACGACAACAGAAGCAAAAGTATTTTCACTTCCTAGAGATTGAGCTCGCTGTTGAATAAAGTCCAAACAAGCCTGCTGCCCTAACACCTCTTCCACACCACTCTTAAGCTGACTATTGTAACAAACAAAATTAACAAATAGCTCGGCTACCTGGTCGACAGGAGCCCTTAATGCAAGCCCAAGAATATTCACCAGGGCACCACTAATTTGGTTGCCATGTTGGTCAGTCGACGTATTGTTTACGTCCGATTGATGCTTACGCCAGGTATAACACGCCGCCACAATTTTTTGCTGCTGCAAACATACGTACTGCCCCTGCGGGTAGCGCAGTATCAATTTCTCAATACGATCGCGAGTCAGCTCACTGCCATCATTTGTAGAGGTTGACTGTAAATTACTCAGTGCAGCAAGGTCTTCCAGACTGGCATATCGAACACTAAACGGCTGTTTTTGTAACATGTTTAGAGTGATACGTTTGAACGGCAGTATCTTGGAATAATAACGACTCTGCGAAATGTCTGGAAACAGACCAGCTTCAGAAGCCGCAATCGAGAAATGTTCCGCACCCACAAGATGCTGGCGAGAAAACGCGTGATAAGCATCAAAATGCAAACTCTCACATTCGTCCATGTACTCGCCGGCTACATCTGGCGGCACACTGTGTACCTCCAATACCAGCATGCCATGTTTCGTGCGCAAGTTAGCCCAACGCCCAAGATGCTCTACCAAGCTTTGCATGGCAATAGCCGGTTCGATTAAATCGCCATCGGTATCCACACTCAGCAACTCCCAATCAATACCACGCTTATTTTCACATGCAGCGGAATCTGAAGGCGCAAGAAATGGGCGATCATGATCTAGAAAGGAGCGGATGTGTATGATATCGGCAACGTTAGACACTCGAGACTGCAAATCGTTTTCAAGCTGCGAAGGGTCACCGATATCTCCATGAATTGTAATATGCGGCAAGCCTTGGAGGGTCTGCGCAGTTGCAACAAGGGCCTTATCGTTATAATCCACTCCAATTAAGGTTACTGGAAATTGATTCAAAACCCTGCCTCGAGCAGACTTGTTTTGAATGATGCTATACACCTGCTTTAGCAGTGAGCCATCGCCACAGCCCATATCGGCAATATAACTGGGCTGCTGTTGAAAATTTTGAGTATCAAAAATTGAAAGAATCGTATTTTCAATATCTTTGAAATATTTTTCGTGTTGAAAGCCACTGGCAACAACATTCAAAGTGCGCTCAATATGATTTTCGTGACCTGATTGCGGATCCCGCGTAAATACAAGGGCAGGCTCGCCAAAAAGCAATACATCCATTTGCTTTAACATCGGTGCATAAGACATCACTGTGCCCGCATTTAATATGCGGCTAATTAAATAGACACCCTGAGAACTTAAAGCGATACAAGCCTGCCCAGCTTTTCCCCATTGCCTATCAACAAACAGATTTACGAGTGATTGCTGTAAAGCATCACCAAATTTTTCTAGAGATATCGTGTTTGAATTAACACAATAAAATTCACCCGCACGCAGATGAATAAGCAAGGGGATGATTAACAGGCCATCACAAAAATCAGCAAAATAGCTATCTCCTACAATCCCCCACCCACTGAGAGAGCGGTCGACCCACTTAACCAATGCCCCTTCCATATGGGAACTAGCTAGATAATCTCTCTTTGATAAAGTAAGTAGCTCTTGGACATCTTGAGGAAAGGACGCGATAGTATCTTTGCCGCTCAACCGCCACAGATTTCGCTCTGAATCGAACTCCACCAAATTCATCGAGAGCAATGACCGAAGAACAACCCCAAGGTTACCCAAATTAATTTTAGGTTCGTCTAGCAGCTCAGCTAACGAATAATATTTCGTCACATCAATATGATTGAAGGATTTTCGCTTTTTTAACGAATCTAGAGCGGGCAATAGAATATACCCATGACAATAACGATTGATTAGATCTAACAATTCCTAATACCCCTCTTCCCATAAAAATGGCAAAAACATTGTTGAATAGACCATTTGTTTGAGCGAAAAACCAAACAAGACAGTGCAGCGTGCCAGCATAGTGTGCTAGACGATGGAATTATGGGGGGGGG
>JBLHGN010000118.1:0-10271 GCA_047616325.1 Lentisphaeria bacterium
TTCGGAATCGCTAGATTGTTGACTTTTTCACCTGCTGAAGATGTCAGCCGATTCGTCGAGTAACAACTTTTCCATGCATTAACCTGCGTGGCGTGAACCTCAAATTTAGAAGCAATTTGATTGACTGTCTGTTGGCCCTTCAGGGCCGCTATGGCAACTTTGGCTTTGAACTTGGCTGAAAATATTTTACGCTTCATAGTGGTCTCTCGATTCAGTGATTTTTATTCTAACTCACTGTCTCAATTTCGGGGGCCACTATAGGGCGGCATAAGTTTGAAATGAATCCATCCGCAGGCTTTGCTTTCCAAAACAAAAAATAATGCTCAATATCATAACGATCACGGTAATTTTCAACGCACTCATGATATGAGGTGGACTACACCCTGATGGGGCAACAGATCTTAATTGTCTTTGATCCACACTCGCGGCAAATACTGTAGTGGAATCACTCCAAGGGCACTGTTTAGGTCCGGTAACCCTCGTCAACCGCGTCGCATACAACCATCGCAAGCGTATACGAACAACCTCAGAAAACAATCCCGTTCAAGAAAAAATAGCCGCACCAAAAGACAGTATCGTTGAGTTGGTGTTGAAGGAACAGACGCGTCGTTTAGGGAGCATAGCCACACGATCATTTGCAGAAAATACAGCACAACATTCAGCCGATCTTGCTACCCACCGAGCCACATTCCATAAAGATAAAACCCAATAGGAGGAATACACATGTACAGATAACACTTTGGCATTACCGCCTGCCCTCTCGATAAAGACAGTCAGGCGCTTTTTAGCCATCAGCAGCTGGAATATCTCACTTCTCGCTTTCAATGGCTCTTAGAGTCGCCGGGTATCGGCATCTTAACTGGAGATGCCGGCGCTGGGAAAACGGCGGCCCTTCGGCACCTGACAAAGGATCTCAATCCGCACAACTACAAAGTCATTTACAGCCCCGATACCGATTGCAGTCCACGGGATTTTTATCGCAACTTGGCCATGACATTAGGCTTGGAGCCCGCTTATCGACGCACACAATTATGGCGCGACATTAAAGACTGCATTACCGACCTAGTTGACAACAAACGGATACAACCTATCTGGATTATTGATGAAGCACAAAACCTTCCGGCACCGTTTTTTCGCAACTTCCCCACATTCCTGAATTATGCCTTCGACGCAAGGGATATGACTACCGTCTGGTTTGTGGGTTTGTGGGTTTGTGGGTTTGTGGGTTTGTCGCAACTCAAGCACACCTTTTCACGAGCGCCTAACGCAGCCCTGGCTAGCCGAATATACGCACGCGTGCACCTGGATCCGATGCACAGCGCCGAGCTCTTTAGAGAATTAATCTCACACGGGTTTGAAAGTGTAGGGTGTCGTCAAACATTACTGTCAGACTCAGGGATTGAATTATTGCGTCAAGCCTCGCAAGGCAAGCCACGTCAAGCGGGGCAGCTGTTAAAAACAGCTTTACGCTTAGCGACAAGCAAAGGGACAAATCACTTGCCGGATGACCTCATACTGGAATCGATTGAGGGCTTGAGATGAGCGATGAAAAAACACTCAAGATTACGCTACCGCTGTTATCTCCATCACAGGCGATAATTTTATCGGATTGTTTGTTTGCCCTGGCCCATCAATTAGAACTCGACTACGCCGATGAAATACGCTCTCTGAAACAGGCCGCTAGAAATGGGACCGATGACCCACAGAATTTATCTGCTGATGGCAATAACGACTTAATAGAAAAAACAACCACCTTCTTAGAAGGTGGTTTTGCTTAAGCCCCCTAAAAGGGTGCGAGTGCCAGCCATCTTAGAAGGCTAGCCAGCTACCCCCTAGTGTATAATTAAATATCGAACTCTTGCTGTTTTTCCAATTTTTCTTGGTGCTTTACATATTTTCTGACCATGTCAGAATCTAAACCAACCGTATCTACACAGTATCCTTTTGCCCAAAAATGATTGCCCCAATATGGCCTTTTCTTTAAATGTGGAAGCGGCTTAAACACCCTTATTGCCGAACGCCCTTTCAGCGCTCCCATCAACTCTGACATCGATTGCTTTGGTGGTACTTTTATCAAAAGGTGTACATGATCTAATTGGACATTTAACTCAACTATTTGACAACCTAACCGACCACGGTATGCCTGTATACAATGGTATACCTCTTTGCCCACATTACCTCCTAACACTCTATACCTGTACTTTGGCGTCCAAACAATATGGTATTCATAATGCCAAAGAACGTGCGATAATCTTTCAAATCTGCTCATGTGTGTTTCCTCTCTCAGTTATGGGGATAACCAAGAACGGTAATACCATGAGCAGAAACTACAGGCATAGCCTTTCGACGATGACCACGCCCAAAGGACGTGGTTTTAACTTCTTAATAAAACAACCTAGACAGTGGGGTCACCTGCAATGTGTGGCTCTACGGCTGGCACTCAAGCATGTCGACTCTCCTCCTTATCAGTCCATCGATATTTCTTACAAGGTGTTTACGTCGTGAAGGTGGGCAGAGAGATGGAGGTGCCAGTTTGACGCCGATTAACTTGTAGGGGAGCTTTGCGATGGTGTAACAAAATAGCTTTAGAACGATTCACCTTTACGAGTAAATTATTAAAATAAGCGAGCGTATGGCCTGATCGTCCCACCTAAAATAGCTTTAAGTAAACTCTCCAAAATTACTCGGTACGTTGCACCTGCACAGATGGGTTTATTGCCTGGTGCGGGATTGGCTTTGTGGACAATGGAGCGATCATCCAGTGTTTTTGCATGAAGCCTATCTTGAGGCGTGCAATCTACTACAAAGCGGTGATAGGAGGCCATATCCTTCGGTTGGCTTGTGCGCCATATGAGCTTTTGAATGTCATACCATTGCGCTACCGCCAAGCCATCGGTTAGCGCATCGGTGATGCTAGGATATTGACGTGTGAAAAATGCAGATTTACTCAGATGAACAACGCTGTTGAGTGAAGTAGTCGATGCTGAATTCGCGTCCATTAGTTCAAAGATAGCATCTTTACGTTTCGGGAACAGGTGATACAGCGTATCGCGAAAATCTACCCGTTTTTCTCGGATATTTTTCATAATGTGCCTCTGAAATTTATGTGTTTACAGAAACACATATTTTTGTTGATAGTTTATTTCATTTATTTTGTTGTTTTTCCACTTTAGGTCGCCCAATCAGTCCAAAGTCAAACCATAGGCATGGACCCCTTTGCAAAACCCGATGACGAGTTGGCGCAGCACAGCGCTGCGGTTCTTTGCAGCGAAATTTTCAGGGTTACTCCACCAATAAAGAGTGCGATTTATTTTCGTTTGGCGTATCCGCTATCAGTTCGATTTGCAGCAGCATACTCCAAAACCATAAAGACATTAAAAACTATGCACGGTCTTTGGATCAAAGCAAGCTCGCCATTTGTCGCGGAGTAATACTGAACAACGACGACAGCATCAGAAAAGCGGTTATAAACCAACTAAAATGCAATTTTGAATTACCTTTCGAAGCCATCGAAAACCAGTTCAATATAAAATTCAAGCAATACTTTGAAGACGAATTAGAGGCATTAGCCCAACTCGAAAAAGACGGATTACTATCAATAACACCTACAAAAATAACCGTCAAAGACGCAGGCAGATTATTAATAAGAAGTATTTGCATGACCTTTGACGCCTATTTGGACAAACAAGTGAGCGCAAACCAAAATAGATACTCAAGAATCATCTGATGTGACATTAAATAGATGCAGTATTTTCAGCGGTACTATTGCCAAACTTAGAGTATTAGTACTGCATATCCTTCGGAATATCGAGTTTTTTCGGAAAATCGGGTTTTTCTCCACGGCCCTTTTTGTATTCGCGAATTTGAAACACATAAGCTAGCACTTGCGCCACCGCCATATAAAGTCCTTTGGGCACTTCATCGTTTATTTCCGTGGTATGGTAAATCGCCCTCGCCAGAACAGGTGACTCGACAAACTCAATTTTATGCATTCGCGCAATCTCTCGAATTTTCATCGCTGTATGATCTACGCCCTTGGCTAAGAGCACCGGCGTAGACATAGTACTAGGGTCGTATTTTAAAGCGATTGAAAAATGCGTTGGGTTTGTAATTATCACATCGGCTTCCGGCACGGCTGACATCATTCGCTTTCTCGACATTTCTTGTTGCAACTGCCGGATCTTGCTTTTTATTTCTGGCTTCCCTTCACTGTCTTTCATTTCGTCTTTAATATCTTGGTGGGACATCTTTAACTTTTTACTATGCTCATGAATTTGAAAGGGAATATCGATAGCTGCGATAATAATCGTGGATGCCGACAGCAACACAGCAGCAATTGTACTCAAACGCAATGAATGAAAAATACCACGTTCCACGCCTTCTGATGCCAAACCCAACAATTCGTGTTTTGTTGCCAAAAGTATAAAATATGCAACAAACACAATCACCAACACTTTGCCTATCGCTTTCGCCAACTCAACCAAAGACTTAACTGAAAACATTCGTTTAAGCCCCGCTATAGGGTCCATACGATTCAGTTTTGGCGCAAGAGATTTCGCATTAAAAAGCCAGCCACCTAGCGCTAACGGCCCGACTATGGCAGCAAAAACTATAAGTGCGAATAGAGGGAGAAGGGATACAAGCGCATCATAAAATGAATGCCCAAGATGATAGAACATAACATTTGGGTCGAAGATACTCTGACGATCCAGACTGAAGTTATATTCCATTATTTTCAACATATCTCGCGATATTTTTCCGCCAAACATTAACAAACCAAATGTTCCAGCCAGCAATACCACAGTAGTTACCAGCTCTTTAGAGCGGGGGATCTGCCCCTCTTCTTTCGCCTTTTCGAGACGTTTCGGAGTGGGCTCTTCGGTTTTTTCCTGGGAGCTATCTTCATCAGCCACAGCCTTTGCTCCTTATATATAATTCTGTAAATTAAAGCCTAAGTAGCTCAGTAGTCACCTGAAGCGAATAAGCCATTATTTCTTCAAACGCTGGACTGATATTAGTTAAACCAAGCCAAACTAAAACTAAACCAACAATTAATGTAAAAGGAAAGCCAACCGCAAATATATTAAGCTGAGGCGCGGCACGACTCATTACACCAAAAGCAATATTAACAAACAACAAAGACGTTAAAACCGGCAAAGACAACACTAAGGCGGCAGAAAACATCCACGTTGCCAGCGACGCTACGCTGTAGAACACCTGTATATCAATGACCCACGCACCAGGAGGTAGCGAAGTAAAACTGTCGACGATCAGCTCAATTAACAATAGGTGCCCATTTGTGGCAACAAACATCAGGGTTATAATCATCAGAAAGAATTGTGAAAGCACCGTAGTTTGAACGCCATTGGTCGGGTCATTCATTGAAGCAAAGCCCAAGCCCATTTTCATGGCCATAAACTGGCCGCTTAATATAAAAACCTGAAAGGCAACTTGAAAAATAAACCCCACCATCACGCCCAATGCCGCCTCCTGTGCGACATAGAGCAGTGTCATAGGCGACAAACCCGTTATGCTAGGTATTTCTGGAATTAAGGGCACAACAATTACAGTCACTAACATCGAAAGCACCAAACGAACTCGAGGTGATACGATTTTTGAGCCCACTACAGGCATGACCATTAGCATGGCCCCTATGCGTACAAAGGGCAAAAAATACTGCAGAATAAACTGAACAACTTGTTCTTCGGTAAAGGTCACGATTACGCTAACCTATTATTTCTGGAACAAGCAGCATTAAATTGG
Organism: Lentisphaeria bacterium; assembly: GCA_047616325.1. Classification (GTDB taxonomy): domain Bacteria; phylum Pseudomonadota; class Gammaproteobacteria; order Pseudomonadales; family Cellvibrionaceae; genus JBLHGN01. The sequence goes on from JBLHGN010000118.1 coordinate 5,764, forward strand.
TAAAGAGGTCTAAAATGTTTTGCAATAGCCACGGGCCAGTGATCATTATCGTGGCGAGGGTAATCATCAATCGCGGTAAAAAACTTAGCGTCTGCTCGTTAATTTGAGTTGCCGCCTGAAAAGTGCTCACAAGCAGGCCAACCAAAAGACTTGGCACCACAATTACAGCCACCATTGTCATCACCAAAAAAAAAGCATCGCCAAAGAGCTGCAGAGCCATTTCAGAAGTCATTACATTCCCCCCTATATTCCATAACTAGCCGCCAGAGTGCCTATAATTAAACTCCAGCCATCCACCAAAACAAAAAGCATTATCTTAAACGGCAATGATATGATGAGTGGAGACAACATCATCATTCCCATTGCCATAAGTACGCTGGCAACCACAATATCAATTACCAAAAAAGGAATGAATATCATAAAACCAATTTGAAACGCTGTTTTTAGCTCCGACGTAACAAACGCAGGAAGTAAGACCTTAAAGGGAATATTCTGTGGCGTTTCCACCTGAGCCAGATTTCCTATTTTAAAAAACAAATCAATATCTGCCTCGCGAGTATTGCTGAGCATAAATGCGTGAAACGGGCGCTTAGTCTGCTCAAGTGCCTCCTGCGCTGAAATCTGCTCTTCAATATACGGTTGCAGGGCATTTTCGTTTACCGAATCAAGCACAGGCGACATTATAAAAAATGTTAAAAAGAGAGCCAAACCGATAAGTATTTGATTCGAGGGCGACTGCTGCAAACCCATCGCCTGACGCAGAATGGAGAACACAATAATAATTCGGGTAAACGACGTCATCATCATTAAAATTGCCGGCAAAAATGACAAAGCGGTCATCGCCATAAGTATTTGCAATGTAATGGTGTAGTCTTGCGAACCGTCGCTATTGGTCTTTACTGTAATTGCTGGCAAGCCCTCTATTGGTTTAAAACCAGTCTGAGTCAGGGAGCCAGCCAAGGGCGAATTCCCAATCAGCGTGGTTAAGGAAGATACCGGTGAAGCCTTAGAGCCTTGTGCATTCGCAGGTATTGCAACAATTAGTATTGCTAACCCAAGAAGACAATATATAAATTTTTTATACAGCGATAATTTCTTCATGTAGTGGTACCTAAGACGCCGCTTTCCCATTTTCATTTGCCGCGTCCATTTCATCCGCACTGGTGTTTATCGGCTTAGCCTCATTAATAGCATTTTTCTTGTTAACACTTTTAAGCATATCTTTTAGATAAACAGAGAAATCTCCCGACAACGGCTCCTTTCTGTCTTTTTTTGACTTGTCTTCTTCAGTTTCTGAATTGCTTTCTGATTTTTCAAATACGTGCAGAGAGGAAACTCTACCTGGAGCAACGCCCACCAAAATTCTTTGATTGTCAATTTCAATAAGAATAGCCTTTTCACGAGTACCGAGGGGTAAAGTAGATATAATTCGCATGCCTTGTTGCTGTAAAAGAGCGCTACCGCCCAAATACTTAACTAACCATGCCAAGGCAAATATGAGCGCAGTCACCACCAACAAACCAATCACTACTTTTGAAAAAAGTGCCGGTGGAGCCAAACTCGACACAACAGGCTTGCTTACCTGTTCAGCATAGACAGCTGCGATAGGAAAAAAAAGAGAGCCAACAGTACTCTTGACGGAAATTAATAGAAGTGCTCTTAATTTCATACAGCATATTTCCATTTGAGATTTAGGAATGTTTTTTCAACAATTGAGCGCTGAGCTCCGAAACCACTGGTGGATATTGAATATCTCTACCCGAAACCCTTGTTATACCTTAGCGATGTATTAACGCAATTTTTTAATTCGTTCCGATGGACTGATAACATCGGTCATGCGAATACCAAATTTTTCGTTCACCACAACCACCTCTCCGTGAGCAATTAGCGTTCCATTTACGAGCACATCCAATGGCTCACCCGCCAATCTATCAAGCTCTATGACCGAACCTTGATTAAGCTGCAGCAGATTGCGAATTGTGATAGAGGTTCTTCCCACTTCCATGGAAATGGATACAGGTATATCTAGAATAATATCCAGGTCCGGATTGCCTTCAATATTTGAAGGCGTGCCGGCGATATCAAATTCTTCAAAACCTACTGCATCGGCTTGAGCAGTACCTTCTTCCGATTGTTGTTGCATGGCTGCGGCCCAATCATCAGCCATATCATCTTGGTCTGCGCCGTCTAGATCATCTTCACTCATGAATTTTTACCTTCTTGTGTATTGCTGACATGCACTTTTGATCGGTCGAAAAATTCAGCTATTTTAAGTGCAAGATTGTCATTTGATTGTCCAATTTGCGCCTTAAACATAGGAATACCATTAGCCGTAACTACTTGAAACTCGGGCATATTAATGGGAATAATATCGCCGTCTCTTATATCAACAATGTCACGTAAACTAATGTGTCTGCGTACGACATCACATTCGATATCAATACGCGCTTCCATTACGTCTTCTTTTAATGCTGTTATCCATCTATCGTCGTGATCGTCGGTATCCGACTGTAAGCCTGCATCTAGCACGTCGCGAATAGGCTCTACCATGGAATACGGCATCGTGATGTGCAGCTCGCCGCCGCCGCCATCTAACTCGACATGAAAGGTACTTACCACTACCACTTCGCTGGGGCTAACAATGTTCGCCATCGACGGATTTACTTCAGAATTTATATATTCGAAATCAATATCTTTGACCGCTTTCCATGCTTCGCGCATATCCACAAACGCTTGCTCTAACACCATTTGTACTACACGCAGTTCGGTTGGGGTAAATTCGCGGCCTTCAATTTTTGCATGCCGTCCGTCGCCGCCAAAAAAATTATCCACCAATTTAAACACTAGCTTTGCATCGAGAATCACTAGTGCTGTGCCGCGTAATGGACGAAACTTCACCATATTTAAGCTGGTCGGCACATAAAGCGTATGTACGTATTCACCGAATTTTTGAATTTGTATTCCGCCAACTGATACGTCAGCCGTGCGCCGCAAGAGGTTAAACATACTGATCCGGGTATAACGAGCAAAGCGTTCGTTTATCATTTCCAATGTGGGCATTCGACCACGAACAATGCGGTCTTGACTGGTTAAATCATAGGATTTTGCCGCTCCAGGATCATCGGAGTCTTCGGTGTCAACATCACCGTCATCGACCCCGTGAAGGAGCGCATCGATTTCGTCTTGCGAAAGTAAATCTTGCACAAATAGACCCTTAGTTAAATTTTAGAACGTAAACACTTGTTGGATTTACTGCATTACCATATTGGTAAATAGCACTTGCTCAATACCCGGTTGACCGGTTTCTTGCTCTATTAGTTTTTGTAATTCTTGCAGACACTGCAGCCTCATAAGTTCTTTTCCCTCGGCTGTTTGCACCTCTTCGTACAGTTGCCCGCCAATAATAAAATTCAAGGCATTACGAATCATCGGCATATGCAATTCAATCACCGCTATTAAACTCGTATCGCGTATCAGTAACGTCACTTCGGCCTGTAAATAGCGCTGCCGACCACGTGCGTCAAAGGTCACAATGATTGGCGGTTTGATAGGGAAATACGTAGCCTGTTTAATGGGTTCCTCTACGGCTTCCGTCTCTTCGCTAGAAGATTCGCTCTCCACCGCTGCCAGTTCCGGTCCAATCATTGTCACCACGGCTAATGTACCTCCTACTGACAAGCCTATAATTAACAGGCCCCCACCTATTAATAAAATTAATCTTTTTTTACCTACTTTGGTGCCGTCTTTATCGGTACCATTAGCCGCTTCGTCATCTTCATTTTGTTCAGCCACGTCAAACTTCCGTCATTCGTAAGGTTTCAAAAGCTATTCAGCAAGAGATATGCCATTGTCTCGTCGATAGCTTGCAATAAAGGCCATCAGCTGCCAAAAAGCGTGCGGTGTGGTGGGTATAGGTAAGTTTTGAGATTGATTGAAGCGCACACCCGTTTTTATTTTTGCCTTTAAAAATACAAAACAGGAGTACGAACGACTTAAACTCACACATCCACACTCTATAATGTAGTCGTGTTAGCCGTATTTGGTAGGAGTTAAGTGGTTTTTATGCGCGAAAGTGAGGTAAAAATACGCGTTTTACGCCATTGCCATGGAGTATAAACGTATTGCTCTACAATGTAGATTACTGCAATATTTCAAACTTGAGTGCTGCGCTTAAACATAGTGATCAATACCCGAACTAATACTCGTATTTACTATAAGAGCTTCCTCCTCAGTCTCCATTTGACTATTATCTCCCCTTCCCGAGCTGCCTTCATTAGAACCATCCTCTTGTCTCGCATTCTCATGGCTCGACACATCAACGTTCACCAAATTTAGGCCTTGCTCGTTTAACATTTCGCGCAAACGCGACACGGTTTGTTCCAAGGCATCTCGTACCTGAGCATTGGCCGACACAAATGTCACGCTTGCCTGGTCTTGGTTTACCGACACTTTGACTTGCATAGGTCCGAGTTCGGGTGGGTCTAGTTGGATATCAGCAAATTTTATAT
>JBLHGN010000119.1:0-10219 GCA_047616325.1 Lentisphaeria bacterium
ATTTAGTCGCAGCCATCAAAGCCCCCCGTACCTTCCGACGCGCGCGCCAGAAATGCAGTCGACAAGGTTGTTGTAAAATGCCTTAGGAACGTGCACGAAATATCATCCGGATTCCAATAGGCTATGATTTGAAGTAAAATTCTATTTTTTGGGGGAAATGCTAAATGAGTTCCCACTATTGTGAAGAGCACGAAGAAGAAATGGCTGATTTCTAGACAGCTTGCCTGAAAGGGATCGTCGACGTTATGCAGCCGTTGAGGCGAAGAAAATTGGACATGGAGGTACCACATATATTTGTTCGTTATTTGGCTGTGATGATAAAACGGTTAAAAAAGGCATGCTGGATCTTCATGATGATGAAGCACTTCAGCAGGCGAGTGTCCGAGCACCCGGAGGGGGTAGAAAAAAGCTAATAGAGGCGATGCCTGATATAAATAAAGCGTTTCTCGACGTATTGTCAACTCATACAGCGGGAGATCCAATGGATGACAAAGTGAAATGGACGGCTTTGAGTCGGTCGGAAATATCCAATGCACTAAAAAAAGGATTTAGAGTAAGTCGTAATATTGTGAGGCAGCAGCTTAAGAATCACGGATATGTTAAGCGTAAACCCAGTAAGAATAGAAGTACTGGGGAATATAAAGAAAGAGACCGTTAGTTTAAAAAGATCAATCGGCTGAGATCTAAACTTGAACGAGAAGGCAACCCGATTATTAGTATTGATGTAAAAAAGAAGGAAAAACTCGGTAATCTCTATCGTGATGGTCAAGTGTACTGCCTGGAAGTCGAGATAGTTTATGACCATGACTTCACCCATTTGGTAGACGGCAGCGCTGTGCCCCGTGAGATTTACGATTTACAGCACAATGATGCCATGATCAATATAGGTGTTAGCGCTGAGACCAGTGAGTTTGCTTGTGATTCAATTAAGCTTTGGTGGGAATCTGTTAGGCTTCAACGCTATAGTAATGCGACTGCAATTTTGATATTGGTAGATGGTGGCGGAAGTAACTCCAGCAGTCGTCATGTATTTAAAGAAGCACTTCAGCAGCTTGCAAATGAAATTGGAATTGAAATTCGAATGGCTCATTGCCCACCTTATTTTTGATCAGGTATTGGGGAAATTAAATTATAAAGTGAGACCGGCCACTTCGTAAATTCCGGACGTTATTTCATGCACGTTCCTTAGTGCGGCCTTAAGTAGACGCCCACCTCAACGACTTAGCCAATTATCACCAAATTCTCTGGCCCTAATAGTAAACTACGTGGCGTAACTTGATGCTAGGTGTCTTTTTGCGATGCTATTAAAGCGCCAAACAAGCATGGCACCTGTGGTGAATAAGCCTATCACCAAGCCCAGCCAAAACCCTTCTGCATGCCAGGGGTGGCCAAACCAGTCGGTCATGGCCAGTGTGTACCCTATGGGCAAACTAAAGCACCAAAACGAAAATATCATTATTAACATGCATACGCGCGTATCTTTGTAGCCGCGCAGTACGCCGGCCGCAGTTACTTGCAGCACATCGCCCAATTGAAAAAAAGCCGCATAGCTAAGCAGTGTTGCAGCCATTGCCACAACTTCGGGATTTTCGCTGTAAAGGGAGGCGATGTTGCTGCGAAAAAAGAACAGCATAAGTGCACTCACAAGCCCATACACAATGGCAAAAACAAACCCCAGGTGCGCGGTAAAACGCGCTTCTTGTGTCTGTTGGGCGCCCACCAAGAACCCCACTCGCACCGTTAAAGCCATGCTTAAACTGAGAGGCACCATAAATACCAGCGCAGAAAAGTTGAGCGCAATTTGGTGGGCCGCAACCACGGTGGGGCCTAGAGAGGCGAGAAATAAGGCAATAACGCCAAACATACTGGATTCAACAAAGTAGGAAAACCCGATCGGCAAGCCTACTTTTAGTAGTGACTTGTGTGTCGGCCAGTGAGGCGGGTGGAAGTTTTTTAGAAGGTGAAAGGGGGCATAGGATTTCTTTGCGAAAACAACCGCTGCCATAAACAAAAACATCACCCAAAATGATATTGCACTTGCCCAGCCACAGCCCACGCCGCCCATTTCAGGGAAGCCAAATTTGCCAAATATGAGTAAGTAATTGAGCGGTATATTTACTGCCAAGGCAACCACGCTTGCTACTACGGCGGGACGGGTGAGTGAAAGTCCATCGCTAAAAAAGCGCAATACATTAAAACCCAATACCGCCGGTAGCCCTAAGGCCATCGCGCGCACGTAGCCGCTGGCGATAGGTTGGGTCGCCACGTCAACCTGAATTAATTCAAGCAGTTGCGGCATGTAAAAGCCGAGGATAAACACCAGCGGAGAAAAAGCCAGTGCCTGCATCATGCTCTGTTGAACGTACTTGGCGACGGGAGCGACATTGTTTGAACCGTGAAATTGCGCTACGGTAGGCATAAGCGACGAAAGAATTCCCAGCAAAAACATAAATACTGGAAACCAAATGCTGCCGCCAATGGCCACTCCGGAAAGATCGGCGGCACTGTAGCGTCCCGCCATCATCGTATCCACCACCATCACCGAAATTTGTAAAAGTTGGACTACCACCATGGGGGTGCCAATGGTGTTCAATACCCTTGTCTCGATAGCTATTCGGGTGCCGAGTGGCGCTTTGGGGTTTACAAGAACCTGTTCTGGGGAGGGTTTGCTGCTGGCGGGTTGATCCATGGTTTATGGCTAACTGTCTAATTCTGGGCAAAGTGGGCAAAGGCGAAAAGTTACGCTGCTTAGATGATAGTTATTTTATAGGGCTGCGTCGCCCATTAATTGATGACGCATGGTTGGAGTGGCCTATATATTCCAGCAATTCACAGCCTCTCGGGTACCGCCAACTTGGTGCTAGCGGGGTGTTTTGTGTTGTTTTTCGTGCCATACATGGGTTCTTACGATCGTGTGTTAAAAAACTGGGCCAATAAAGACTAAAAAGCGTCAAATTTGCGCAAATAGGAATTTAAACAGTTCAAATATAGAGCAAGTCTTTGTATGATCTACCACCCTTGTTGTGACCGCTGACATTGCCCGGCAAGTATTCACTTTGTTCGCTCGCGCCTATGCTGGGTTGCTAAGTGGAATTCTAATCACTCTATCCAGGTGCAAGTCGATTGCTCCTTGGGATCCATAATAAAGAAGATAACTATGAAACTAATTCGCCAGCTTTTCGGGAAAAAAAGTCCCGTTGTTGACCAGTCACAAGATAAGCGCACTAAAGCGAAGGACAAAGGCGCGAGGAGTGCGGCTGATATCGCCGAGCAACTTAGTGCGGTAAAAGCTCACCCACAATCCACACTCGAAGCGCTTGTGGGTGGCACCGAAGGAGATCCGCAAAATATTGCAGTGCGCGTGGCGGCGCTTAAGCAACTGCCTTATGCAACGGTCATTTGGAATAAGGTCTTAACTGGGCCGGCAGCCTTAGAAAAAGCGGCGGTGCAGCATTTGGCAAGTCTAGTCGACAGTGAACAAGTGGCGGCTGCACAGTTAATACAAGATATAAAACAAACCGAAAAGCTGTTGGCGATAGCTGGCCACTGTAAAAATAGAGATTTGCAGAATTTGGTGCTCGGTGCAGTGAACAGTGAAGAGGAATTGGCTCATCTTTGCGCCAATGCAAACTCAGCTATAGTAAGAAAAACCATAGCCGAACGAATAGAAAAAACTGAACTGTTGCGAGAGCTGTTAAAAACACTCAAGCATAAAGATAAAAATGCTTACCGAATTATTAAAAGTAAACTGGATGCTCGCAAAGCAGAAGAAGATGCTAGAAGCGAATTAGCCGCCCTCGCAGGTGAGGTGTGTGAAGAAATAGAACAGCACAGCAAACGTGCCCATGAAAAAGATTATGAGGCGCGACTGGAAAGATTCAATCGTCATTGGCGCGAGGTGGTAGAGCATGCCCCAGAGGCTGAAATAAGGCGTTATACAAATGCGCTTGCGCTATGTGAGGGTGTTCTAAGTCAGTACAATGAGGCTATGCTGAAGAAAGCCAAGCAAAGCGAGACTCAGCCAGAGAAGGCTGAGGAGCTTGAAATAGCTGTTAATGCAGATGAAGACCTCACGCAATGCTTAGGCCGCTTGTGGAAATGCTTAAACGAGCTCTATAATCTGCAAGATAATGACGCAAGATTCATATCGGATGTGCTTAAAAATGTCGAGGCTGTTAAAACGCAATGGCTTGACTTTGCTAGTACCGCAAAAGTATCTGAAACGCTTAACAAGCAACATTTAATATTAACAAGAGCTTTGGATAAAGTTTTTGCGGACTATCCAGAGCGTGGCTCTTTAATGGCCTGCCGTAATCGCTTATTCAGAGAAGAGGGCTGTGAGCAGGAGCGAGAAAAAGACATTCGATATTTGCGTGATGTTCTCAACCCGGTAAAAACCCTAGGCGAGTATATGCCTGCACAATTTGAGCTCGGTGAATGTGTAGTTCAGGCTCAGGCCATACTCAAAAAAATTAGTGAAAATAAAAAACTGCAACAGCAGCAGCGTCAAAGTTTAGAGCGCGTGATGTCGGGTTTAATCCGCAAGGGAAATGCCGCTGTCGATCAGGGGCACTTAAAGCAAGCCCTTGGTATTCGCCACTCAGTGGAGGAAAAACTGGTTGAATTTGGCGCGTTGCCAACGCATCTTGCCACTCAGTTTGAACGGCTTGACGAAGGCACACAAAAGCTTATCGATTGGCAGGCATACGCTGTTGTTCCCAAAAAAGAAGCGCTTGTTAGATCTATGGAGGCTCTGGTGGGGATGGCAATACCCGCAGACGCCTTGGCCACGAAAATCAAAAACCTACAAGACGAATGGAAAGAACTGAATCAGAGCGGAAAAGACCGCCAAGAGGGGTTGTGGCAACAGTTTAGCGACGCCGCGGATAAAGCGTATGAACCGTGCAAAGTATATTTTCAAGCACTAGCGGAGACGCGACAAGGCAACCTAGAAAAGCGTCGAACACTGGTTAAGCAATTGCAAGACTACTGCAGTGACAACGACTGGGAGAATGCCGATTGGGCGCAAGTAGAAAAGGTGCTGCGTGCTGCGCGACCGGAATTCCATTCATATTCTCCTGTAGAGCGCACAAGCAATAAGCCCTTGTTGGCGGCGTTTGAACAAGCCATGACCAATATTCAGGAAAAGCTAGAATCTGAATTTAGTAAAAACATGGCTGCCAAGGAGCAGATAATTCAGCAGGCAGTAAAACTTAATGAAATTGCCGATGTAAATCAAGCAATAGACACAGCAAAACGTTTACAGGCGCAGTGGAAAAAAGCTGGACGCTGTGCTTACAAAGACAATGAAAAGTTGTGGAAGCGTTTTAGAGCACAGTGCGACGGTGTATTCACCAGAAAGGACAGCGTAGAAAAAGAACGTAAACAAGTGTTAAGCCAGCAACTGGACATCGCCAACGGTCTGGTGAAAAAGTTGGAAGATTTGTTGGCACTTTCTGGTGACGACTTTCTTACGGCCCGAGCGGAAAAAGACGCCATAGTCAAGGAGTTTGGCAGTGTAGGCGAATTACCTCATCAAGCCGCCACTAGTCTACAAAAGACTTTTGCTAAATTACTGGATATATTCGGAGATCAAACTAAAAAACAATTACAAAATATTGAAGCGCAAAGTTGGCTCAAGCTATTTGAAATTAATGAGGAAATAAATACCTATGCCAATGTTAAGGCTAATATCGATTCCGACGAAACTTTATTAAAAGCTAATTTGGGAGAAATAACGTCTAGCATAGATTCAGTGGCCAAATGGCAAGAAGGTAGCCTCTCAGTAATTAAAGGAAAATTAGATGAGGTGAGCTCACAGGAAGTTGGGCAAGTTGTAATACATTCGCAACGTGCAGCCAATAAGACGGGAACTAAGAATGAGCTTGAAAGTTCGGGCGGTCAAAAGGGTGTTTTAGAGTCGTTGAGATTGTTATGTGTGCGTGCCGAGATATTGGCTGGCAAAGAATCGCCCAGTGAGGATAAGGATCTTCGTATGAGCTATCAGGTAGGTTTACTGCAAAAGGGGCTTGGTGGTGCTAAAGCTGTAATGAATGCCAATAGTGCGCTTAGCTTAGCGCTCGAATGGGTGGCGGTGGAGCCGGTAGAGAATAGTATTTACTCCGCGTTATTCTCGCGCTTTCACTTGTCTTGGAAAACCTTATAGGATTTCCTTGTTATAGAGTTTAGGTGTCAATTGCTGAACAATAAAAAAGGCCGATAATTATCGGCCTTTTTTGTGTCGGAGACAGCTTACTTATTCAGCCGCTTTTTCTTCAGTTGCTTCAGCGGCAACTTCTTCTGCTGCAGCTGGTTCTTGAACTCCGGGCTCTTCAACTTTAGGAGCCGGAGCCTTTAAGAGCTCTTCTTTACGTAAAATGGCCACTTTGTCTTCGCCATTAACCCACACACCACCAGCTTTGCGAACGGCATAACGCGTGTCGTTGCGCAAAAAGATCGTGTACTCGGCTGTTTTTTTAACCTGTTTCATATGCCTTTCCTTTATACATTAAGGGGGAGTGCTCGTTTGAGCGGAGCGGTATTGTAGGGCTTACAAGGAACAATTGCCAGAAGCTAGTCGGTAATTTGGTGTCGTTATTTTGTGTTTCTGTGAGACGCATTCTGCATTTCTATGTGTGCGATTGTGCTATTCCTATCTTATTGATATATGTGAATATTCTGTAGGCTTGTCCTATGAACGCAAACGAGGGCTGAATTTGCCCTTACTGTCTCACGCTGCCTGCTTTTTGAGCAACTTCTGCGGTAAATTGGGCATCTTGAACAGCCTAGCCATACGCCTCGGGTATTTCTGCCATCTTGCTTTATTTTCCTTCTCTTGTTGATGGACTAGCTTTATATCAATATCTACTAATCGTTCAATCAGGTTAGATTTTCCACTCAGCAGCAGTTCCATATAATCTGGCTTGTCAAGATTTCTGATTAGCGGTGTATCGGCGAGCATAGCCTTATTCAAATTTTTTGCCCTGTTTTTGTCGTTCACCTTTCTTTGGATAACGAAAAGATTGCTCCATGTTATTGTTCGTACGTTAAGGCTGAATGATAACTTCACCATCAGGTGTTTTTATTGTAATGGGTGCAGCGAACAGTCTATCCCAATACTTCTCGAATTGTTGAATCATTTTTTTATAGGAAATATTTTTTTCGACCAATGTTTGTACTTGGCGAATTCAACCTATAAGTGCACCACCCATTAAATAAAAGCATTTATTTTGGTGAGTTCAGTAAACACTTCCCAAGGAGTTTTATACCCCAAACATTTTCGCGGTCGATGATTCATCGCATTAGCAGCAGCAGCAGCACGCACCTCTTCTTCAGACACCTGATCTAATGGCATAGACTTCGGAAAATATTGCCTAAGAAGACCATTGCTATTTTCATTTAATCCACGCTCCCAACTATGATAAGGGCGAGCAAAGAAACCCTTGCAATTCAACTCGCTTGAAATATCCATGTGGCCATTAAACTCTCTCCCATTATCATAAGTAATCGTGTGAACGAAGCTTTTAAAAGACGTCAATAGGGCGGTGATCGCCGCAGTTGTCAGCTCCTTGGTTTTGTGCTCGATGGATAGTGCCAAATAAAGCCTAGAACGTCTTTCTGGTAAGGTGACAATGGCGCCTTTATGCCCCTTGCCAATGACCAAATCTGCTTCCCGGTCACCGACTCTCGATCGCTTATCAACAACACCTGGACGCTCCGAAATATCAACTCTACCGGGGATTTCTCCGCGACAATCCTTGCTCCCGTAACGCTTACGATAAGGCTTTGCCTAGTATCGAAAATAACGATAAAGATCACCACCACTGCACTTATCTTTGAGGATAAACTGATAGACCGTTTCATGACTCAGCGAGACATTTTCTTCAGTCAATAGGCGACCAGAGATTTGCTCAGAACTCCACTTCAGCTTTATCTTTTCTCTGATATACAATACCCGTTGTTCAGTCAACTTTATGGCCTTAGGCTTCGATTTATGACGAGCCAATGCTTTTCTCCGTGCCTGTTTATATCGGTAGCCGTTCTCGCCTTTATTGCGCCTAATTTCCCGACTCAGGCTCGTATGAACTCGCCCCATTCCTTTTGCTATTTCACGAAGCGAGATAGATTGCTTCCTCATCGTATATATATGATATCTTTCTTCTGCGGTTAGCTGTGTGTACTTGGCTGTCATATGGCTATTCTCCTGATTTTGGTCGATTAGAGAATATACCAGCTAATCGCCTTTTCTGGTGGTGCACTTATTATATGAACTCAAGGTTTACCCTCATCATATTAAACAATGGAAGCATGATTTCGTAACGGGAGCCAATTCAAAATCCCACGTTACGTCAGCGTCAGCATTAAAAACGCTCAACAATGAGAATAAGTCATTGAAAAAAGAGTTGAACCGAAAAGTGATAGCGCTTGCTGAGACCGTGGCTTTGCTGGCTCTCCAAAAAAAAGTCAACGTCCTCTGGGGCGACGAGGACAACTCGTAATGGCTGATGAGCGCATAGAAATACTCCAGTGGGTAAAGCACGCCCAGTCATGCGGTGCCAGGCAGTCGAAAGCGTGCGATATTTTAGGCCTTAGTGAAAAAAACATTGCAACGATGGAGTAGACCAGACAATCATCACGATGGTCGAATCGATGCGAAACGGATACCGAGGAATAAATTATCGGAGCTAGAGATACAGCGTATTATTGTCATCGCAAACCAAGAGGAATATGCGAGTCTTTCCCCGTGTAAAATAGTACCTAAGCTAGCGGATGAGGGTATTTATATTGCGTCAGAGGCTTCATTTTATCGGCTTTTAAAGAGCCATAATCAATTAACACATCGAGGAAAAAGTAAACCAAGGGCAGCCGTACATAAACCCAAAGCATTGACGGCGACAGGCCCAAATCAGATATACACCTGGGACATCACCTATCTTCAAACACAGGTGCGGGGTATGTATTACTTTCTTTATCTGGTTATGGACATCTTCAGCCGTAAGGTGGTTGGCTGGCAAGTTCACGATCAGGAATTAAGTGTGCTAGCGGCTGATTTAATCAAAGATATTTGTGAACGAGAAAAGATTCTCGAGGGCGAAGTGACTCTGCACTCGGATAACGGGAGCCCAATGAAGGGTGCTACCATGCTGGCGACGCTTCACCAGCTAGGCGTAGCCCCTTCTTTTAGTCGACCTTCCGTTAGCAATGACAACCCGTATTCTGAGTCGTTGTTTCGGACATTAAAATATAGGCAGAATTTTCCTGAGCGGCCATTCTCTGGCTTGATTGATGCGCGTAAATGGGTCGATCAATTTGTTGACTGGTACAACAACGACCATCTGCACAGCGGAATTAAGTGTGTTACGCCAGCCCAGCGTCATGATGGGAAAGATGTAGACATATTGGCTCAACGTAAAGAGGTTTATCTAAAAGCAAAATCACGTCATCCGAATCGTTGGAGTGGCGAAATTAGATGTTGGGATTGGATAGATGAGGTTTTTCTTAACCCAGAGAAATGCAAGTCAGTAACGGAGGAATATAAGGCGGCATAATTTTAACCCTAGGCGACAACTACCTTGAAAAACACCGCTTTTGGGGGCTCATTACTTAACTTCCGAGTCCAGTAGAACATTTGGCTGTAAACCAAACCGTGTTGGCTGGCGTAGGTTGTAACGCTTTGTTTACAGCTGTTGTAGGCATCGACGTGGGCCTGCCAGGCTTCTTTTTTCATTGGGCACTCCTATGGATTTATGGAGTGCGTACGCTGACAGATTTAGACGGTGATTAGAATAATGGGGTTAAGAGGTCGCTTACCTAGATATTCCCAGCCCATGTCTTTCAAGTATACGTCCATAGCTTTTCCTAATTACCACTTAAGCTAAGCCGAGCTTTAGAAGCTTTTCAGGCATAGGTGGAGTTCTGAGAGACACATATAACAATCGTGGAATGATTGCCTCTAAATCAAACCGACGATTAAAAAGATATTGAAATTCAGGCAAGTATAGCTGTACGTCTTTCCGGTTAATTGAATGATATGTGCTGCGTATGGCGCTTTTTAATTTACCTAAAACAGTATTCACCCAATAAAACTCTGATTCTTCGACAGAAGCCCTACCGCCGCCACAGACTATACGATCGTGTTCACAACCTGCATCAGTGACGGAATTAAAACATGCAAGACCATCGCTGATAACTGTACTTCCTTTGGTTAAATGCTGTTTCG
>JBLHGN010000120.1:0-10171 GCA_047616325.1 Lentisphaeria bacterium
ATGACTTGACAATACGTCGAGAAACGCTTTATTTATATCAGGCATCGCCTCTATTAGCTTTTTTCTACCCCCTCCAGGTGCTCGGACACTCGCCTGCTGAAGTGCTTCATCATCATGAAGATCCAGCATGCCTTTTTTAACCGTTTTATCATCACAGCCAAATAACGAACAAATATATGTGGTACCTCCATGTCCAATTTTCTTCGCCTCAACGGCTGCATAACGTCGACGATCCTTTTCAGATAAGCTGTCGTAGAAATTAGCCATTTCTTCTTCGTGCTCTTCACAATAGTGCGAACTCATTTAGCATTCTCACCAAAAAATAGAATTTTACTTCAAATCATAGTCTATGGGAATCCGGATGATATTTCGTGCACGTTCCTTAGTCACCTACAACACAGGAATCTTTGCATTGGGGTTTTTTACCTAAATTCTTGCGTGTGCGTTTCCCCATTTAATATATTAACATGAACCCACTCGCGCTCAATATTTATTCTTTTTTTCTACAGGAAAAAACATAAAACACCTTGGTTTTTCCGAAAAATATTACTCAAATGAGCACGATAAAGATGGCGCAAAGTTATAAACATTCGCATAAAAAATGCAGTACCGAAGCATCTCCCTTACTAACACAATAAAATCCCATTTAAGAAATATCTCTGCCTAAAACTAGAAAACAATACATGAGACCTTATTTGCGGACTCCAAAATATCATTTTGTCAGCTCAACAATCAATCAAAAAATCTAAAAACTTTAACGATATACTTCAACTTATTTAAGGCCTAAGCTTTGCTTTCACATAATTATAGCCATCCGTAAATGGCTCGCACCGAGGGGGAATTAAAATGGACATATTTGCATCACTAGATACAGGCGTTTACTTATTGCAAACAACTACATCTATCAGTGTGAAGATGCCCGTTTAAATTGCACCGCAGTAGAGTCCTATTTATGAATGAGCACTAATCAGTCTACTACGGAGAAAACCGTCCCCCTATAACGCACATAGGCACTACAAACTAAACATATCAGGAATAAAATAATGAAAAACATTTTTATAGTATTTGCATGCATACTATTTTTTTCGGCATGCGACAAAAACCCGAAAACTGAAGCTGATGCTAGCAAACCCAACAAACAAAGCGATATAGACCAAGTCGCAGCCGTTACCGACTGTGATGTGTCTGCCTATTCAAATGCCATGTGGTTAGCCCCCAACCCAGTTGCGCAATTGGGCGCAGTTCCTGTCAAGGGTCAACCAGCACTGCCTGCGAGCAAGATTGCTGGAACCTCTGGCAATTGTGACTTTCACATATTTTCTTGGCAATGGTTCGTTTATTTAATGAGCCCGAGTGCTAGCGACCGCGAATCAAGAATTTTTGAAGACCGCTCACTCTTTCCAGTGGTAGATTTGGACACATGCGCAAGCGTAAACGCAGGTAGCCTTGTCAAAGGCAATCGCCGTGGCTTAAGTCACACGATTCTAAAGGTTATGACCATGCCCGACATACCGGGGCAAGCAGGCCCAGGAGACGCACTCTACGACAAAAACACCAATATCGTTTTCTATAATCGCAGCTTCACCAAAAATGAATGCGGGGTATTTAGTAACGGCAACTTTCCCACGGCCTCGGATGTAAACACTGAATTTCCGACACAAGTTAACCAGGTACTTGAACTTAAATCTTCCTGGCGAATAATGGAGCCCAGCGATGAGGAGTCACTCTACTATATTATCCAGGCCGACATTGAGGGTATAGGCGCGAAAAACCTCGGTTTAGTGGGTTTTCATGTAGTGGTAAATACGGGTGCTCACCCTGAATTTGTATGGGCGACTTTTGAACATATAAACAACGCCCCAGATTGCACGGTTGTAATACCAAACGAAGGTTTTTTACGCGCACAACCCCCTAAGGGATGGTCGTTTGCTACTAGTAGCTGCAATACATGTATCGCAGACAATTACACAAACGGCTCAGACTTAACCTCGCAATGCGAAACACAATGTGACTTTAATGGCAATGCCAGCAAGCCCGTATTGGACAGCAGTGGCAACGTAATGATACAAGGCGCAGCAGGTCAAACGCCCTCCAACATTTGTTTAGACGCATACTACGGTGACCAACCGGCACCGCAAAACGTCCATAACGTGGCCAACATTCAATTTTTAAACACCCTACTTGTGGGACCATCCGGAATAATCACCAACCTTCCTGAAGATAACCCATTGGCCGTATTTAAAAATTACTATCTTGGCGGTGCACAGTGGACAGATGTGAGCAAAATAACGGCTCCAGACCAAAAATTTGATACGGCAATAGCTGGCTCAACTTATTTGGCCAACTCTACACTGGAATCCTACACACAAGCCGGGGCAGACTTTACCAAGGGCTGCTTTACCTGCCATGCAGGAGCGAGCGAAAACAACACAGCGGCGGCATCGCACTTGTTAACTTCTAAATCGGGTGCAGCGCCTGGCTTAATTGATCGCTGTGACGTAAAGGCTGGCCCCATTATGAATGACCAACAAGCACAACAGCTTTGCCCGGAAGCATGTAAAAACGCAATGGGCTGGAACAATAACTGGACAAGCATCGCAGGCAATATGTCGGTGTGTGGTTGCAATGCGTGCCCAGACAGTAATTAAACATACAATTACCTGCCGGCTTATCTGAAAAGACTACAGAGTTACACCGCTAAGATAAAGCCTATGGAAGGGCAACCGGCAACCCATGTATTTACCCTAGCGTGCTGTGAGGTAAGTTAGGTTTGTTAAACCCCAAAAATATGCTTCCGTATCTTCGTGCACCAAGCTAAGAAATTCCTCTAAGTATTTAACTTCCGGGCAGGGTTCATAGCCATGCCACTTTGGATCTTGCCTTTGCCAATACACTTTCCATACTTTCTGTTTTTTAACATAGGTAGTTTTGGCGATAGAAATCTCCACTTTGCTTTCAGGTTTTTTCCATACCGGACGAATCTCAAAAAACACCACACTTTGATCTTCGATACGGTAAGCAATATCGACTTTAGTTCTGACATGAGCCGGTGGCCGCCTAAGCGCCATAAACTTATCGAGTTCTCGCTAACACCTTTTTATTTCAAATTCCCTAGTCGCCATATCTGCCTCTTATAAATGCTGCTCTAGGGCCAGCTGCAAATGCCGCACAAAAACTGTGGCAATCTGACGCACAAGTGAACCTAGGTAAAGTGATATATGCGATCATCCTAAATAAATCAGTTGGATCGTAGCGAGGGGGTCTAAGGTGCTAAAAAATATAGCGAATTTTAACTTTTTTGAGAGGATCTCATCGTTGCCCTATGGGCGAGTCTAAAAAAATGGGCACGGTTCAAAAACGGCGTATTTTGGGTGCCAGTAGACGCGTTTAAACCCACCGGAATTCAGTGTGTATTATAATCTGAGGAGTTGAGTGTTAGACGGCGCGCTTACAGCGTTCGCAGCCCAACATCTCCAACCAGTGAGCATGAGGTTTTCCTGACAGCATTTCCGCCGGAATTTTTTATGGTGCTCCGCTCGGGTACTGCGCAAAAAATATGTGTTATTTAGATAGAACCGAAGAAGATTCAAAAACCCGTGGCCGCTTTCTTGACGATAGTAAGGGTGGCTTCTCACGCGTCCATTGAGGTTTTCAATAATTAAGTTTGTGCGTTCTATCGCATAGATAGCAACAATAACGGCGTCTTCGATGCCACCGAATTGATCGCCTAATTCTTTTTCCAACGTTTCACTTCGCTGTGCGTATTGGTGCCCCATGGCATGGCAGCGCTGCAACAAATACATGGCCCAGATAGACACAATTGAAACGGACAACTATTGACTAATCACCGTAAATTTTTCTTCCAATGCATCCGCAAGTCCCAATGCCGCTTCTCGTTTATTTTCTAAGGTGGAGCACATTGCGATATTCGATGAGGTTACAAACGTTCTAGCTTTTTAAATTCGACAACCATGAAATGATACGGCTCACGCCGTTCTTTTTTAGCGGGGCCCGCCTTATTTAAAATATCATGTTCCAGCCAACTAATGAGGGTATCTAGTGTTTTGAAAATGTAATGAGTTTGCTCTTCATCCTCATTTACGTCGATCCATTGCTGATATTTGCTTTCATATCCGGGCCATTTTTCCGATTAATTCTAAAGACTATTTCGTTCGCTAATGGCCGTATTTAGGCGGTTTGTGAAATGGTGCCGTAGCGCCGTTAGGCCCCGTGATAAATGAAAGTTATCATAGTGACAGGGGACTTATGGGAAAACTATTTTATGAATCGATACTAAGCCCTTGGCATCATGTCCAATCGCTCTCTCCAGATTCAAACCTTTCTTCTGGCAATCCATAAAATGAATCGCCCAGGTGTCTTCGTCGCGAGGATCTTCGACTGAGAGTAGGTAAAATATAACGACCGTGCATCTACTCCTGACAAAATTGGTTTGCTTAGTTGGAATAATTCATCATTGGCGGTGACATGAATTCGAGATAAATTTTCCGTAGTAGGAATCTGTTTCAATTTTATTACGGCGGCATTATTAATATTAGTTTCCGTTGCGATGCGATGCGATGCGATTCGATGCTAATAGCATAATCAAACACATCTGCTAATAAGGTCGAAACATTCCGATACGATACGTGAATTAATAGTAGTGACAATACCAACTGTTCAATCCATTGTTGAGTCACCGGTAAGTGAAATAGCACCTTGTCCGAAGTTGGTTCTAGATGAAACGCCGCATCGGTGGCACCGGCAACTATCGTTTTCTGTCTCTGAACAAACTTTCGGCTGGATTCAATTGCCTTAGCGATTTACGTGATTTTTTTCGCCGGCAAACGCGGCAACAGCCACGCGTTTTTTCTAATCAACGTTTATGCTTGTTACAGCGTGCTGTACAGAAGAGGCCGCGGTTGATTTCAAAATATCATTCACATAAAGTCATTGAGGAATGGTGTATTATACGCACATAAAAGAGACTACAGTCGACCCGAGCGGCCAACAAATGACACACAAAAACTACATCTAAAAACTGCAGCTAGTTGTACCCTGATTTTAACCGTGCCACTTTTTTGATCTTCGGTGTCGAGTGGTAAGCTATTGATGCGCCAAAAAAACATTTTACGCCACGTAGCTCTAAAATAGAATATAGGTACTACGCTCCCACTTTCGTTATAAGTTAAGCGAAGGTGTCGCTTAACTCGTCTCATAGTCCTATATTGTTTTTTTGCATACAAGGCACTAGAAAATACTCGCAAATTTTCGCGATATTTATTTGCTATGTTAATGTTTTAGGCGATAATTACCCTAGCACCAAAATCAATCAAAATTCTTACCCTGCTTTTAGCGCCATTCATGAAAAGTCATACTGCCTGTTATTGGTTCAATAGTTCGTATGGAGTCTAGCATAGGTAGTGGCTTAAACAAGGCATTGCAATAATGGGTATGAGTCAAAAGGGGCAAAATAATGACCAAATTAAAATTATGTTCTACAGCCATAAGCTATGTTCTAATTTTCATGCTCATACAAAGCTGTGCACAAAAACAAAACGATGGTGCTTCATATCAAGTTGGTGGCGCCTACCTCCACTTCCCTAATAAGCTAACACCCCTTGCACCTCACGATGTGGATATTGCACTCAAGACGACCTTGAATAGGGAAAAGAAATTTGACCAAGTGCAGCGTTTATTTGAAGTGCTTTCCTGGCAAAATTTTGTTGCGCTAAATTGGCCGACAGACGAAGCCGGCAAACCGAAAAATAAGATCGATGAATTCGGAGACGCCGTTTGGAATGGCTGGAAAGAAAGCTACGAAGTCTATCAAAGTAATGGCGCCAAACCCCTGCCGTGGGGAGAGCACTCCCTACCTAGTAATTTTAACGTAGCAGAATACAACTCTACAGGTGTAGATAAAATATTATTTCGTGTAAATGGGGCTGGAATACATAGCAAGGCCAATGTTGACGATGAAATTGATCAGGCATTTACCGGTCCAATTTGGGACCAAAATGGGAACATCTTACGCTATGAAGTCTTGATGAACGAATCGGAGTTTGACTATCTTGTCAGCAATACGCTGTATAATATCGATGGCCAAATAGCTTTTTCAAAGTCCGACAAAAAACTCGTTTTCCCCAGTGCAAACCGCGAAGAAGTGGGTGCTATTGAATTAAAGTTGGCCTGGAAGATTATTGACGAGAAGCACGATATCCCCTCGCGGTTTTATTTGCAAAATGCTTGGGTATATAATGAAGACGGTACCTACTCGAAGGCACTTGTCGGTATGGTGGGAATGCATATTTCCTTAAAAACACAGTCGTCGCCCCAGTGGATATGGGCCACCTTCGAACACGTCGACAATTTAGAGGCGAACCCCTTGCTTAGTGTTGACGGTAAAGCGCTAAAACCTCTATTTTATGATCCTAATTGTCAAATATGTCCGGTTAACGTCTACCCCGATCTTAAAGGTGACTACACGCAAGACAGCCAAAATGAAAAGCGAAATCAAATTCAGCGTGTTTTACCCCTAACAAAGTCCACACAAGATCTTAACGCGAGCGTGCAAGAAATTCTAAAAAGGAATAATTCAGTCTTACAATATTATCAACTTATTGGCACGCAATGGCCAACCGATCCCACGTCGACGCCTTACCCTGTATCGGGACATACAGATAAAAACCCGCCAAAATTACCCGAGGCGGTCACCAATAAGTCTGGCGGAAATCCAACGCCTGTATATTTGACCAATATGGTTATGGAGACCTATTTTCAAGGCGCAACCACTACAGGAAAAGGCAATGAGTTTTTTAATACCAAACTTGGAAATATAGAAGCCTGGCATCAAATACAGGGGTTTAAGGAAAACGGAACAAATACACAACGTATATTTGGTACGG
Source organism: Lentisphaeria bacterium (assembly GCA_047616325.1). Taxonomy (GTDB): domain Bacteria; phylum Pseudomonadota; class Gammaproteobacteria; order Pseudomonadales; family Cellvibrionaceae; genus JBLHGN01. The sequence continues at coordinate 6,903 of JBLHGN010000120.1, forward strand.
AAGGTTGCATGGGTTGCCACTACTCAGCGGCAATAGCAACAGGCGTTGATAAGGACGGAGCGGCAATTTACGGTGCAGCGAATACAGCCGACTTTAGTTGGTTGCTACAATTGAAAGCCAAGTTTGTAAGCGACAAATAAAATGTTTAGCGATTAGTGATTTATGTTACATAGTTTAGATAGAAGAAGTAATGCTCTCCAATGTTGTCTACCCCAATGCTTTCTAACCCAGTAATGTGAGAAAATATCATGGCAAAGTCTTCAACAAAAAAAAATTCAGAAAAAAGCAATGTTGTCACCGCTGATTTTGGCGCACTGCAGAGCACGGAGGTAAGCACGCCACAAAGTTATACCTTCGTACAAGTCAATGAGTTTCAACCCAATGTTAATGGCTGGAATGAAATAGGAAATATTACAAAATACACCAAAGTAAATGCCAAAACCTTGTTGCTGGAAAACTCCAACAACATGGCGATACAACTTTCGTTTTTATCGCCTACAGTATTTCGTGTTCGCTTTCGTCCAAGTGCCAACCCAGACTACACTCAAAAATCGGGGTCTTATGCCGTTGTTAACCAGAACCTAGCTAAAGTAAGTATTCAAGTCCAAGAGATCGATCGTGGAGGTAAAGCCCTACAGGTCGATACTGGTGGCTTAACCCTCTATATAGGATTGCAACCCTACGGCATTTCCGTTTATCAAAATGGTAAGCTCGTTACCGAGGACGAGTATGGGAAAAACCTTGTTTATAGTAATCAAGCCGTGGCCTGTATCCGCAAAGCACCAGACAGCGAAAACTACTACGGTTTTGGCGAGAAAGCAGGTGCAACGCTAAACAAAAAAAGCTTTACCATGAGTTGTTTTAATTATGATAACTTTACTTACGCTGGTACAGCAGTGATCCCTGATAACAATCAACCTGGCCCACTCAACCCAAGTGAACCCCTGTACAACTCAATGCCTGTTCTACTCGCCACGGGTAAAAGCAATAGCGAGACCTATAGTTATGCTGTGTTTCTAGATAATGTTGGCCAGTCATACTTTAATCTAGGCTCCAATGACTACTCAAATATGGATGGGAAATATTATTTTGGGACGCTCTATGGCGACTTAGATTATTACGTAATAGTAGGAGACGATGCTGCGCAATCGAATAATAACCCCATCCGTAGCGTATTGGATCAGTATTCTAAACTCACCGGCCCATCGCCAATGCCCCCTAAGTATGCCTTGGGATATCAACAGGGCTGTTACGGGTATTACAGTCGAAAAATTTTGCAAGATGTTGCGCAGAATTTCCGTGACTTCCAGATTCCTATCGATGGTTTGCATATTGATGTGGATTTTCAAAATAATTACCGCACATTTACTAGCAGCCCTGAAAAATTTCCAAACCCGCAGGAAATGTTTGCACAGTTACATGAGTCGGGTTTTAAATGCAGCACGAATATCACCGGAATTATTAGCGCCAATCCGCTGGACGAAGACGGTAATCGCGATACACCTTATCCCGCTCGCGATAGTTTTGTAACGATTTCACTCGATAATTCTATTGCTATAAAGCCGGGTGAGCCTATTCCTTTTATATACAATACCCGTGCCGATCGAGGAGAAAGCCCAGACCTATTTTTAGCCAATGAAAGTTATGGCGACAATAATGGTTTTAATCCCTATAAATACCCAACGCCGCTTTTTCCCAACGGGCAAAACGGTTTGGGCACCTATGGTTTTTACTCGGATATGGGGAAAGAGAGCGTACAGCTTTGGTGGGGCGAACAGTATGATTACCTGCTCTCTTTGGGCTTAGATATGATATGGCAGGATATGACCTGTCCTGCCGTTGTGCCCAATTCAGACAATGAAACACCGGATAAAACCCTGCCGCTAAATTTAATGATGTACGATAAAGTCAGTGATGAATATCAGCCCAATGCCGTAGTTCACAATGCCTTTGCGCTTAATCTCATTGAGGCGACCTGGAATGGTATTTCAAAGTTGAAAAGCTCTAAGTCCTATAAAAACAGCAAAAACAATAACGAAGGGCTCAATGGCAAAAAGTACAATTACAACAAGCGAAACTTCATTATCGCACGGGGCGGTTATGCTGGCGTACATCGCTATGCGGCTTCATGGACGGGAGACTCTGCATCGAGCTGGGACTTCTTAAAGATAAATATTCCCGAGGTACTTAATTTTGGTTTGACGGGGCAAGCTTTGTCTGGCTGTGATGTTGGCGGTTTTGCAAACGGCAGTGGCAGTGAAGGCGGTGGCGTCACTAACTATGAGCTATTCACACGCTGGATGACCATGAGCTCCTTTTTGCCGTGGTTCCGCAATCACTACGATGGTTACACCAAAACCTTCCAAGAACCTTATCGTTACGCCGAACCAGTGCCAAGTATTTGCCGTAAATATATTGAAATTCGCTACCGTCTTATTCAATTATTTTACGATGCTATGTATCAAAACACTCAGCTTGGCTTACCAATTGCTCGTGCACTCTTTGTAAATGATCCCCAGGACCCCGAGGTGTATAATCATGTAGACGATCAATTTTTTGTTGGCGATAATTTATTAATTGCACCGATCGTCGATCAGGGTTCGGTTAATCGAGATATCTATTTGCCGAATGGTAGTCAGTGGTATGTCTATTCAGACAATACGGCACCCTTGGGTGCGCCTACAGATGGCGGCACCACGCAATCGTGGTATGTGCCTTTAGACCTCGTGCCTATGTATGTAAGAGAAGGGGCGATATTACCGCACCGAGAGCTTGAGCAGTATATTGGCCAGTTGGATAGCAACCCAATTACCTTTAATATCTATCCCGGCAAAGATAGCAGCTACACCTTGTATCAAGACGATCATGTCAGTACGGACAATGTTGAGCAGAAAGCGTATCGCGTCACCGATATTACCCATTCAGGCATGGGTAGCGGGCAACAAGTTAGCGTAAAACGGATGTACGATAACTACACGCCCCCCGAGCCCTTCTACTATGTAAGTTTTTTGGGAACAGCTACACCATCGAGTGTGACTAACAATGGTAAGGTATTAAGCGACGTAGGTGGCCCGCAGAATTTAAATGGCTCTACAAGCGATGCTTATTATTTTAATGAGTCGATCGCTACAACCTTTGTCAAAATATTTGATACACAAACGAATACGATGTTGACGGTATTATTTTCTTAAGGGCACCTTAAGTAATTGAAATTGCTTCAGGGCTTCAGGTTTTTTCGATATCAAGGCGAGATTTTGAAAGCAGGCTGG
>JBLHGN010000121.1:0-10105 GCA_047616325.1 Lentisphaeria bacterium
AAATCCAATAGGCAGCATCACTACATGGCCAGTGGCCGCGTGAACGGCAAGCGGGTCACCTTTATGCTCGACACCGGCGCCACCGATGTAGTTGTACCGCAGGCCCTAGCCAATACCTTAGGTTTGGCGGCAGGTTTTAAAAGCACCGCCATAACCGCAAACGGTACCGTGCAAGTTCGCAACACAGTAATAGACACCCTCGAATTGGGGGCCATTAAACTAACCAATATAAAAGCGTCTATTAACCCCGGCATGCAGGGCAAGGAAATATTGCTGGGCATGAGCGCCCTCAAACACCTTGAATTTAGCCAAAGTGACGATACACTCACGCTAAAACAATAAAATGGGCCTTTTCCACTTACTCCCCCTTATTCACCCATTTCACCACCAACGCGAACACATCTAAACCATGAACATACGCCTTGAAGACATCCAAAAAGACATTGAACGCGCCGTACGCATCGCCCTTGAAGAAGATATTGGCGATGGTGATATTACCGCCATGCTTATTCCCGAAGATAAGACCGATACCGCAGAGATTATCACCCGCGAAGCGTGTGTGGTGTGTGGTCAGGCCTGGGTGGATGAGACGTTTAAGCAACTGGGCGGCTTGGAAGACATACATTGGCATGTAAAAGACGGGGACTTTGTCGCAGCTAACACCAAACTTGTAACGCTAAAAGGCAACTCGCGAAGACTATTAACTGGTGAACGCACTGCGCTTAATTTCTTGCAGTTGCTTTCGGGCACAGCGAGTAAAGCCAAAGAGTACAAAGATGCGCTGGGGGATTCCGAGATTAAAATACTGGATACTCGCAAGACGATTCCGGGTTTGCGAACGGCGCAGAAATATGCGGTGGCAACGGGGGGGTGTCACAATCATAGAATTGGTTTGTATGATGCATTTTTGATTAAGGAGAATCATATTTTGGCGTGTGGAGGTATCGCGAAGGCAATAAGAAAAGCCCGCGAATTAGCACCCAAAAAGACAGTTGAGATAGAAGTGGAAAATATTGAAGAACTTAAAAAGGCCTTAGTGGCAAATCCGGATATTATTATGCTTGATGAGTTTTCTACAAGCGATACGGCTGACGCAGTTCGGCTCACACAACAAAGCGATAACACGATAAAACTAGAAATATCTGGCGGCATCAGCTTAGAAATATTGGCTAAAATCTCTTTGAACTCTGCCAATTATATCTCCATCGGAGGACTCACCAAACACTGCCAATCTGCCGATTTGTCGATGAGGATCGTATGTTAACAATGCATAAAAATAAAATACCAGAAAGTCGTTGGGCAGCTTTTGCCCTTCATCTGATCGCCAGTTTTTTACTTTTTTTAGTTCTTACGGCATATATTGCCTACTTCTGGTTCCCCGACCCTTTTATGCCGGCAGGCGGTTGGGAAGGTTTAAAAATAATATTCGCCGTCGACATGGTGATAGGTCCAACCCTTACACTAATTGTTTACAACGTAAAAAAGAAAAATATTGCATTCGATTTAAGCGTAATTGCCGCCTTTCAAATGGTTTGCTTAATAGCTGGCATGGCTCAGGTGCACAAAGAGCGTATAGTTTTACAGGTGTTTACCGAAAAAGGCCTCCACCTCATTAGTGCCCGCCAACTAGCAGATAACAGCATTCCTCTCAGGCTTGCACATTCCTTTCCTGGTTCAAGCCCAAAAGCGCTAGCGCTTAATCTACCAAACAATTCACTAGCGTTTGTGAATTCACGGATGCTTTCGATGCTAAATAAGGGCCTTGCTCTGGAGTTCAGAACAGACCTTTACCTCCCCCTTAAAGACCTGCCAAAAGAAAATTGGAACTGGCTGCTTGAAGAACTGAATAGCTCCCAAGATCAACATTGCTACTGGGTTCCACTCTTTTCATATCATTTTTCTGGCCACGCGTGCCTTTCACGAGACGGTGCGGTTGAAATTCGTGATGACAAAGCCTAGAGCCTTGCTGCCCCAGCAGCTATAGCAACCCATTTTACTGCAAATTTTAGAGTTACAAATTTGTTGCTCTGTTTAGCTTTTAGCGAAAGATGCTTACTAGTAATTCGGAAGAAATACACGGTTACACAACACCCCAGAAATCAATAGAAGGGCACAGAGCTTATTCCTCTTTAGCAATTAACAATGTACTTGAAGGCTTATCAGGACAAAGGCTACCTAATTAATATTGTGAACTAACATAACAACATGATTAGTAGCTTTTAGAAGAACTCACGCATTAACACTAACCGAGAAGACAATGCTATTCCAAGCAATATGTTTTAAATCTCTTCGGGTTTAATTCCTCGAAGCTCTGCTTCGCAAAAGTTTAGTTTTGCAATGGAACCCGAAGGCTTGCGAGCAATTATGCATTTAGATACCTCGTAGCTCTGCTTCGGGGTTTTTTATTTGATTTTATAGGATAATCTTTTTAAATAGCTGTCAATCCATCATCCAGCTTGACTCACCGCCAATGATTCACAGCAGGGCCCTTCAGTTTTTCAAAAATCGCCCAATGATTACCGTTCCGCCATATTCTATCGGCCCCAGAACCGTAATACCTTTCCTTGCTTCATACCCAACAGACAAAAAAATACCCGCATCTATGATGCGGGTATTTAGGAATACTAGTTAAGTATTAGTATGAACGACAGTTAGCAGGCAAAAAAGCATCATCTATAGTCGTAGCAGAAGCTATGCCAGCAGGTGGGTTGCTGCTGCAAATCCACTCAATACTACCCGTATTGTTAGTGTCAGTGAGCGCTGTGCTTGCAATTTGTGGCATGTAAGCTACCACATTGTTGGCGCCAAGAGAAACTAAACCGCCAAGAGTAATACTAATTTCGCCCGTAACAGGATCTATAGCAACGGCTGAAATTTTTGCGGTTGCCAACTCAGCCTGAGCCGGTCCCGTTGCAATCTCAGCTGCATAGGCAGCAATACCCGCGATCCCGCGATCACCAAAAAGATCAGTGACGCCAAGCTTTAATGCACCCGCTGCAATATGACCTTCTGACACTTTGGCGCGCACGGTGTAATCCTGGTAGGCAGGAAGAGCAACTGCGGCCAAAATACCAATAATGGCCACAACAATCATCAATTCAATTAAGGTAAAACCTTTTTGTACATTTTTCATTCATATTCTCCAAAGGAAAGTAGGGATACAGCCAAACTCGATTTCTTGTTCACGAATACGTTAAAGCGACTTCCATGCCAACCTGGAAAAACCTACAATACAATTCAGCTTTAGCCCTTTTTTGAATAGTTGTGCACCCAGGAAACACCTCCTAATTGACAAAAAGTGACATTTTTTGTCGGGGTCAGGCAACAAAAACACATTATATTGATGCGCTGTACTAAGCCAGCCTGAATACTTTAATACTTCTGAGTTTCATAGAGTTACTGCGCATTCTTAATGAAAATGCTAAAGTTAGTTAAAACCAAACTAGACTTAGCATACTTATGCCCAACGACAACAGATGGGCATAAGTAGAAAAATCACGAACGATCACAAAAAATGAAACGCCGCTAAAATATAAAAGGTTAATACACATGCTACTAAGCGGTTTGGCAAGAAGGCTGGTAAGAGACGAGCTGCTGACTGACGATCTGGCGGCAAGAGCTATAGAGGCTGCGGCAAAAGCGAATGTTCCGTTGCCCTTTTATCTCGTATCGGAAGTTGCGATAAACGCGAAGGCCTTAGCCAGCGCTGCCTCTGACGAGTTTGGGGCACCACTAATCGACCTTTCCTCCATTAGCAAAACCGCCTACCCAAATAATGTGGTTGACCTAAAATTAATCAAAAAACATAAAGTTCTACCCGTTTTCAAACGGGGCAATAGGCTTTATATCGCCGTATCCGACCCTACCAACCTGCACGCCCTGGATGAAATAAAATTTAGCACGGGTTTAACCACCGAAGCCTTGGTTGCCGAAGCCGATATATTGCACCAAGCAGTCGACCAGTTTCTTAACGCCGAAGAGGAGTCCCTCGGCGATACCTTGGGTGGATATGACGACGACGCACTTGACGATTTGGATGTGGAGGCGGTTATCGATGATGGGCCTAAACGGGACGACAGCGAAGTGGACGAGGCCCCCATCGTACGGTTTGTCAATAAGGTACTATTAGACGCTATAAAAATTGGCGCATCGGACATTCACTTTGAACCCTACGAAAAAGCCTACCGAGTGCGCTTCAGAACAGATGGTATTCTTAAGGAAATGGCGCGACCGCCGGTAAACTTGGCCATACGCCTGGCCGCTCGGCTAAAGGTAATGTCGCAAATGGACATTTCCGAGCGCCGTGTACCGCAGGACGGGCGTATCAAGATGAAAATATCTAAGACCCGCGCGATCGACTTTCGCGTTAACACGCTCCCTACCTTATTCGGTGAAAAAGTTGTACTGCGTATTCTAGACCCGTCGAGTGCTAAACTGGGCATCGATGCCTTGGGCTATGAAGAAAGCCAGAAGAAGATGTTTATGGACACCCTGGCCCAGCCTCAAGGTATGATATTAGTGACCGGGCCGACGGGCTCAGGCAAAACGGTTTCACTTTATACCGGCTTAAATATACTCAACACAGAAGAACGTAATATTTCGACCGCAGAAGACCCGGTTGAAATCAACCTTGAGGGCATCAATCAGGTTAACGTCAACAATAAAGTCGGCCTGACTTTTGCTATGGCCTTAAGGTCGTTTCTGCGCCAGGATCCAGACATTGTAATGGTGGGAGAAATTCGCGACTTGGAAACCGCCGAAATTGGCATTAAGGCGGCCCAAACCGGTCACTTGGTATTGTCCACGCTGCATACCAACAGTGCTGCGGAAACACTAACCCGCCTGATGAATATGGGGGTACCAACCTTTAACGTTGCCACAACTGTTAGTTTAATTATCGCCCAGCGGCTCGCCAGACGCCTGTGCGGCCACTGTAAAATACCAGCCGACGTTATTCCCGGGGAGGTACTGACAGAAGAAGGTTTTGACGAAATTGGCATTCCACAAGAGGAGCTTACCTTGTTTCAGCCAGTTGGTTGTGATAAATGCAATTCTGGCTACAAGGGACGAGTTGGTGTTTATGAGGTAGTTCGCATTACACCGACTATTTCGCGCATTATAATGGAGGGCGGCAACGCAATACAGATTGCCGACGCAGCCAAAGAGGCTGGGTTCAACAACCTCAGAGTTTCCGCTTTACGAAAAGCCGCGATAGGCCTTACCAGCCTTGAAGAAGCAAACCGAGTAACGAAGGACTAATTCCCATGGCAGCAGCTAGTTCAATTTTTGCATACAAAGGTGTCGATAAGAAAGGCCATAACGTTGAGGGGGAAGTTGCTAGCACAAGCAGCGCTCTCGCCAGGGCGCAGCTAATAAAACAAGGCATACGACCTAAAAAGGTCCGCAAAAAATCTAAACCACTTTTTGGCGATGGAGGAAAACCGATTAAGCCCATGGACATTGCCGTATTTACTCGGCAAATGGCAACCATGATGAAAGCGGGCGTGCCTCTGGTACAAAGCTTTGACATTGTCGCCGGGGGGTCCGAGAATGCAACCCTGCGCAATCTAATATCCGCCATTAAAGAGGATGTTTCAGCTGGTGGAGGGTTTGCACTATCGTTAAAAAAACACCCTAGGTATTTCGACGACCTATTTTGTAACTTGGTGGAATCTGGTGAACAATCGGGCTCTCTTGAGACAATGCTGGAACGAATAGCCGTATATAAAGAAAAGACAGAGCAGCTAAAAGCAAAAATCAAAAAAGCAATGACCTACCCCATAGCGGTTGTGGTTGTGGCCATTGTGGTAACAGGAATCTTACTTATTAAAGTAGTTCCGCAGTTTGCGGAAACGTTTTCTAGTTTTGGTGGCCAGCTTCCTGCATTCACTCTTTTTGTCTTGGGCTTATCGGAACTCGCTCAAGAATACTGGTGGATTGCAATAGCCTGTATTGTAGTTGGCACGCTAGTATTTAAAAAAGCCAAACAAATTAGCCCCGGTTTTCGAGCCTTACTCGATAGACTCTCTTTAAAATTACCAATTGTTGGCAATATCGTTTTCCAGTCAATTTGTGCTCGGTTCGCCCGCACGCTATCCACTACATTTGCGGCAGGTGTTCCGCTTATTGACGCACTAGAATCTGTGGCTGGCGCCGCGGGCAATTCTGTTTATGAAAAAGCAACCATGAAAATTCGGGATGAAGTAGCCACGGGCACGCAGTTAAATTACGCGATGAGTAATGTCAAGCTATTTCCCCCGCTATTAATACAAATGACAACTATTGGTGAAGAGTCGGGTGCTTTGGACGAAATGCTTGACAAGGCAGCCTCTTATTACGAAGAAGCAGTTGATAATCTGGTAGACAGCCTTACTTCTTTATTGGAACCTCTAATAATGTCGGTTTTGGGTGTTTTAGTGGGCGGGTTAATGATTGCTATGTATCTACCCATATTTAAAATAGGAGAAGTTGTTTAGGCAACACCTTATGGCGATCATAATTGGAGTAACATCATTTGTTTTTGGAGCCGTTATAGGTAGCTTTTTGAATGTGGTAGTGTACCGGCTCCCTTTAACTTTGCTTGCGGGCTGGAGAAATGAGTGCCTTCAGTTTCTCAAAGAGCAGAACGATACGAAGCAAAGCTTGATAGATAATTCTGATCTCACTACCGCCGATGAACCTTTAAATATTACATTTAACATCGCCTACCCAAGCTCTCACTGCCCCGAGTGCAAAGCACCCATCAAAGCCTGGCAAAATATTCCCGTTGTCAGCTATTTATTACTCAAAGGCAAATGCTACGCGTGCCACACAAAAATCAGCCCTCGGTACCCCATTATCGAATTGGTGACTGGCGCACTCACCGCGTTTGTTGTAAGTCAATACGGCGACTCTTTCGGCTTAAACGCACAAGCGGGACTGGTATTGTTGTTTACCTGGTCACTGCTGGTTCTCACCGTAATCGACATCGACCACCAGCTTCTGCCCGACAACATCACACTGCCCTTAATGTGGCTTGGCTTGCTCGCCAATGCTTTTGGCCTGTTCACCGATTTAAGCAGTGCTCTATTCGGCGCCGTTTTTGGCTATCTCTCGTTATGGAGTGTTTACTGGGCATTTAAACTGATAACCAAAAAAGAAGGCATGGGTTTTGGCGATTTTAAATTGTTAGCCGCCTTAGGTGCCTGGTTGGGTTGGCAAGCGCTGCCGCTGATTATTATATTATCGTCATTTGTCGGTGCTGTTATTGGCGTGGCCGGCATTCTTATTTACGGCAGAGATAAAAACATTCCGATTCCTTTCGGCCCCTACTTGGCCATTGCCGGGTGGATTGCATTTTTTTGGGGCGAGCAAATTATGCAAAGTTATTTACACTTTGCCGGCGCCGCTTAACCATATTTATAGGATCATGTTTACAGAGTCATGTTGATAACACAATGCGGGTAATGGGATTAACCGGAGGCATAGGCGCAGGGAAAACGGCCGTTTCCAACTATTTTTCTAAGCTTGGTGTTAGCGTTGTCGACGCGGATGTAATTGCACGGCAGCTTGTGGCGCAGGGCTCCGCTTGCCTCGAAGAAATAAAATCCCATTTCGGCGAAACGATACTTCTTGAAGACGGCTCGCTAAACAGAGAACAATTGCGGGAATTAATTTTTAAAGACGCGCAGCAAAAACATTGGCTGGAACAATTAATTCACCCGCACGTACATGCGCGGATAAAACATGCTCTAGCGCGGGCCAAAAGCCCCTACACCCTGCTGGCCTCACCGCTACTTCTGGAAACACAGCAGCGTAGTTTGGTAGATCGAGTTCTGGTGGTGGATGTGCCGTTTGAGCTGCAAGTGAGCCGCACGGGCATGCGCGATGACGTCAACGATGAGCAAACCCGTAAAATTATTGCGTCTCAGATCTCTCGCGAGCAACGCTTAGCAGCCGCCAACGATATTATTGACAACACCGGTGAGCTCGTCGAAACTTATCGACAGGCTCACAAGCTGCATGAGCTATATTTAGCCCTAGCGAAAAAATCTCCCTAATCTGAGCGATATAATCATAACCTATGAATATTAAAACCTTATCTGTAAAATGCCCCACCTGCAAAAAAGAAGTACTAATGACTAAAGATTTTCCCCAACGGCCCTTTTGTAGCCAACGCTGCCAGGCGATAGATTTAGGGGAGTGGGCAGCGGAAAGTCACAGGATAGAAGGCGAAGATATCAGTAACGACGTGTGGAGTGACGACCTGGACAAATTCTAGTGATGTATTTGCTTGTTAGTTCAGACTTATGTTCTGAATTTTGTGCTCTTTCTTTGCACCTAACATCGAACTGAATTTAAAGCCGTAAAACGCGCTCAACAATGGCGGCATTTGCCTGCGGGAATGTTAGCGAAGCCAGTGTTTTCTTGTCGACCCATCGCACTTGCTGGCCTTCATTGCCCACTGCCTCACCGCTGAAGCCTGTAACCAAATGAACATCCAGCAACACGGCTTTATCGGGGTATTGAAAACTCACCTGCATTAGCGGCTCTGAAGCTGCGATGCGCAGAGACAATTCTTCGTTAAGCTCTCGCGCCAAAGCCGCAAACACACTCTCACCCGCCTCCACTTTGCCACCAGGGAATTCCCACAACCCGCCCATGTGCACATGCTGAGGCCGCAACGAAACACAAGTTAGTGCCTCGGCATTGCGAATTACGCCTACGGCTACATGCACTCGCTTCAAATCGTCCATTTTAAATTAGCTTATTCAGCAGCAGCGAGACGGTGTAAGACATTAACTACGGTATTCCGCATTGATACGAATATATTCGTGGGAGAGGTCGGTAGTCCAAACAGATTCAGAACAGTTGCCTCGCCCTAAATCCACTTTTATTAACAGCTTCGCTTGATTCAATACGCGCTGCCCCTGCTCCTCGCTATAGCTCGCGGCGCGGCAGCCATGCTCCACCAGCAATACATCGTCCAACCAAACATTTACTTTTTCGGCATCCAACGCTTCGATATCGGCATAGCCGATGGCACACACTATTCGGCCCCAGTTGGGGTCGGAAGCGTATAGAGCCGTTTTTACCAGCGGTGAATGTGCAATGGCGTAAGCCACCGCTAGACTTTCGTCGGCCGTGGCGCCGCCACCAACGGCTATCTCTACAAACTTTGTTGCGCCTTCGCCGTCCAGCACCACTTGCTGCGCTAAGGACTTATAGACACTGACAATAGCGTCAAATATCGCCTGATAATGAGGTTCTGACCTTGATGTTAATGCGGGCGCGGACGAATGACCGGTGGCCATAAGCATGCAGGCATCGTTGGTGGAGGTGTCGCCATCGATGGTGATGCGGTTGAAGCTTTTGTTAGCTGCGGCGCGAGAGATATTATCAAGTATGTCTACATCTATGGCTGCGTCGGTGGCGACGTAGGCGAGCATGGTCGCCATGTTGGGGTTTATCATACCTGAGCCCTTCGCCACACCATTTACGCTAACAGTATGGCCGTCGACATTTACAGTGACCGTTGCCCCTTTAGGGCGGGTGTCTGTGGTCATAATGGCCTTAGCAAAATCAAACCAGGCGTCGCCACTAATATTGCGATACGCCGCAGGAAGCGCGGCAATTATCTTTTCTACCGGCAACAGTTCGCCAATAACGCCTGTTGAAAAAGGTAGCACTTGGTTTGTTTGAATATTTGCCAACTCGGCAATGGCCGCACAGGTTTGCACTGCGGCCTGATAGCCCAAGGCGCCGGTGCAGGCATTCGCATTACCAGAATTAATCAATAGTACTTGCGGCTGAACACCTTTGGCTCTCGCGTCTTCGATATGGCGTTTGCAGACAGTAACCGGAGCGGCAATAAAGGCATTTTTTGTAAAAACCCCGGCAACCGTCGCTCGTTCATCCAAACAAACCAAGGATACATCGTTGCGGTTGGGGTATTTTATTCCCGCGGCGGCCACACCTAGCTTTACGCCCGCAATAGCGGGTAAGTTCGGCCATTCAACTTCACCAACTGCCATGATCTAAACTCCAGCTACGCAGCAATTCTGCAAGCCATTTATCACCTAAGATATCTATCAACTAACACATCGATCAATTTATCAACTTATCG
>JBLHGN010000122.1:0-10079 GCA_047616325.1 Lentisphaeria bacterium
CTTAGGCGCTAACGTAGCAGCGACCTTGCTAACGCCCTTAGCACTGGGAGTTTCATTGATAGCCTGAGCTAACAAATGAGGTGGAACACTGCCATATATGATAGATTTTCTAAAATCTCAGTTTATTGAAGATATTGCGGCCCCACAACGCTGTATAACATCGTCAGCAAACCGGTACTGCTTAAAACCTAAATTTACTCGCTTCACTTAAGGGCTGCTCTAAATTTGCCTCAGCGGGAGTACTTCCGTTCATTTCCCTTAGCAAGTAGAGCGTCGTGGCGGATGGACGTAAGGGCGCCGTATAGGTACAGTTACCATAAAGATACCGTTTATAATCTACCCCAAAGATCCTCGAACACAAAACCATACCGCTCGAGCAGTTTTTTCTCAAAGGTAAGCACCAAGTTTTCTTCATTGCGTTCACTGGCGCTGCGCGTCCAATTAAAACTCCCGTTAATTAAGCGACTTTGATCAGCAATGGCAAATTTGTGATGCATATGATTGGCGGTGAGATCTAGTTTGACAGGAATTCCATAGCCATCGAGCCTAGTAATATCAGAGCCCATGTCTTCCGATTTATCGTTGTCGCTGATAATGCGAACACTTACACCACGCACAATGCATCGTGTATTGCCGCACTGATTCGATCATCCGAAATTGTAAAGACACAAATATCTAACGACGATTTAGCACCTATACAAAATTGAATGACTGCGTCGCGGCAGTCCTTGCCGGGAGAAAAATAGACCTGCGATGGCATGATTTCACGAGTCAAGGGACTGAGTGCTTTGATGGTTTTTTCCAACCAACGAGAAGCTCTTACAGTCTTGTCTTTATCGATTTCTTGAGCCAAAAGATAATTACGAAAACATCAAAGCTACGATCAACCATAAATCGACGCCCCTGCTCGGTACAGTCCATTGTCATCGTTTTAAGTTCATATTTTTCGGACGGGGATAACACAAAATCGTCAAAGGTTTTCTGTATTAGTTGCTCAAGCTCGCACTCACTTACCTTTACCTTATCGGTAGAATGTTTTGTCATGGTAGTGCCACATACCCTTATTAAATAAGACTATCGGATTCAGGCAAGACCATTAACGTTGTAGCTCCAGTACTCAGCAGTCGTATACGTTTACCTTACAGACTTGCTGGATAACGCTACTGCACCACCCGTTAATTATTAATACCTTTCGAGAGCCAACTTTTTAGAAGAATCACTAAAAAATTTGCAATGCTTCGTTAGCCATTTTTTTTCGCAATTATATATAAATGTAAATTCGGCCAGTCGTCATTTTCCAGGTGCCTACATATACAGCCACAGTCACTCAATATTTTCAAAAGCGCAGGAATGCCAAGTGCTGCATGATAAAGCTCCTGACCGAGACACGGGTTACTCCCATCTCCAGCTTCATCTACGGCACCGCTAGTAAAGATAAACACGTCATCATCGGCCAATATCTCACACAACTTTCGGAGCACTAGTTCTTGGCTCTTCAACGGAACATGCCAAATACTATCCCAAGCCGAAATGAAATCGTATTTTTCTACAAAATTCCACTCGCAAATATCCGCATGACTAAACACCAAGTCTGGGTGTCGAGTTTTAGCATGCTTTAACATTTCGATTGAAGAATCCAAACCCTCAACCTCAAAACCATGTACTAACAATAAATCAATAATACGGCCACTGCTGCCGCAGCCAACGTCTATTGCTTTACCCGATGGTTTAGAAAATTGGAGCGCTCTCTTATGCTGACCAATACCATTTTCACGATTGAATTCAGCTCCACTCCAATGGTCTGCAATTTTATTGTAATTGCTTGCCTGATCTACGGGATTCATTTTTTCCTATCGTCTTTTGCTCGTGAAGTACAACCTCGTCGGCCCTTCGACCTGCTCGGCAAAACCAAATGCCATGTATTAAAGGCCACCCTCTAATGATCTAATCGTTCACATTCTCTGATTTTTCGATACTACTGGAAAGTTCGGCGAAGGTTATTGAGCCACTTTTTCCGTTGGCAGCCTGAATTTCAAAACCGAGCGCGACGCCTTTGACGGGCCCCTTTCTTAGGGTCGTCGTAAGTTGAAACTCGCCATTTTTGGCCCCAATGGGTGTCGACACCGAAGCTGGAACAGACCCGCCGTCTGCTGTGTATACATAAATATGGGCACTGGCTGTGGTGTCGCCACTTATATTAGCGCTAGCCCGACCACGAAAAGTCACGATATCTCCAGGTTTCAAACCTTGTTTAATATCGGTGTTTTGAAAAATTATTTTTTCCTCTTTGCCGCTCTGAGGGCCCGTGTGTTTGAAAGTAACGGCACCTTCGCGAACTCTCACCACATCGGTCTCGTGCACGCCGCCAAAAACATCGTCAATCAATTCTCCTGAAGCGGAAAAAACCAAAGAACGCATATTCCACCCGTCTGTACTGTTGCCAAAATCGGCATTGCGTAGCAGCCTGGGCACGGCTTGCGGGAACGACTTATCGTCATAAGGATTGCTCCCAGCTTCAACCTCTGCAAAGTCAGCGATTCCGTCGTTGTCATCGTCTGGGTCTATCGAATCGACCAGGCCGTCTTTGTCGTTGTCGAGTTTGGGGGAATCGCCAAGATCATAGACACGCACATAGTCAATTTCCATCTTCTGCGGCCAAATGTCGGCGTCGATGCCCTTTTTCCCACCCAGGGTTCCGCCTACGGCAATATTTAGAATAAAGTGAAACGGCTTGTCGTAGGGCCAATCCTTCCAGCCCGTTTGCGGGTTTTTGTGCGTGTGGAATTCAGTGTCGTCAAGGAAGAAACGCATCTCATTGGGTCGCCACTCGACTGCGTAGACGTGAAAGGCGGTGTCCACATTCTTGGCCACTATGGATTTAGTGGGGCCCTCATCTCCATGAAAATTGGAGTTGTGAAGGGTGCCGAGAACTGTGTTCATATCAGAGCCCACGTGCTCCATTATATCTATCTCACCACTATGGGGCCATCCACCATAAGCATTCCCCGACGCCAGCATCCAGATTGCAGGCCAGGTGCCACGTCCGTATGGAAGCTTGGCTCTGACTTCGAAACGGCCATACTGCCAGTCGCCCTTACCTTTGGAAACTAAACGGGCCGACGTGTAGTCCGCTATGGCTCCAAAAATCTCTTCGGGTGACGGCTCCTTGCGCGCCTCAATAACGAGCAAGCCGTTCTCGTTTACGCGGGCGTTTTCGCTGCGCGCCTTGCTGTAATACTGCAATTCTTGGTTGAACCCCAGGATGCCGACGTTGTAACTCCACTTCGTGGGGTCGGGCAACCCGGGGGTATCGAATTCGTCCGCCCAGACGAGAGTGGGCTCAGCGTGGCAAAAGGCCGCGGTAATTAGCCCGCACGTGAGGGCTAAGCCAGCAACAAGGTGACGAAAAATAGTTCTTTTTTGCATGATAGTCCCTAAAAATACGTTTGCTTTTTATAATAATTTAACACTAAGGTGTGATCTGTCTCCGCCAAAATACACTCGAGAATGCAGTATCTTTGGCCATCGGGACCTCAGCATAACATTTCACTATCCAGCGCACTATAAGATGCAGCGCACTCAGAACTGTAGTAACGATGGCGATTATCACGATGTGCGTCATAACATATTTTTCAAAATTAGCTACTTAGTATTTCGCAGATTCAATACCGACGCGCTATGCACCTACTTTTATAAAACTTTTACTGCGCCGATTGCGCAGATCGCCTTCTGAATTCATCTGGACTAACGCCACACGCCTTTTTAAAAGCCTTGGAGAAATTAAACCCATCCTTGTAACCAATTTGTATCGCTATTGCGTGCAAACCCCAACTTGTTTCGCGCAATAGACTTTTCGCACGCTGCATGCGTATCTCGATCACTTTTTGCATAGGGCTTAGCGTAAAGTACTTTAAACAGCGCCGATGTAAAGTAGCAATTGAACAATGCGACTTTACCGCCAGCAACTCCACCGTCCACGAAGCATGCAAATGCTTGGCAACCTCCGCAAACAATAACTCAAGGCGATGCTCTTCCAAACTAATACGCTTTTGCGGGCTGAGAATTTCCTCCACATTTACAAACAACTCTTCGTTGAGTACCTGTTTGGCGCTAGCACTAACCTTGCTCACCAACAATTCCAAGAGGTGCTGCAACTGCGAATTATCCAGGCGGCTCAAGCTAGTGGCGCTTCTAGAATTTAAGTGACTCCAGCGCGCATCCACCTCCAACAAAAACCACGCAAACACCCACGTTTTTGAGGTCATTCGGTAGCTAAAATCTTCGCCTTTTAACAATAAACCCGCATGCGATGGAGACAGCTCCTCGGTGCCTGCGTCTGTAACTAGCTCGCCACTGCCCTCGCAGGTTAACAACAACGTGTGAAAATCGGGTTTTTTGCGTGTGCAAATGTAATGATCGCGAGCGTAAGTAACGCCAGCGAGATGAATGGACTGTGCCGCAAATAGCGGCGCATCGTCACGCGTGATAAAGATCTCGGAGGTTGCGGGGCCGAGTTCAAGCCGATTTGAAATATCCATAAAGCAATCCTGATAGTTTTGGCCATGGCTTTGACATCTTACGCCATAGCTTGCCGCAATGCTCTTTCATATAGTGCACTACAATTCCTCAGAAGGTTCGATCGTAGAATAAAAACCTAGATGTCGGCAGACATCGCGATTATTGGAGATTTCCTCATGCAATTAAATCACGTGTTAGATACCGGCTTTGGCGATACCGGAATTAGCGGTACCAAAGTAAGCCCATTCGATACCCAAGTCTCAGCGCTTTTGGCCCGCATGCAACTCGATGAAAAAATTGGTCAACTGTGTCAGGTATCTGGCTGCCATGGCGCAGTGCCAGAGCCCATGCTTTGGGCCTTGCGCGAAGGGCGCATAGGCTCTGTTTTGAACGAAGCGGATCTAAACACGGTGAACGAGCTACAGCGTATTGCGGTGGAAGAGAGCCGGCTCGGCATTCCGCTGCTCATTGGCCGCGATGTGATCCACGGCTTTAAGACTATTTTCCCTATTCCTATCGCCCAAGCTTCGAGCTGGAACCCTAACGTAGTGAGCGAAGGGGCCCGAATTAGCGCCTTAGAGGCATCCACGTGCGGCATCAATTGGACCTTCGCGCCGATGATAGACATATGCCGAGACCCCCGCTGGGGAAGAATAGCCGAAAGCTTGGGAGAAGACCCCTACCTATGCGGCCAACTCGGTGCAGCTATGATAAAAGGCTTTCAAACTGATAGTTTAGGCAATGCCGGGGCCATTGCCGCATGCGCCAAACATTTTGCTGGTTACGGCGCTTCTGAAAGCGGCCGAGATTACGCAACCGTCATTCTCTCTGAGAACGAACTACGCAATGTGCACCTTCGCCCCTTCAAAGACGCCGCCGATGCCGGAGTAGCTACGTTTATGGCGGCGTTTAGCGACCTTAATGGTGTACCCGCTTCTGGCAACACGTGGTTAATGGACGAATTATTAAGGGATGAGTGGCAGTATAAGGGCGTTGTCGTCAGCGATTGGGACTCCATTGGCCAGCTTTCCGTTCATGGCTTTACTGCCAACGATAAAGAAGCCGCCTACGAGGCTGCCACTGCCGGCATCGACATGGAAATGGTCAGCACAACCTACAGAGATCACCTGCAGGCATTAATTAGTGAAGGGCGAGTTTCTATAGAAAAGCTTGACCTAATGGTGTCTCGCTTATTAAGCCTTAAATACGAACTGGGCTTATTCGACAACCCTTATATCGAACTTGCTAGCCTTCCAAAAGTACTCAATGAAAGGCATTTAGCTGCGGCAAAAGACGCAGCTATCAAAAGCTGCGTACTGCTCAAAAATCAAAACCAAACCCTGCCCTTAACAACCACCCGCATCAAGTCTATGGCCATTATCGGCCCCCTTGCCGACGATGCTTACGAGCAACTGGGCACCTGGATTTTTGACGGTGAGGCAAAGCACAGCGTGACCTGCCTAGACGCCATCAAAGAGGCAGTAAACAGTAGCAACACCGAAGTGCGTTACGCCAAGGCTCTTGAGACCTCGCGCAGCCGCTCCACTGAAGGGTTTGCCGAAGCCGTAAATATTGCCCGTGAGTCAGACGTGGCCGTTCTATTTCTCGGCGAAGAGACTATTTTGTCGGGCGAAGCCCACTCGCGTGCAAATATCGATTTACCGGGAAGCCAAGAACAACTTATTGAAGCCATCGCCGAGACCGGAGTACCGATCGTTTTGGTGATTCTAGCGGGAAGGCCGCTAACACTCGAAAAAATCATCCCGAAAGTTGATGCCGTATTGTACGCTTGGCACCCCGGCACCATGGGAGGCCCGGCAATAGCAGACCTGCTGTTTGGTGTGGAATCACCCTCGGGTAAATTACCCGTCTCATTTCCCCGCGTGGTCGGCCAAATACCTATCTACTATGCGCAGAAAAATACAGGCAAACCCGCCAGCGACAATACCTATGTGAAGATGGATGATATCGCCGTGCGTGCACCTCAAACCTCACTCGGCATGACCGCTGCCCACCTAGACACCCATTTCACACCTTTGTTTGAATTTGGCTATGGCTTGTCATATAGCTCCTTTGAATATAGCAATATTGGTGTATCCCAGCATAATCTGCACCTCGGCGAATCTATAGAAGTTCACGCAGACTTAAGCAACACCGGTGAATGTAGCGCGGAAGAAATTGTACAGCTGTACGTGCGCGACTTAGTAGGCAATGTCACTCGTCCAGTAAAAGAACTGAAAGGCTTTCAGAGGGTAAAACTTGAACCTAAACAGAGCACCAGAGTTTCCTTTACTTTACATACAGACGAACTGGCCTTCCATGATAGAAAGATGCAACTGATAACTGAACCAGGGCACTTTCACGCGTGGATAGGCGGAAGCTCATCTACCGAACTACGCATTGAATTCGAAATACTTACAGAACCAAAAAGAACCGAACCGAACAATTAAATATAAACCTTAAGCAAACAAAACAATCTTTGGAGATAAACGTGTCTAGTAAATACAATAAATATATGTCTTTGGCCGGGGTAAATTTTTCCAACTACTCTGTGGATGAATTAAAGTCATTGGTAGCGGAAATACTGGATGCAAAAATTCACGGCATCTCGTTTAGCCCATACCAAGATGGCCAAGGTCCTGGCACTCAGATCTCCGAAGAACAAATTCGACAGCGTTTGAGTGTTATTCAGAACAACGTAAACTGGGTTCGTTCGTTTTCGTGCACCGAAGGCAATGAACTTATACCAAAAGTAGCTGCGGAAAACGGCCTAAAATCCATCATCGGCGTCTGGCTCAATGACGACCTTGAAAAAAATGAAGAAGAACTTGCTAGCGCCATCGAAGTGGCCAAACAGCAAACAGATGGCATTCTTGCTGTGGGCAACGAAGTGCTATTACGCGGTGACTTAACTGAAAATCAGCTACTGAACTACATTAACCGTGCAAAACAGGCGGTTCCTCACCTCGATATCGGCTACGTCGATGCATATTTTGAATTTGTCGACCACCCTCGCATTACCGACGCCTGCGATGTAATTCTCGCCAACTGCTACCCGTTTTGGGAAGGTTGCCCGGCCGACTACGCCCTACCCTACATGAAGGACATGTATCGCCGGGCTACGCTCGCAGCCAATGGCAAAAAAGTGATTATTAGCGAAACTGGCTGGCCTAGCGTGGGCACTTCTGAAGGCGGCGCTGTACCCTCCTTTGAAAATGCGATTCAATACTTTATTAACGTGTATCAATGGGCCCAAGAAGAAGGTATTGAAATCTTCTATTTTTCATCTTTCGACGAAACCTGGAAGGTAGGTACTGAGGGGGATGTTGGTGCATACTGGGGCCTTTGGGATAAAGACGGAAAACTAAAATATGTTTAGCAAGCGAGAAGGTAAGGGGCGAATTGCAATAAGTCACGAACACGCCAAGGCCATTTGTTACTCGGGATATCGCGAGGGCCAAAGCCCGATTGAGAGCATCTATCCCAGTTACGAAGAAGTACACCAAGACCTGCAGATTTTGTCCAAGCAGTGGCGCTATTTGCGTATGTATGACTGTGGCCCACATGCCGAGCGGGCACTTGAGGTTATCGTCAAAGAAAATCTTACGCTTAAAGTCATGCTGGGTTGTGATATATCCGCTGAGGTGAGCAACCCCAATTGCCCATGGGGTGCGGACTATTCCGACGAGATTTTGAAGGCCAACACAATCAAAAACGAACAGGAGATTGTACGCCTAACTTCCTTGGCAAACCGCTATAAAGAGCAGGTGTTTGCGGTGTCTGTTGGCAACGAAGCCAGCGTTGACTGGACGGATCACATGGTGCCGGTCGAGAAATTAACAGCTTATGTTCGCAAAATTAAAAGCGAAACCGAACACCCAGTTACATTTTGTGAAAATTATGTACCTTGGTTAAATAAGCTGGAACCCTTAGCGGCGGAATTGGATTTTATTTCCATCCACACCTACCCTGCCTGGGAATACCAGACAATAGAAACAGCGCTCGAATACACAAAACAAAATTATTATTCGGTAGCATCTCACTACATAGATAAACCCGTAGTCATTACTGAAGCGGGCTGGACCACTGCGTCGAATGGCCGAGGTATTGACGACTGGAACGCGTCTGAAGCCTTGCAGGCTGAGTACTACACTCAGTTAATGGAATGGACTAGCCAAGAAAAAATCTTCACTTTCGTTTTCGAAGCCTTTGACGAACCATGGAAGGGCTCACCTGATCCGCTAGAACCGGAAAAACATTGGGGTTTGTTTAAGGTGGATCGCACACCAAAAGCCGTTATGCAAGAGCGCTATTAAATGACGAGGCTGACCTCACAAAACCAAATACGACGTTGTGACCGATTGAGGGAAAGTTTAGCGACGCCGGCTCCCTGCGTATTATTTGTTTAGCTATTTGCCGAGCAGGTTTTTGTAGCGGGTTTGCAGCTTGACCTGCACCCGCTTCAAATGGTCTGCGTAGCGAGTCTATAGTTTTACTTTATTAGGCGATGGCAGACACACCCAAAGCCGCATTAAAGGTCTGCGTCTTTTCCCTTACATCATTTTATTATTCAATCAAAGCGAGCCGCTTGGCAAACGCCAAGTATCAATTGCGCTCTTAATCATCAAAATTAACGCCACCGACGCCACAACAATTAAGGCAATAGAGCCGTAAGTAAGGCCTTCAACCATACTTAAACCAAACACAAGCTCTGGTGAAGAACCACACATGGCCCATACCTCAAACACGTTGGGAAACCAACTATTAAGTGGTAGCCAGGTAGGGAAGCCCGCATCCATATTACAACTGCTTTCATATAGCCCGCGCTCGATCAATACGCCGAGCCAACTTTTGTACAGTAGACAAGCCAATGAAACCAATAGTCCGCTTTGTGCAACTAGACGCCCGATTGTAGAGCGATGCAGTGCCAAGCCCAGCAAGGCGAAAAAAGTGCCTATTAAAGTCCACACTCTTGCATGAATGCACAGCACACAAGGCGCTTGGTTTAAGATGTGTTGGTAAAACAAGGCAACGCCCTCTAGCCCAAACCCTATTGCGGCCACAATTAGCCAATACCAAGGGGTTAATATCCAGGTAGTCAGTGTTTTTAGCATAAAAGTTCCGTTCATAGTCAGGTTGGTTACCCTAGCGATGCGCTTTAGATTGTCGATTAATGGGAAAACATTATCGACTGTGGCCAAGTTTAATGTTGTTGTATGTATGCTTAAAAAACATCTAACAAACACAAAGTGCCATTCGCGTCAAATTAACCTAAGAGCCTCTAATAAATGAAATTGCCTCAGGGCTTCAAGTATTTTCGGTATCAAGGCGAGCTTTTGAAAGCAGGAATTATTATATCCGACAATTAATCAGCAAGAATGACTCATTTTGATTTCATACTCGACTGCCACATAGTCGATTAGCCGCAAGATCAAGAAATCAACAAATCAACAAAATAGAGCAGCTTGATATAATGGCTGGCTACGAAGAGTCAGCCCTAAAGTCTTCGGGCGTTTTACCTTGTAGCATATAGGCAAATGAAATAATCTCAGCTATCACAC
>JBLHGN010000123.1:0-10040 GCA_047616325.1 Lentisphaeria bacterium
AGTGCAGGGGCTCTTCGTGTAAATCGAGTCCGTATTTGTGGGTGAAGTGGCCCACCAACAAACCGCCAAACAACACTCCACCAATACCCAGGCCGACGCCCTTGATCTTTAAATCGCCGAGCCAAAGCCCAATAACCGCTACCAAAGACAACACTAGAACCGTGAGCGCAATGCTACTCATATTTACCTCAAAACAATTAATTACAAAAATATTACAGGCACATAAGCACGATCACCTGTAACTAGCCGAGCTCTCCTGCCAAGGCATTGTATGCTGAGCACTACCGGCTTCTGTTGATATATATTAAGCTCGCAGGGTAAAACATTCAAAAAGGCCATTGAATCGGGTGCCGGCTTATAACTTGGGCGGCTGACACTAGAGCCGCGAGGAAAAGCGCTTTGTTCAAATATTCACCACTAGACTCCCATTATTCAGCGCCGAAGCTTTTGAAAAAGTAATGGGGCGAAATACGCTCATACCCGAATGGCACTTCCTTAAGCGTAACCTGTTGATAAATATAGAATTTATTTTTCGCTAACTCCAACAATTTTTAGTTGAGTAAGAGGGTTTAGAAAAATATATGCTTGATTCATAGTCTCGGGTTCTTTTGAACGGAACAAACATGCATTTAACCTAAGAAAAAACCTCTTTTTTATCAAACACTTACGCTAAGGAAGAAGCCATTCCGCTCATACCCTTTAGAAATGCCATTAGGCCTCAAACACTTTCTTGCTAGACCTAAACCACCGCATTTTGGTTTTTCACCCGTCATTAATTGGGCGCTGCCGCTATATCGCACCCGTAGACAAAAGAAATATTTCCTGCACAGCACCACTTCACATTCCCCAAATTCAATTGTTTGCACACTATATTTTTATGATACTATTCTCACCGCCTGAAAATGGCACCAACAAGGTGCGCATTATTTAAGCGTTGCACCGAAGTGCAACAAAAAGCGTGCATAATATAGACACGCATAATCAATGATTGATTACACAAAACAGGAGATAACAATGAAAAAAGTATTATTAGGGGCAACAATTGCAGCATCGGTATTGTCAGCACAAGCTTTTGCCGAAATCACAGCCAATATTGGCATTACATCTGACTACATCTTCCGAGGTGTTGCTCAGAGTACTTCGGCTACCGCAAGTGCTGGCATAGACTTCAGCGAAAGCGGTTTTTATGCTGGCGCCTGGGCTGCTGATCTAGACAATGGTTCAGAGGTAGATATTTACGGCGGTTATATCTTTGAAACTGATTCATTTTCTATCGGCGGGGGCGCCACTTCTTACATCTACACTAGCGACATACTAGAAGATGCGGAAGTAGTAGAAGGCAACGTTTACGTAGGTTTCGGGCCAGTTAGCTTAGAATATTCTTTCGGCGAATTTGACAACGATATTGAATATAGCGTTATTGTCGCGTCAATTGAATTGGAAAATGGTTTCCGAGCTAAAGCAGGCGGATTCGGTAAAGACGCCGAAGGCAACTGGGTTGAACTTGGTTTTGGTGCCGATGTTGGTGGCTTTGACGCGGGTATCGATCTTATCTACTCGTCTAAAAAATTGAATGTATTTATAGATGACTCCGATACTAGTATCGTGTTCAGCCTCGGAAAAGAATTCAATATCTAAGCCTACCCCTCACCAGCCTATGGTGAATGGTTAAAGCAAAAGACCCAGCCTCATGCTGGGTCTTTTTGTATTATATCAAGAATAATTCCAACCTATGTTCCTCAGCTAGCGCTCAGCTTCCCACTCGCCCACCACCATTTTTGGTAATCACCACCACAGAAGAGCGCGGCGGCAACTCGGGATCGAAGTCGGGCCAGCGGGTATCGGGCTCATCGTAGGTAGAACGCTCACCTGGGTGCTGAATAGAAACAAAAAAGTTAAGGTCATCTGGAGTGAAAAACGGCCCACACAATTCAGAACCCACCGGGCAACTTAAAAAGTGCTTGGTTAACGCTCGGTGCTCACCTTCAACCTCACAGGCCCAAACGCCATCTGCGATACCAGACTTCCAACCACCATCGGTTGCGATCCACAGGTTGCCAAGACTATCGAATGCACAATTGTCGGGGCACGATAGCCACCCGAACTCGGAGATGGAGGGGTGGTACATGGTGTCGACTTTTCCCGGCTTGCCGGCCAACAAAAAAATATCCCAAAGAAATGTTTCC
The DNA here is from genome assembly GCA_047616325.1 of Lentisphaeria bacterium. Lineage (GTDB taxonomy): Bacteria > Pseudomonadota > Gammaproteobacteria > Pseudomonadales > Cellvibrionaceae > JBLHGN01. Next base: position 2,187 of record JBLHGN010000123.1, read on the forward strand.
GCCCGGTGATTATTATCTTCCGGCCAAAACTCAACTATCTGTCCATTCCCGTTGAAAGCTCTGGAATTGGCCTCGTCGACTTGATCGTTCCTCCGGTTAGTATTGTTGGTTAACATGGCAAACACATGACCGTTAACAGCATTCACTTCGACGTCCTCGGGTCTATCCATGGGCGTTGCGCCAACTAAATCTGAGGCCTTACGCGAATCGATACATACATCTGCCTGGCTGAAAAAACCATTGTTCTCGGCTAATGGCCCAACACCAAAAACCAGGGGCAGCCAGGTTAAGGTCCCATCACTATTAAATCGTGCGACGTAGAGCGTGCCCTCATCCAAAAGCTCTAAATTATTTGCTCTATTGCCAGCATCGTATTGGTGCTTACTTACAAATTTGTAGATGTATTCAAAAATCTGATCATCTCCCGTATAGGCGACAACGTAATTATCAGCATTCACATAAACATTGCAGCCTTCGTGCTTACACCTACCCAGCGCCGTGCGTTTTTTGGGAATACTGTCGGGGTTGTAGGGATCTATTTCTACTACCCAACCAACATGCAAAAGCTCGTTCGGATTTTTGTCGAGATTCCATCTGTCGTAGTGGTCACCCCATCCCTTAATTTTTGAAAACATGCCAAATCTTTTGTAGTTTTCAACTTCGCTTGTTTTTTTGTAATCGCCAGCAAAATAGCCATTAACATTTTCTTCGCCGGTCAATATTGTGCCCCAAGGAGTCACCCCGCCAGAACAGTTACCATAGGTACCCAAGGTGTGTACGCCGTCATGTGAAATAATGGTTTTTAATCGATTGCTGCGCGCAGCGGGGCCGGCAATAGCCATGGGTGTTAAGGGGGTAATGCGACGATTAAACGGTGAAGTGAGCACCACCTTCCAATCGCCATCACTTTTTTCTATTTCGACAACACTTAAGCCATGCGCCGCTATATCTACATCCACCTGCAGAGGCGTTAAATCCAAATCGTTCGGTGAGCCGGGAAACATCATGTTCGTAGATGCATATTCATGATTGACAACCAATAGACCATTATCGGAATTAGTGCTCCCTAGCGGCAGAGACACAAAGCCTATAAAGTCGTTGTTAAAACCAAAACGCGTATTTTGACTCTCGCCACTCTGCTGCAGTGGGTCAAACTTGCCCACACCCTCAAAAATGGGATCGCCCCAACTAATCAATACCTGTGCCGCATGGCCGTCTGCGACAGCAAACTCGCCAAACGAGGCGTGAGATAGCTCAGCAAATGGAAGCGAAGCGGGACCGCTCACGCCAATATCGTTATTAAATGCAGCGCTCTCCGCCCCTGCCCCCCCCGGCTCTTTGCTGCAACCGGGTACCAGCAGTGCGGCACTTATTGCCGTCATTGACCTCAATAAGCCTCTGCGAGAAATTCGTTCTTGTAAAATTTGTTCAAAATTGTCACTACTGGATTTGTTTGGCACCGCTTTCTCACTTAAATACGGCAGCGCGAATACGCGAACCGAGGGGGGGGGGTTGCTAGATTCTTATTGTGCTAGCTTCTTACTTATGCCAGCTGCATACTTTGCTAGATTGACGCTTTACTGGCTGCTTGTTACATTGGCATATAAAGCGCATCTATACCGCTAATACGCATCATGCCACTACCAACTATATTCCGACTAGTCCATACATTCCCAAATTCAAGCTTATACCCTAGTCTCGCGATTTTATTTGCGGATCATTGACCGTGACTACTCAATTGAAACGAATCACTTGAATTCAAGCTTTTCCACTTTTCTCCTCTCATCAACAGCGGCTAGATAGCACCTTAGTTTCTGTTAAAACATTAAGCGCCAGCGCAATTGGGCACCCACAAGCCAGTCCAAACGCATAAATCCTGAATATTAACAGCAGAATACACAGAATATGTGGTCTGTTTGCCGCTTACCGCAAGGCAGTCAAAAAACGGGACACTCTAACCTAAAATCCCTTCATGTAAGCGTATCGAACTCAAAGGTAAACGACCTGCAAGCTCCTAAAGACCTAGGATCCGAAGACTGTATAAGCTTTTACTGCGGCGAAGTTTGACCACTATTGAAACGGGTTCATCCCCTTAATGTCATCCAATCACTTTCACCAAGATAAGGCCGTTGACTTTCAATTAGTTGATTTTTGACTAAGTTTTGTACTGAAAATTCGTATTTAAACGATATAATGCCCGACCTAAATTTTCCCACCGGTCAAAATTCGTGCCTAGGCATGAGACAGTGCTTACAAATTGTACAGACTAGTACATCTAAACTAGTACATATAAACATATGATTTCTATATAAATAGAAACGAGATTCAAAGGGCAGAATATGTTACATAAAACCGTTTACCTAGGAAACGCCGTAAAACATAACGAGAAGCCCGCAGTTGAAGGCGCTTACGTTACCATCAAAGGCGAAACCTTCTACAAAATTTCAAACTACGACCAGATGGACCCCTTTTTTATCAGTGTGGTGAGCGACGCTGACCACTGGTTGTTTATCTCCTCCAATGGGGGCTTAACGGCTGGGAGGAAAGACGCCGACAATGCACTATTCCCTTACTATACCGATGACAAGGTCACCGACAGTGCCGATACTACCGGCAGTAAAACACTGTTGTTGGTAGGCCAAAGCGGCAAAACCTCCCTTTGGGAGCCGTTCAGCGCTAAGTATGAAGGCATTTACAATACGCAACGGAATATCTACAAAAACGTCAGTGGCGATAAACTGGTATTCGAAGAGATCAACCATGACCTTGGCGTCGCTTTCCAGTATTCATGGATGACATCCGAGAAATATGGCTTTGTAAAAACCTCCAAAATCACCAACAGTAATGCCGATTCCGTGTCTGTCGAAGTACTCGACGGTATTCAGAACATTTTACCCTACGGCATCTACAAAGATTTACAGCAGGAATACAGCTGCCTGGTAGACGCATACAAAAAGAACGAGCTGCAAGTAGACTGCGGTCTTGGCCTGTTTTCCATGAGCTCGATATTGGTTGACCGCGCCGAGCCAAGCGAGGCGCTCAGCGCCACTACTGTATGGTCAGAAGGACTGGAAGACGCCAAAAAGCTGGTATCGTCTAAGCAACTTGACGCGTTTAGAAACGGCATTGCACTTGAACAGGAAACAGATATTCGCGGCATGCGCGGCGCCTACTTCGTAAACGCCGAGTTTGACCTAGGTGCAGAGCAAGGCAAAGAGTGGAACATCGTCGCTGAAATAAACCAAGGGCCAGCCAAGGTTAATAATTTAATCGCCTACCTCAACGGCAATAACGCTTTGCGCGAAGATCTGTATGCGGATATTGCCAGCGGCACAGAAAACCTGATGCGTATTGTCGGCAACGCCGACGGCATCCAAGTTACGAAAGATGTATTAAGCTCAAATCACCACTTTTCTAACGTGCTTTTCAACGTTATGCGCGGCGGTCTGTTTGATGACAACTATACAGTCGGCAAAGCGGACCTAGTGGCGTTTGTCAAAAACATCAACGCTTCTGTATACGAGCGATGCCAAACCTTCTTTAATCAGCTACCCGAAACCAGCCACTATTCGAACCTGATCAGTGCGGCTGAAAAAGAAAATAATGGCAGCCTTGAGCGTGTATGTTACGAGTACCTGCCACTCACCTTTAGCAGACGCCACGGCGACCCCTCTCGACCATGGAATAGATTTGCGATCGAACTAAAAAATGAAGACGGATCCAAGTTACTCAACTTTGAGGGGAACTGGAGAGACATTTTCCAAAACTGGGAGGGTTTAAGCTTTTCCATCCCCAACTTTATCGAAAGCATGATCTGCAAGTTCGTTAATGCCACTACGGCCGACGGCTACAACCCCTATCGCATCACCAAAACCGGCATCGACTGGGAAAAATTGGACTCAGAAGACGCGTCGTCCAATATTGGCTATTGGGGCGATCACCAAATTATCTATTTGCTCAAACTGCTAGAGTTTTCCAACGCACATCATCCCGGCAAACTTAAGGAATTTCTTTCAAAAGAAATTTTTTGTTATGCCAACGTACCCTACAACATAAAGCCCTATCAGGGTTTATTGAAAGCCCCCCACGACACCATTGAATACGACAACACACGAGAACAACTCATCGCTGACCGAGTGCAGAAAGTTGGCGCAGACGGCAAGATGATTTGGAACAAAAGCGATGGCGTACTGCACGTTAACCTGACAGAAAAGTTGTTGGCGACGGCGCTCTCCAAACTGTCCAACTTTATCCTTGAAGGTGGTATTTGGATGAACACCCAACGCCCCGAGTGGAACGATGCCAATAACGCCTTGGTGGGCTACGGCGTGTCTATGGTTACGCTGTACTATACTCGCCGCTACCAACAGTACATGGTGGACTTATTTAAATCAGTCGACGCTGAGGAGTTCACTCTTTCTGAAGAAATTGCCGAATTATTCTCTTCAATTAATGCGACGTTTAAAAAAAATAAGGCACTGCTTTCCGGCAAGATCGGCGATAGTGATAGAAAATCAGTGCTAGACCAACTAGGTGGCGCTGCAGGTGAGTATAGAAATAAAATTTACCGCGATGAATTTTCTGGCAACAAGGTCACAGTTAAAACATCCGACCTGATAAATTTCTGTGAACTATCTCTGGAATATATCGACCACACCATTCGCGCCAATAAGCGCGAAGATGGCCTATACCACGCTTACAATTTAATGACAGCCGAAGCCGATGGCATTGAAGTTGACTATCTATACGAAATGCTTGAAGGCCAAGTATCCGTGCTTTCTTCGGGTTATTTGACCCCGAAAGAGTCTTTAGAAGTGCTAACGGCATTAAAAAAATCCAGCATTTATACCGAGCACCAGAATAGTTATCTGCTATACCCAGATCGCCAACTAACACGTTTTATTGATAAAAACATTATTCCAAAACACCTAGCCAAAAAATCAGAGCTCCTGGCAAAACTGGTTGCCGACGGCAACACCACACTTGTCGAAACCGACATCAACGGCGGCCTGTACTTCAGTGGCAAATTTAACAACGTGGTATCGGCAAAAGAGGCCTTAAAAACTTTACAGACCAATGGTTATGCCGACCTGGTAGAAAAAGAAAGTGCACTCATTGAACGTATTTTTGAAGAAATATTCAATCACAAAGCTTTCACCGGTCGCTCCGGAGGCATGTACGCCTACGAAGGGCTCGGCTCTATCTATTGGCACATGGTATCCAAACTTTTATTAGCCGCCTTAGAGTCATATCAAAACGCACTTAAGCTGGGTGAAAGCGAAGAGGTATTGGGAAAACTGGTTGAAATATATTACGACATTCGCCAAGGCATTGGGTTTAATAAATCACCCGAGGTCTACGGTGCATTCCCAACGGACCCCTATTCCCACACACCAGGTTTTGGCGGCGCAAAACAGCCCGGCATGACAGGCCAAGTAAAAGAAGAGGTCATCTCAAGGCTATTAGAACTGGGCATTGAAGCTGAAGGCGGAGAAATTCACTTTAGGCCAATTATATTAAGAAAGTCTGAATTTCTCTCAGCCCCAGCAGCACTAGGGTATTACGATATCTCAGGCAAGAAGCAAACCGTGGAACTAAGCGCAGGTCAGCTGGCATTTACCTATTGTCAAATACCCGTGGTGTACAGTCTGTCGAATGATACGGCCATTACCTTATACAAAAAGGACGGCTCCAAAGAGGCACTGACGACAGACAGCATTGACGAAGCCACATCTATGTCTATTTTTGATAAGCGTGGCGATATTATTAAAATCGAAGTTGCACTTAACCCAAAACTTAGCTAGTGCCCATCGATAAATGGCGTGGGTGTGCACCGGTGACAACTCGAAATAATTAATGTAGATTAACTCGAGCTGAATCGCAAGATAAAGTAAGGGGCGGCAGAGTGATCTGCTGCCCCTTTTTTGGCTCTCCTCTATGCCCTCTTTGCTCTACAGTCAAAGACAAGTGAAAATTTCTACCCAAGAGCATGTTCAACATTTATTTACGATACCTTAATCATGGCACTTTCAAGTAAACGGAAACAACTGTACAAGGACTTTCTCCACCTAGCACTCCCCGTTATGGTGCTGTCGATACTGAACTCAACCCTAGGTATGGCCGACGTAATGATGGTGGGTAGCCTGGGTGAAGCCGCCGTGGCCGGCGTTGGCTTGGCAGCAAAACTTCACTTTATAACTATCTTGGTAATATTGGGCTTCGCCATTGCGGGGCGAGTACTGGTGTCGCAATACTTTGGTGCAAAACACACAGGAAAAATAAAAGAGAGCCTGGTACTCACCCTATTTACTAGCACCGTGATGATCACCCCATTTGCCTTTCTTTTTGGCTTTTCACCAGAAAATTGGCTGCAATACATAAGCACCGACCCCGCCATACAAAAAGTGGCTGGGCAATACCTGGAAATTACCGCAATTTTGGTAATTTTCTCCGCCATTAACCTCACCTTTGAAATATCACTGCGCGCTATTGGTTACACCACGTTCCCACTGATACTCGGAGCAATGGCCGCCATTCTAAACATTCTATTCAACTACGCCTTTATTTTTGGCAAGTTCGGGGCACCCGAGATGGGCGTAATGGGCGCCGCCTGGGGTTCGTTCGTTGCGCGCAGCTTACAGTTCGCAATACTTATCATTACCCTCTATGCCACAAATAACTTGCTCGCCCTTAAATTCAGAGAATTTAAAATACTCACGGATATAAAAAAATGGCGCTCATTTTTTATGTATGCCCTACCCGTGGTAACCACCTTTCTGATATTTGGCATCGGTAGCTCACTCTATTATGTAATCAGCGGCCACATGGGTGGAGAAGCCCTAACAGTGATTAGCATTATTTCGCCTATTGAAGCATTGGTAATATCACTTTTTGTGGGTTATGGCGAAGCGGCGTCCATACTTGTGGGGCGGGCGTTGGGTGCAAAAAAATATCGCTTTGCCTGGCTGTTGCGAAAAATAGCCATTCGCTACGGCATTATGTTCGCGATTGGCGCAGGCTTTTTGTTATGGGCATTGCACCCCATTATCCTTTCGCCCTTCACCACCTTAGACTCGGCGACTTTAGCGCTTGTGACTAGTTCCTATCTTGTACTGTGTTCCCTTATTTGGGTAAAGGTACAGAATATGATAATTGTGGTTGGCGTACTTCGCGCCGGAGGCGACAACACCTGGTGCCTTAAACTAGAAATTGTAAGTTTGTGGTTTATCGGTTTGCCAGCAACAGCATTGGTGGCCTTAGTCTATGGCTGGTCTTTTGACTTGGTTTACTTAATGATGTTTTTGGAGGGCGCAGTCAAGCTGATCGCTTCCGAATGGCGAATACATCAAAAGGTGTGGTTGAAGAATTTAACTTATATACTAAACGACTAAGCTCCTGGGAGCGGGTACTTTTGTATCCGCATAATTCCTTTCTGATATCTCACTTAATATCTCTTAACTTCTCTTAATCTCTCTCCGCATTATCTCTGATGTTTAATCTGCGAAACTATCCTTTATAGAATGACGGTTATGTGCGCTATATCAAATTTTAACACATAAACAATTATCTTTATTGTGCGAAATTGACAATGCACCCGACAAATATTTCGGCGAAATATTAAAGTGCGTGAGGTGTGTCACATTAATGCTAACTGCACCCACCCCTGCCCAGATTAAGGGGAGCTCTGCCGTTGTGAATCTCAGATATAGCAGGTTTATGCAGAAGCCTTAGATACAATAGGCTTAGACTCAATAAACTTTAATGCTACAGAGTTAGATATAAGAGAGTTAGGTGAGGCATTTATGTTTAACACCATTAAAGAAAATTACAAACGACACGATAGCAGCCTGCTAA
>JBLHGN010000124.1:0-9950 GCA_047616325.1 Lentisphaeria bacterium
CCTACTGTAGTTAGCCCCATTGTTGACCCAGAGAAATACTTAGGTCTACCGTTCACCATAGAGGGGAGCCCAGACTATAGTTTTGTAACGGTAATAATCCCCGCGACTACCACGCTTAAAGTTGAGGCGTCGTCTATGGCCACCATGGACACCCACATAAAAATGAAAACCAAGCTCAAGGGTGGATTTGGCAGATTTCTTACCGGTGAAAGTCTTTTTGTCAATGACTTTACCGCCATGAATTCCCCAGGCGAAATCGGCATTGCACCGGGTACACCTGGTGACCTCTTACACCAGTACCTCGACGGCAATACAATATTTTTGCAAAACTCTGCCTTTGTGGCTGCCACAGAAAATGTGGTACTTGAGACAAAATGGCAGGGAATGATTAAAGGGTTTTTTTCCGGCGAAAGTCTATTTTTGATTCGTTGTAGTGGCAGTGGCGACCTGTGGTTTAACAGTTACGGCGCCATTATAGAAATTGATGTTAACGATGATTACGTGGTGGATACCGGCAATATTGTCGCCTTCACCGAAGGTTTAGATTACTCCATCAGCAAGGTGGGGGGGTATAAATCTTTATTTTTTTCCGGTGAGGGTTTTGTCTGCCGATTTACCGGCAAGGGCAAGGTGTGGATACAAACTCGTAGCGCTGGTGCATTTACCTCGTGGGCTCACGGCTTCAGACCCGTCAAAAAATCTAAATAATAAGGGCGCTTTATAGGTGCCTGGGCAATACTCAATGCACTCTTTACAGCGCTATAGAAATACCTATGTCACTACCTTCTGAGCTTTGCGAACTGCTGGCTTGTCCGAGTACGGGCCAGCCACTTCAACTCACTGGAAACCAACTGTCCATTGCCGACAGCGACAATTCCTATAGTGACATAGCTTACCCGCTTATTTCCGGTGTGCCCTGGCTGTTGCCCAATCCTGCCAATTCTCTTATGGATTGGGGCGGTAAGTTAAATCACTTCAACCAAGTTATCATGCAAGAAATTCAAAGCTTGGAGCGCGAATTAAAACACGCCTCTGGCGCCACCGCGCAGCGCTTACAAAAATTACATACAGCCAAACAAATATTTTTGCGCCGAGTGTGTGAATTGTTAATACCCGTGCTCGCCGCATCGGCCGGTGCTCAGCCATCGAATAAAGCGGCCTACGATGCGCTGCGCGACAGGGCGCCCACCACCCAAAATCTATTGAGCTATGAGGCCAACCTTTACCGTGACTGGGTGTGGGGTGAGAAAGAAAATCGACTGACAGCCGATTTGGTGCTGAAGCACGCTCGCGGTGTAAACACTGAAAAGTTAATTGTGCTTGGCGCTGGCGCCGGTCGTTTGGCCTTGGATATTCATACGGCGCTGCAGCCAAAAGTGACGGTAGCTACAGATATTAATCCTCTGCTAGTATTGGCCGCACAACATATTCTTAGCGAGAGCGATATCAGTATTAGTGAATTCCCGTTGCATCCGCGCAATAGTGAATGCGTGGCGGTAGAGCACACTATAAAAGGTGTTAAAAAACCGCATAACTTTCATTTTATTTTTTGCGATGCAAGCAACCCTGCCTTTTTGCGTGGGGCCTTTGATACGGTCGTTACGCCCTGGTTTATCGATATTCAGCCACTGGAATTTGGCCGCTTTTTGCGCCAACTCAACCACTACATCCCAGTAGGCGGTCACTGGATCAATTTTGGCAGCCTAGTGTTCAACCAAAATCGTGATGCATTGTGCTACGCCATAGACGAGGTGCAAGAGATAGCCGAGCAGCAGGGTTTTACCCTTACGGATATTCAGCAACACGAAATCCCCTATTTGAAGTCGCCCTACAACGCCGGTTACCGCATGGAGCATGTGTGGTCGTGGGCAGCCCAAAAACATGCCGAAGTAAAAGCCCTGAATACGCCGCAAACGCTGCCTAGCTGGGCGTTGGACAACACCCAGTCGATTCCCAAAGCACTCTATTATCAGCAGTTTTCACTCACCCACCGTATCTATGCACAGCTGGCCGCGGAAGTGGATGGCGGAACATCTCTCGTTAAAATTGCCAACAAACTGGCCAAACAGCAGCAAATGAACCCCGAAGAAGCCCTTCATTTGGTGAAGAATTTCTTTGTGGATCTGCATCAGCAAAACCAATAATGTCGAAAGTGTAGGCTTATGGATACTAAAGCTGACTCACTTGAGGAGTTTTTTGTGGTATTTGTCTTGCCTTCGAACAAGGGGTATTCGCCATATTCGAGGATATGTAGAGTTTAGGGATATGTAGAGTTGTAGCAGGTTGGCCTGCAATATAAAGCGTTTCTTGTGACCGTACTGAACATCACGAAATCTTTTGACAATAATGTCAGTGTGATATTCAAACAAACTAACAATCTTTTCTGAGGAAGGCACCTTTTCTTTATGGATAATACTACGTTCCGTTTGGTCGATGACCCTGAGTGTTAAATCTCTATAATGCTCCAGGCTATGAACCCACTTTTTTTGTATGGGTGAGTCGGTATTTTGTTGCTTGGAGAAATTAATTCCCCGGTCAGCTTGCGCTATCACAATGCGGACTATCTTCAGTAGATCGGGATAAAGTGCTTGTTTTTCAGTGTTTTTTGCATTGAATATACGAAATACTAAGGACTTTGCCTTTCGTCTTTGATCCGTAAATCGGATTCTATTTCCTGTACTAGATTTGGATTTTGCGAGTATTCGACTTAACACTCTGATGCCGTCATTAATAATTTGACTATCACTTGGTGGTGCAATATCGCTGGCAACAACGGTACTGTCTATTCTTAATCTTTCCATCGAAATGGTTCCGTCTTTTAGCCACCTGCGTGACAGCACGACGCTCACTTTTTCAAGCGTTTCAGGTGTAATCTGACGGATTGTGGCTTGTAATGTCGACCGAGAGGGATACAAGTGATTTGGTAGTCTCGTAAAGGTACGGTAGGTGATCGAATCTGACAAATGAAATGCCAATTGTTCGTAGCTAACCCGCAACTGCTGCTTCAATAACAAGCACCGGAAAATGCTTTCTGCACTGAGCCCCGTTCGACCGCCAGACGCTTCACGACCCCCTATCAAATCCAAGGCTATTAGATCAAGGATCTCCGGGTGTTCATCCAGTAAACCTGACAACAATTTCAGCCGGAGGCCAAACTCGTGTTCTGAATAATTTTCGAATATACTTACCTGAGCAACGCGGGTCTCTAGCATGCTAAATCCTCTTTTTTTTGCTGTTTTTGTTCGCACCTTAAACATAACAAATTCAAGAGGTTTTTTTAGCTATTATTTAAATATTTTCATGTGTTTTAATGTCTTACATGTTTCTGGGTAGACACTAGTTAGGGCGGACAAGGCACTTTTTCAGGCCAAACAAAGCGGTAGAAATCGAGTTGCTGTTTATGCCGATTCTGAGGTTTAACGTTTTTCCCGTATGGTTTAGAATTTATTTATTTGCTAGTTGATGTCATTGTGTCGTTCGCGATTTATAGGAACGTCTCCCCATCTCGAGTTTCTAACTCGATCTTGATGAAGTCGGAACGCTTCCTTGTTCCTGAACTCCTCGTATACATGCAACTTGTTTGGGTCGTTTTTGTCTTGGACTACTTCAAAAAAACAAAAATAAGATACCCTTCTTCATTTTTTGTCTTCGCAATATGCTCCGAAAGCTCACGGATTACTGCATTCAAATCATTCTACGGAACAATGACAAAGCCTTTTAATATTGTTTCATCCATTACCTGATCTCTGACTTCGTACAGCGTTGTTCTAATAATTGTTGTGTCTCTGCTATTTTCGAGTAACAGCGCTTTACCCCAAACTACTCACTTTCAATGGCCGGACAGGGAAAAAATATTCTTGTTGATCTGTGATATTCAAAAACGCGCCCTTTAAATTCCAGCCATAACACGCAGCCCGGAATATCTGTCTGTGTGTAGCTTACGCCTGCTTTTGGGCAGCCGAGACTTGCTTCTTTCCAGTTTACTTTGTCGATACTTTTCACCTTTATATCTTTCGCGGAGACACCCAGTTTTTGGGCGAGGTCGGCTTTCGAGTTTTCCGTCAATAATTTAAGTTGTAGGGTGACCAATTTAATTGGGGCGGCATTTTCAGGGTCGCTGTTAATCTTGCTATCGGCGCATACGACCGCGCGTTGTTTGGCCGTATGTACGCGATAGGTTTTACCCTTACTTTCCAAAGTCACCAAAAACCCTAGAATAATAACTTGAGGGTAATTAAAACCGGGTTTAGGCCAGCCTAGGCTGGCACCGGGCCAATCAACAGCTTTCGCTGTTAATGATTTTTACAGCGCCAATATCCACCGATAAACCCCTGCTGACGCTTGCCTGAGCCAAGGCTTCGGCGGCGCGGCGTCCATCCAGTCTTTCAGCGCCGGGAGTTTTAGTTTCCATCGCAGTTCCCTCAATGGCAAAGACAGCCAGAAAACAGATAAAAGAGGTCAATATAAACACTGTTTTTTCATAAGTTTTCGCTATTAATATACCTAACAAAACGCTTCAATCCCTTGACCCATCAACAGAAATAGATCGGCAGGACGGGTTTGGGGAATTTACAGGGACACATTAGCGTAGAACGCAATGGTATGTCATTTGTTCTGGTGCCATTCCACGACCGGAAGACTGCGTCAGGCTGAATCGTGTATGATCGAAATTTTGACTAAAACTTGGGTTATTATAGATTTGTGTTGCATAGATGGAACGCGATGCTCAATAATTGGGCCTGTTAATCCATAATGTATCGTCCTATGATGATTGCTCTTTAGTGCGTTATCAACGGTAGTTCAGCCATCGGGAGCGGCAAGTGGAAACTCAAAACACGCTGTTGAATCAATATATGGCAACGCGTCGTCAGACGATGCGTTTGGCCGAGGGACTCTCTGCCGAAGACCTTACAGCACAATCTATGCCCGACGCCAGCCCCGGTAAGTGGCATTTGGCCCACACCACCTGGTTTTTCGAAACATTTATACTGCAAAAGTTTAGCCCCAATTTTGAGTGGTTTAATCCACATTTTTGCCATTTGTTCAATTCCTATTACGAATCGGTGGGCAGTCGGCATGCTCGTCCGCAGCGGGGTTTGTTGACACGCCCCGCGTTAGACCAGGTGATTGAATACCGCCAACACGTAGATACCTTGATGCACCGCGCAATGGAGTGCGAACCCGAGGTACTTGCACCGCTGGTGACAATTGGCCTGCACCACGAGATGCAGCATCAGGAATTATTTTTAACCGACATTCTGCATCTCCTTTGGCACAGCCCCATGTTTCCTTCTGTTATCAATGTAGCTGCATCGACATCGACATCTGGAGCGAAACAGCAAGGCAGTCCAGAGTACGAGACAAAGAACCGAAGCTCGAACCCATCACCCGTGAGCATGCAGGCATTTGAAGGTGGGCTCATCGAGGTAGGTGTAACAGATGAGCTAAATAAGGGCGAACAAACATCGGCAAATGATTGTTGGACGAATTTTAGTTTTGACTGTGAACGACCGCGCCATACCACCTTTGTGCACCCATTTCGACTGGCCTCGCGTTTGGTTAACAATGGCGAGTGGCTAGAGTTTATGCGCGATGGCGGTTATCAAAATGCACTTTTATGGCTATCAGACGGCTGGTCCAGGTGCCAGATGGAGGGCTGGGATACTCCCCTCTACTGGTTGCAGCGGGACGGCGGATGGCTCCAGTTCGGTTTGGATGGATTGCGCGAAATCGATCTTCTTGCACCTGTTTGCCATGTTAGCTACTACGAAGCAGACGCCTTTGCTCGTTGGCGCCAGAAGCGTTTGCCGCGCGAACACGAGTGGGAGTTGGCCGCCGCAGAGAAACCCATCCGTGGCAACTTTCTTGAGTCTTGTGTTTGGCGACCATTGACGGATAACAGCCCCACTGTATCGGCTGCCCTTGCCGGCTCCCGCGTTGATGACCTTTACGGTGATGTGTGGGAGTGGACCCAGAGCGCCTATGCTCCCTATCCAGGCTTTCAGGCGGGGCAGGGTGCGCTGGGAGAATACAATGGTAAATTTATGGCTAACCAATGTGTGCTTCGCGGTGGTTCCTGCGTTACACCCTTGCAACAAATGCGTACCAGTTATCGAAATTTCTTTTACCCCCACCAACGTTGGCAATTTTCCGGCTTAAGGCTGGCAGAGGATCTTTAATATGCAAAATGCCCTGCTTGAACGCGAAGTTTCATCAATTAGCCAGCAGTTTGGTATCGATGTGATTGAAGGACTCTCACAAAAACGTAAACAGCTGCATCCGAAATATTTCTACGATGAGCAGGGTTCTGCCTACTTCGATGAAATTTGCGCGCTCGACGAATATTATCCCTACCAGAGCGAAATAGACTTACTGCCGCGAGTCACCCAGGAGTTGGCCACTATGTTGACGGAAGATTACGCTGTTATTGAGTTTGGTGCGGGGTCTTTACAGAAAATTAAGCCGCTATTAAGCCATGTTCGGGGGGTAAAGCGTTTTATTCCCATCGATATATCGGGTGAGCATTTGCGCGAGTCTTGCGCTGCCTTGCAGCGTGAATTTCCGCATTTAAAAATCCAAGCCATTGAAGGTGACTTTACTCGTTCAACCAAAATCGGAGGAAATATAGAAGAGAAAAAACTTGGCTTTTTCCCAGGTTCTACCATAGGTAATTTTACTCCTGGAGATGCGCAAGAATTTTTATCGAATGCCAAAAAAACCTTAGGCGAACACAGCCATCTATTGGTTGGCGTCGATACTAAAAAATCTCCCGCAATACTGCATAGCGCCTACAACGACTCCTTGGGTGTAACAGCTAAATTTAATTTAAATATTTTAGACAGGATTAATCGCGAACTGGACGCCGACATTCCTGTGGGAAAATTTGAACACTACGCCCACTACAATACTACAAAGGGGTGTATTGAAATGCACTTGGTCTGCCTTGAAAAACATTCGGTAGACATTGACGGCGTTCGTATAAATTTTGAGATGGGCGAAAGTATTCACACCGAGAGCTCCTACAAATATGCACCCAGTGAATTTCGCACCTTGGCTTTAAATGCTGGATGGCAAGTGGAAAAAATGTGGCTAGCTTCGGATGATCTATTCAGTATGTTTTTGTTGCGTAATTGATATCATGCAAGCCAATGTCTAAGCGCTTCTAATGTCTGTTTTTCTCCCGAATCAGAATCAAAGTCATCATCCCGCTATATATTCTGTCAGCAGCTTTGAGGGCCCTGCTTGCGAGGGTAATCATCACTGGGTATTTGTGAATTTTAATTTTACCCAAGCACATCAGTCTTTTGAGCGTTTTAATTTGCAGTCAAACCAATGGCCGCAGCAACTTTCAGCGCAGCTGCCCGAGAATGTTCTGGTATTTCTAAGCATTGATTCAGCGTCACTCCACTGTGTCTTTTTTAGCAAGGGGCGCCAAGTAGCACGCTGCGGCTCCGGCAGCTTAAGCGCGGCCAAAATACTATTTGACGAGTATTCAATGCACACCCCGCTCCGAGTCACCACGTCGGTTCAAACCCTGTTGTTGGGTAGACAAAATGGGCTTGCTGAAAAATATTTTTATCAAACAGCCACGTTGCCAATGGTAAAGCTCAGCCGGTTTCGCCATATGCAAACAATGATTAATCGTAAAATTAAAACTGTTCACGCCATTGGCGGTGACAGCGACTACTATTTGATTGAATTGTACAGTCAAAAAGCCGTTCGCCAATGCTCGATCAATGCACAGTTGCTTGGTCTAATCTCAAAGCGCGCTTTAATTGTAACAGCGGCTAGTGACAGCACCCATTGGGACTATGTTATGCGCTACTTTGCCCCCCAGTATGGAAATTACGAAGACGCGGCCACTGGCTCGGCAAACGCCATGCTCGCACCCTATTGGCAAACACGTTTACTTAAAAAAAAGGTGCGTGGACGGCAACTGTCGAAGCAGGGTGGAATATTCGATATTGAAAAATGTGCTGTGCAGCAGCGTGTCTATGGTCGGGTCTCTACACTAAAAGTAGCGGCCACCGATCTTCAGTGTGGCGGCACGAACATATGAATTGGGACACCATCAAACTTTTTTTGGCGCTCCATCGCGAGGGTTCTGCCCGTGCGGTGGCCCTGCAATACGGCCTTAGCCCATCGACGGTAACTCGCCACATAAGCGAGCTGGAACGCGAGCTAAATTCCAAATTATTTAGCCGCCAATCGACCGGCTTTCAGCTCAGCGAATCGGGACGGGAACTGTTGCATGTGGCGCTGCGTATGGAAGCCGACGCCTATGAGATTGAACGTAAGCTACAGGCTAAAAATTCTGTGATGCAGGGCCGCATCCGTCTCACTATTCCCAACCACATACTCGCCGAACCTCTGTTGGAGTCGTTAGCTTTATTTAGCAAAACACATCCACAGGTTGAATTGGAAATTATTCCCTCCTATGCCAAATTTAATTTGGGTAAGGGGGAGGCGGACATCGCTCTGCGTATAATGTTAAAAGGTAGCCTTCCTCCAGAGGAGCTAATAGGCACAAAGTTGGTGACCATTTACTGCGCGGTGTACGCATCGCGAAATTATTTGGCGAGCCATGACTTGGCCGATGATAAAACCAGCAATTGGATAGGCTGGGACGACGAAAGCCAATATCCCGATTGGGTGAAAACTAGCGCATACCCGCATTTGCCGGTAAAACATCGACTCAACGACCCCCTTATGCAGCTCTATGCCAATAAGGCAGGCATGGGGTTGTCGATGATGCCGTGTTTTCTGTGCGACGCCGAGCCAGACATTATACGTGTGCCTGCCCATGTCAAATGGGCCCGTTTTGATTTGTGGATGCTTTCCCACCCAGATTTGCGTGAGACGGCGCGCTTTCGCGAATTTAGACAATTTTTATGCGAGCAATTTGAGCTCAATAAAGCACTGTGGTCGGGAGATACATATGATAAGGGCAAAGAGCGTGGCGATAGCACCCCGAGCCTTTTTAAACTCGGCTCTGAAGAGGCTAGCGTATCAAACGTGCCGAGTAAACATGCAGGCAAAGTTGCAGGGGCGGTTGATGAAGTGAGCCCCAAGGCAAATACACACAGCGATTCTCGTGTACCCAAAGGGCCAAGCATATTCCCTTAAACCTATGTCCCTCCAAACTATATGACTAAGCGCTAGATGCTTAGAAAGTGGGTTCGTAAAAATAGCTACTTAAAAATGGATGAGCGCTAGCTCTTGAGCTATATGGCACGGCGAGCCGCGTAGATTTCTAATGTTTGAGGCCCGCCCCCAATACTTCGTTTTAGAGAGTGCTCCGCGTTTTTTTACGCGATTTTCTAAGTGAATACCTGCGTACAATAAAGGTTGATAAAACGGTACCGATTATGAATTTTAAAAGTTTTACCTTACTTATAAGTTTGGCGTGTTTAGTGGGTGCCGCTGCGCACGCCGCTCCAGCTGCAGCCCCTGGTAATATCAACGATCAAGCCAATGCCTTATTCGATCAATTATTCGATGCCGAGGTGGCGCGCAGCCCCATGTATCAAGGCTATTTGGGTATCAAAGACAACAACGACAAATGGGACGATATTTCTGACGCGCGTTTAAAGCAGAACCACGAGTTTACTAAACAACAACTTAAGCAATTGCACACAATCAACGTCGATAAGTTAGATGCCGCTACCCGCTTAAGTTATACGCTGTACGAGAAAAAATTGAGCGACGATTTGGCAGGCTATAAGTGGCGTTATCACGGCTACCCGGTTAATCAGATGTATGGCGTGCATTCTGAAATACCCTCATTCTTGATTAATATTCACAGCATAGAAAACGAAAAAGGCGCGCACGATTATATAAGCCGCTTACGGGGTACTCCTGTCTATATCGATCAGCTTATAGCGGCATTGGAAGTTCGCAAAGCGCTTAAAATAATTGCCCCCAAATTTGTCTTCGCCCACGTGATTCGC
>JBLHGN010000125.1:0-9836 GCA_047616325.1 Lentisphaeria bacterium
TTATTTTGAAAGGCAACGCCGCAGTAAACACCTAGAACCCTTTCAGATGTTACCCGGCCAGTATCTCTGTGCCATTGACGGTGTTTATCATCACACCTCAGATCATATACATTGCGAAAAATGCCTCTCCAGAACCCACAAAAACGGCACAGTCACCTACCACCATGCCGTACTGCAAGGGGCGTTCACGCACCCTGACAAAAAACAGGTTATCCCTGTTATGCCGGAGCCTATTGCGAACGCTGATGGCGCTCGCAAGCAAGACTGTGAAATCAATGCGGCCAAGCGATTTATTAAACATTTAAAAAGAGATCATCCGCGATTGGGTATTATCGTTGTCGGTGATGGCTTGTTCTCCAAGGCCCCGATGATAGACGCGGTATTACGTGAAAAAATGAATTTTCTGTTTGTTGCCAAGCCGCCAAAGTAGTTGACGTCTAATATGTGGGGTTGCCGCAACTCAAACACACCTTGTCACGAGCGCCTAATGCAACCCTGGCTAGCCGAATACACGCACGCGTGCACCTGGATCCGATGCACAGCGTCGAGCTCTTTAGAGAACTAATCTCACACGGGTTTGAAAGTGTAGGGGGTCGTCAAACATTACTGTCAGACTCAGGGATTGAATTATTGCGTCAAGCCTCGCAAGGCAAACCACATCAAGCGGGGCAGCTGTTAAAAACAGCTTTACGTTTAGCGACAAGCAAAGGGATAAATCATTTGCCGGATGACCTCATACTGGAATCGGTTGAGGGCTTGAGATGAGCGATGAAAAAACACTCAAGATTACGCTACCGCTGTTATCTCCACCACAGGCGATAATTTTATCGGATTGTTTGTTTGCCCTGGCCCATCAATTAGAACTCGACTACGCCGATGAAATACGCTCTCTGAGACAGGCCGCTAGAAATGGGACCGATGACCCACAGAATTTATCTGCTGATGGCAATAACGACTTAATAGAATAATATAATTTAGACCGTGGGGTCACCTGCAATGGGTGGTTCTACGGCTGGCACTCAAGCATGTCGACTCTCTTCCTTATCAACCCATCGATATTCCTTACAAGGTGTTTACGTCGTGAAGGTGGGCAGAGAGATGGAGGTGCCGGTTTGGCGCCGATTAACTTGTAGGGGAGCTTTGCCATGGCAACAAAATAGCTTTAGAACGATTCACCTTTACGAGGAAATTATTAAAACAAGCGAGCCTATGGTCTGATCGTCCCACCTAAAATAGCTTGAAGCAAACTCTCCAAAATTACTCGGTACGTTACAGTAATGAGGAAAGATTACTGATCAACTTTTCTTGTGCGAACTACCAATGAAACATTTTCATCGGCAGTTATATTACAGCGAGTCCTGTAATGCAGCGCTTTGCCGTACATATCCTTAGCATCAAATTCAAGCGTAAATACTGCGCCTTTTGCTTCATATACATCTGGTTCTGGAGGGTAGTCACTAATCCACCTAACACCATCCATCAGTCCGATTTTGCTGTTTAGCTCTTTTTCACAGAGTTGCCATAAATATTGTTTTGTTGCTTCTTCTGCAGCGACACGCTGTTTTTCTTCTTCAATTTTCTGAAGTTCAAGCTCTTCGGCTGTTGGAGGAAGCTGTACAACGACTTTGGTGGTAAGTGTTTCCATAGTGAGGCCATCTACTAGCTCGTTGTAGGTTAAGCCGCTTGCTTGACGACAAAGAAATCGATAGATGGGTTGCTCTGTAGTACTTTTTTCTAAATCCAGAGTGCCACGCAAAATCGTCACACAACGATCCAGCACTTCGGCTGCGGCCGCGGCTTCTTTAAGACTTAGGAATAAGGTACTGTATTTTGTAGGAAGCCATAAACGGGAGTCATCCAATGCATAAACGTTGGATGACGCCAGGCTCAAGCCAATGAGCAGCGAATTAACGTATTTTCTGTATTTTGCCAAAGGTCATCGCATTAAAGATAAATCCAAATAACACCAATAGATCTTCCTCTGCGCCTTCTCGAAATTCGACACCGTATACATAACACTTGTCTGATTTCTTTTTTTCCATACGAATAACTCCTTTTATGGCTAATAGACGCCGAATACTTCCCACGATGAATTTACCTTTTAGAACAACTTCATCGTTAACACTTCCAAGTGGTTCAAAAAGCTCCACTCCAGCTCCCGCCGTGCTTATATCAGAAATACGACCCGCCACACCAATTTGTTTACCGGTCGTTGTATTTGAAGCCAGTACGGGAAGAGAGACATTGACTCGACTTGCCTTACGAACTTGTTTTAACTTTATGTCTTTCGGGTAATCCACGTAGACCATAAACATGGGGACTTCAGATATAAATAAAACAACACAAGAAAATACAGCGAGCGCGTCGGAGAGCATTACTCGAAAAATCACCGCATCACCCGCCGAAATAGCCGGAAACACACCTGAATCGGACGTGGTCATAATAAGGCTCTCCCCAGGAATTGCGCCCACGAGCACCACATCAAAGAACGCCTTTTCAGAGGAATGCTTTGGCATAATTTGAACAACTTGTCCCATCTTTATGTCAAGGTCTTCGAAAATTGTCGGTTTGTACTGGCTCATACGATGGAGTTTTTAGCTTAGTTAAAAAGGAGTATTGAAAGGGCGCTCACTTGAATAATAGCAGATAAATAGATTTAAGCCGAAAAGTGTCAATTTTGACACCCCCCCAACAGTGTATAAACAGGCCGAAAAACCAAAGTATAATTTCGTAGAGCAGAAACGGTGCGCACAGGCCTGGCCCACACTAGCAATCGTTTTGGGAGACATTTAGCTGCGCGCCCATATCACACAAGGCCTTTAGCCAAGAGCGTTTATTGAGTCAGAATCCATATCGTTGCGCGGTGAATTGCTAAAGTGATTAAACTCGTCGTTCCAGTTTAAAAGTAAGCGTGCTAACTCACGCGCTTGCATATCGAGATTCTGTAACTCCTCTAGAGTATCTTTTGCTCCAGTGTACAATTTAACCTTGCGGTGGGAAGAAGCAAATGGCTTATCGGGATGAGACACACGATAAACCTCAAGTTTCCAACGCAGATTGTGCACCATATTTCGGTAGTAGATAAGTTTAGTCGCCAATGTTATTGGGTGCTTATCTTGTAATTGGCCAAAAACCTGAAAACTCGTAGCAAAAACCAATATCTTTTTAGAGTTTGAATCCGCCACAACCGTAGCTGTACGCTGGTGGTCGAATAACACGGCCAAATCACCAAAGACTTCACCTGGAGTAATGTAATTTACAATGGCGCAATTTTCACCGCCGTTTCCAGATCGAACTTCCAGCTGTCCTTTTAAAAGAAAATATAACCATTCCTCTTTGTGTCCTTTTTCTAATATCACTTCACCGGGGCGATATTCGATTACTCGTGAATGCCGCATCAATATATCGAACTGATATTGGTCAAGAGCTTTTACAGACCGATAAAAGGGTATTGCAAATAGCAATTTATCCAATGATTCTTGAGGGTACTTTGTTAATGGCTGGACTTCCATAATTGAACCCGAAGTTTAAGTTTTTCATTTGTTGAGGTATTGCTTCATTTTAACTCTGAGATGCAAACACCGTAAGACCTTTTGCCTTCCCCCCTCGCCATTTCGTACCATGGCCACTATCGGGCTTTAATCGGCTAATTTCAGCCACACGTACAGACCAAACACGAATAGTGCCCGCCCATAAATGGCTCGTCACGAGGGGAAATTGAAATGGACAGGCTTGCATCACTAGATACAGGCGTTTGTTTATTCCAAACAACTACATCTAGTGGCGTGAAGATGGCCGTTTAAACTACACCGCAGCAGAGCCCTGCTTGTGGATGGGCACTAGCTACAAGCTTATAGACATAATAATAGAAAAACGCTCCGATTGAGCGAACTTTAGCCACAGTTTTCAAGTTTGGTGTATACGTTTTGTCTATTTGCAATCGGCGTCACCTTTTTGCATAGGCTTTTTCGTTCGACACACGCATTTGTGCGGTTTGGCTATATTTCTTATCTCGACGTCAAAACACATTACCGGCCCCTCAAAAAATACAACAAACCCCCAATGAACACCTATAAACCGCAATTATTCCTACCTGTTGTTTTCACCAACCTAACTTTGCTGTAAAGTTAGTTGATAAATGACCCTAGACTTGTGGCCTTCTGATTGCGATTATTTAGCTATACTTACGGAAACACTTACAAGACAAAGTTCTAAGGTTGATAATAAATAGACGACTTTAACTAGCAGCAATGACTGCATTGTCTCGTGCATTCGCAAAATTTTAGCTATTTAAGGTCATAAATCCAGCGTTTTCTGCCGCATAACTCGAATTGTACGCCTACGCGCCAGCTACTAGAATAACGTAAATATACATATTTAGTTAAGATAAAATAACGCAATGGGAACTCCTATGCCGACAACAAACCCTCTTACTACCGCCTACCGAAAGACCTTCGTTACCCTATTTTCGATTGCATTTGTGTTATTTAATACCAAGTTGCTCGCCGACCCCCTGCTAAATGGCGTCGCTACCCACTCTGAGCTGGGCAATGAACAGTTTATCGCGGGTCTTTACACTTCGTCGCTATCAAACACGGCCAACTCGATACTGCTCGCGCAGGAAGACAAGCGTCTTCAGGTGCGGGTCTTAGCCGACAGACTATCGTCTAGACGCTTTCGGCGCATGTGGATTGAAGGTATTGCCATTAATACGGCACCGATAGAACTGGCAAAACAGGCCAAGAATATGGCAGCCTTTAGTAATATGCTAAAGATTAAATTAATCGAAGGAGACATTTTCACTGTCGATAGAAGTTTTGAAGGTGTGAAGGTATCGCTGAATGGCTCCAGCTTAGGAGAAGTCGACGATACCAAATTTTTTGACCTACTTTTGCGCACTTGGATTGGCCCAGTGCCACTATCCACAGATTTCAGGAAAGACTTGTTGGCTGCAGGAGTAGTAAAACCAGGCCCTCTCGTCCGCTTCGAATCCACTAGGCCATCCGACGAACGTATCGCGGCTATCCGACAAGGCTTGGAAGCAAGAAACAAAGAGCTCAAACCCGCACCAGGAGTACCCGTTATAGAGCAAGAAACAGTAAAGATAGACGTGCCAAACATCGACACCGGCAATATTGCATTGCCTGCGCCTACCGTAGATATACCAAAACCAAACATCGCAGACACTGAAGGCGTTGAGGTCAAAGAAACAAAATCCAAGGCTAAGGCTCCTATAAAACAACCCCTTCAAAAAGTGGCGCTAGTGCCAACACAGGAAGAGCTAGACGACAGCATTTTTGATGAGGAAGAAGAAGAAGGCGAAGAATTAACTGCCGAAAGCCTACTGAAAGAGCAGCTCTACTACACCCAACTGGCTAAATACACCAACAAGTATTTAAAATACCCACAAAGGGCGTGGAACCGAGGACGTGAAGGCAACATTCGCGTGCGCGTTACCATCGATAGAAAAGGAAAGGTAAAAAAGGTCGAATTATTAGAGGAAGCGGTGTACAACGCGCTCAATAAAGAGGCCAAGTCCTCCGTATCTCGCGCCAGCCCCTACCCCCAGATTCCGGATGATATTAAGGGCGAGGAGTACACATTCACTTTTAGAATCGTATTCAAGATTACTGTGCCTGAGAAATAGTCTCATTGCATTCCATTTACTTTTATTTCTACCTCCCCTCTGCTGCAGACAAGGTTGACTGCAACAGAGAGGCTCTCGTGGCGAGGCTAGTTTGAGCCCACAGTTATATCGACTATGTACGTAAAGCCCGCTTATTTACGCTTGCGAATATGGCAGCTATTGCCTTGAAGCCAAATCCTCTAGCCTTGCAAGAATCACCTTTCGGATATCTTGCAGCGCCATCTCCGACATTCTCCCCATACTAGTCAATACCAATGAATGCATATGTAAGCAAGGGGTTTCAGTATCTAATTCGCGTAGATCCCCTTTCACAAGAACAGGCAAAAATGGGCGGTCTGGCGGACGCTTTCGATTAATTAAATTAAGACCTACCTCCAGCGGCACTTTCCTATACTCCGCTTTAACTCGCTTCAAAGGAATAACCATATTCAAACGACCCCGCGGGTCATTGGGGTCGGCGGGCACTAACAAAAGCCCGGTCGGCCTAGCCGCAGCCTCGGGAATACCATGAAATGTATCGTGGTGGGCATAAGGATTTGGCAATATTACCAATTTTCTATTTTCCTCCTTTGGGAAAAATATATTGTAGTTGGTGTATAACTGCTCAACTGAACCGGAATAGACGCAGAGTTTATTCTCGAAGCCCATCACGAAGTTTTGCGCATGCTGTTTGCGATTAAATTTATCGAGATCCCAAACTAGATCTTTGTTTTTCATAGAGAATCCGCAACTAAACCTGAGTATAATCAATAATAGTGTTCGACCAGCCTCGCATGAATAGACTACCCCGCGATTAAGCAAATAGTTCGGCGTGCCCACCCAGGAATTCTAACAACCAGAGGCGCCACTTTTATAAAAGCATTAAAAAGCAACCGAGCTCATTCGCAAAACGTCTCTTTGAATATACTCCACGCCAGTGATCATTGCCACATTAGCGGCGCGTTATAACTGAGTTGTTAAGGTAGACCACCTGCACAATCGATTTTTTTGGATTTCTAGAGGCCCCAGGCACTTACCAACTTATGCGAATAAGCTGTGCGGCCAGTTAATGAATTACATGCCAGGCAACACTAATCACAACCTCGGTTCACTGTACCTCAATCTCACCTAAAGCTGAAATAACTTCAACTTTGACCAATGCTGCGCCCACCACGTGCTAAATTTAAAGGATGCTAAGTATGTAAATTCACACTGTTTTGCTTCGAGCCGTAACCATGTCCAATAACAATGCTTTTGTTCTTGTTCGCGAGAAACTAATACAGAGAATTAGGGATAACCACCTTGAGGTGCCCATGCTGCCGAAAGTGGCTGGCAAAGTGGTGAGCCTTACCCAGGACCCAGATTCCGATGCATCGGCACTTGCTCAGCTTATTCAAAGCGATCAGACCTTGGCCGGGCACGTGATGCGAGTGGCAAACTCGGCGGCCTACAGCCCAAACAGCTCAATACTATCCCTTCAGCAGGCTATAACCCGCCTGGGAACAAAACTCATTTCAGAAATTGCCCTCAGCGCCTCCATCAATAGCACTTTATTTAATACTCCTGGCTTTGAAAAACACATCGCCTACGGAATAAAACATTCGCTGGCCTCGGGTCTTTGGGCGAAGGAAGCTGCCAGAGCCTGTCGAAAAAATGTAGAGGCCTCCTTTCTATCGGGGCTTTTGCACGACATCGGTCGACCTGTGGCGGTTCAAAGTGCCTTAGAAATAGCAAAATCATTGCATTTAGATCTCGACCAAGAACACGTACTAAAAATTGAAAACCAATTTCAACGGGAAATAGGAATCCGTGTGGTTGAAAAATGGCAGATGCCAAAAACGGTGTGCAATGTGGTGCGCTATTTTGACGACTACGGACATTCACACGCCTCGCAGGCTTTAACTATGAGCGTGGCGGCAGGTGCGCTTATTGCCGGACACTTTATGTGCGAAGACGGCGATGAAAGCCACTGTATTACTTTGCCTGACCTTTACGCTCAGCCCGTACTGGCAGATCTCAACTTATATCAAGACGATATTCAGCGGGTACTGGAGCGTCACAGCGTTGTTAAGGACACCTTGGAGATAATGTCATCATGAACTCTGCGCCCAAGGTTACCCACTACGATATGATTGTTATTGGTAGCGGACCTGCCGGCCAAAAAGCCGCTGTACAGGCCGCCAAGGCAGGCAAAACCGTAGCTGTAATAGAGTGCAGTCGCGACCTGGGCGGGGCCTGTGTTCATCGCGGTACCATCCCCTCGAAAACTTTGCGTGAAAATGCCCTGCGCGTCAAAAACATGCGCATGAATGCCGCCATTGCCAATTTTGAACTGGCTGAAGACCTGGAGCTCGTTACACTAATAAATCGTCTCGAAGAAGTACTGTCGGCCCACGATAAATTTATGCGCAAGCAGTTGGAGAGAAATGATATTGTTTTAATCCACGGCCGCGCTAAATTTCTATCGAGCACCACCTTAGAAATCACCAAACTTCGTGAAGCACCTGAAACCTTATCGACAGAGCGCTTTATTATTGCCACCGGGTCGTATCCGAGAACACCTCCCAACATCCCCATAGACCATGAAAATTTGTTTGATAGTGACTCAATTCTATCAATGATGTATCTGCCCAAAAGTTTAACTGTTCTCGGCGGTGGAGTAATCGCTAGCGAATATGCGTCAATTTTTCAAGCGCTCGGAGTAAAAGTCACCATGATAGATAAATACCCGAGGCCGCTAGGTTTTCTCGATGACGATTTAACCGAAAAGTTTATCCATGCTTTTCAGAACATGGGGGGAACTTGGCTTGGAAATACCACTGTCACTCACGCATTTTGGAACGACTACGATGCGGTTGTAACCGTGTGCGAAGATGGCAGTGAAATCAAAAGTGAAAAACTGCTTTGTGCGGCCGGACGCTTAGCCAATGTGGCTGATCTTGCCATTGAAAATACAGGGCTCAAAATAAATGACCGAGGTTTAATCAGCGTTGATAGTTCGTTGCGCACTGAAGTATCGACAATCTATGCTGCAGGCGATGTGATTGGCCCACCTTCATTGGCATCGGCGTCGATGGAGCAAGGTCGAAGAGCGAGTTGCAACGCCCTCGGCATTCCCGTGGGCGAAATGCACAGTTTAATACCTTCAGGTATATATTCTATTCCAGAGCTTTCTGCAGTGGGATTAAGCGAAACACAGGCACGTAAAGAATTGGGCGATATCATCGTTGGCACATCAGATTTTGATGAAATTGCCCGCGGTCAAATTTCCGGAATTCAAGACGGCATGCTTAAAATAGTATGCGACACCAAAGGTGAAAAAGTACTCGGTGTGATGATTATTGGCGAGGGTGCGACCGAACTAATACACATAGGGCAGATGGCGCTCATGGCCAACGCCAACGTCGACATATTCGTAGAGAGTATATTTAACTTTCCGACTTTAGCGGAGGCCTATCGTGTGGCGGCGCTAAGCGTTATAGGGCAACGACAAAAATTAGAACCATAGGACACCAGGCCGCCCTTCTATACAACTAACTAGTGCCCGTCCATAAATGACTGTTTTTTGAGAATAGCCGATTACTGCTTCACTTCTTGGTATCGAGCCATTCTAGGTTGCTCGGCATGGATCAAAAAACAACCACATCGACTCATTGTTCGCCATTTCACTTTGTTCGAGCCGTGAGATTCCTCTAGTGCATTCTTTTGCATGAAGAAATTCGATGTTCTGGTTAGCGTTACATCCTAACCAGAACGTAATCTTGCCAAATGCACAAGGTTATAGCTCAACACCGCAGACCATACAAAGGCTTTAAAACCGTCGAGACCTTTCCATTTTGCTTTTCTCGCACCAAAAGCTCTTTTTAATTCTGAGATATTTCCCTCTACTCCCGCTCTAAAATTCCGTAATTTATCGAACGTTTTTTGCTTAACCCCCATCTCTTGTAGAGATGCACCTACCGGCTTATGAAACACGACACGCTTAACTCCAATATCTCGACCTTCTGCTACATTTTTTCGGCTGGCGTAACCACCATCAGCGACAACAGCTTCAGGAATTGTTTGTAATATTGACTGATGGAGCTCCAGTACGGGAAGAAATAAATCTTTGTCGGAAGGGTTGCCATCTTCTATACTTAAATAGGTAATAAAACCATTTTTTTCGCTGCTCAAATTAATCTTGTGACCGTACTGAACATCACGAAATCCT
>JBLHGN010000126.1:0-9823 GCA_047616325.1 Lentisphaeria bacterium
CGATAAAGACCCTGGCAGACGGCGTCGAAGGTGATTTCCACCGTGTTCAGTTCACGCCAGACTTACTGCCTTCAGACGTTACGGGTACGGATATATACCGCCCCGAGACCGGCACCTTCGAATTTCAGCAGGGTCCAATTTTCCATAATTTGGTGCTTGCCGACGAGATCAACCGAGCACCGGCCAAAGTGCAATCGGCCCTGCTCGAGGCCATGGCCGAAAGACAAATTAGCGTGGGACGCTCCACTTACCCACTACCCGAGCTATTTTTGGTGATGGCCACCCAAAACCCCATTGAACAAGAAGGCACCTATCCTCTGCCGGAAGCGCAGCTCGACCGTTTTCTTATGCATGTTAAGGTCGACTTTCCAGACGCCTCTGCTGAGCGACAAATTTTGCGTCTATGCCGCGCTGAAGCTAGTCAAGGCAACGAAAGCCCCGCATTAGCTCGCCCCATCTCGCAAACTGAACTATTTGCCGCGAGACAAGAGGCGCTCGACATTCATATGTCAGAGTCCATTGAGGACTATATCGTACAGCTCACTATGGCCACGCGTTCGCCTCAGAGCTACGGCAACGACCTTGCCGGCTGGTTAGAATTTGGCGTAAGCCCGCGTGCAACTATAGGCCTAGACCGCTGCTCTCGTGCACACGCTCTGCTACATGGTCGCGACTTTGTCAGCCCAGATGACGTGCGCCAAGTAGTGCACGACGTGTTCCGGCACCGGCTAATACTTAGTTTTGAAGCGGAAGCCAACGGCCTTACGCCAGATGCCATTATCGATGAATTAATAAAACGCGTTCCACTGTTGTAGTGGCTTTGAGTGCAGTCACACAACAGTAACGGCATCGACACCGCATAAGAAACCTTGTTGGCTTAATGCGGCACTAATCAAACACGATAGAAATATAATCGTTATGTTTTTCACCCAAAAAACAAAAAATAGAACACTTAAAAATCAGCTATTCGAGCCTCGGCCCATGGTTAAAAACCAAGTCGAAGACGGCGCCTATACAAATATAGAGGCCCTACTTAGCTTAAGATATATCGCCAAAGACCTCTCTTTGCAAACGCGCAAGAAAAGTGTGGCGATGATGGATGGCGACAGCAGAACAAGCTTTCGCGGACGCGGAATGGAATTCTCCGAAGTAAGGCCATATCAGGCCGGCGACGATATTCGTAATATCGATTGGCGAGTGACGGCAAGAACACAAAAGCCTTACACCAAACTCTTTCAGGAAGAACGCGAAAGACCAGTGTATATTCTTGTCGACCAGCGCGCACCTATGTTTTTTGGCAGCGTGAACGAGTTTAAGTCCGTACACGCAGCCAAGCTCGCCGCCATAATTGGATGGACGGCACTGGCAAATAATGACCGCATTGGCGCCCTCATTTTTTCAGACTGTGAACGGACCGATTCGCGCGCGCGCCGCGGAAAACACGCGGTGTTAGAATTATTGCACCAACTGTTTGCCTACAATCAAAAACTCACTTCACCAGTTTATTCCGCTGAAAACATTACCGATGACACTACCCAGAGAACCATGCAAGAAAGAGTAGAACAAGCTAAACAATACGCGCCTTTTTCCGAAGATCAAAGCGGACGAAAAAAGACGGTTGAGCGCAACACCCTGGAAAGCATGATCAAAAATTTACGACGAGTGGCCAAGCCTGGCAGCGCTGTATTTATTATTAGCGATTTTCACGACTTTACAGACAGTTGTAGCGAACCTCTGTCCATGCTGGCCCGGCACACCGATACAACAATGGTTCAGATATTTGACACACTCGAGCAGGTGCTCCCTCTAGACAAAAGCTTGAGCTTATCCAACGGTGGGCAAAGACTTAACATCGCGGGTCAATCACGCGAGTTTTCTGAAGCGTTCACACAATCCTTTGAGCAGAATCGCTGCAATATTCGTCAAGCCTGCAATAAGACCGGGGTTAGCTTTACCTCTATCTCAACCGCTGATACGATAGAAGATGTCGCCGCCGACCTATTTACCTCGCGCAACAAATCTCGTAAACGACCACAGGCTAAATTGCAAAGTAATGAAAATTCTAAGGTAAAACACTATTCCAAAGTCGCGGGGTCACACACCCATGCCTAACAACAGCCCCCACAATAACACGCTTCTAAATAGTCCACCTGCTTCAGCTCAAATGCAGCAGATGCCTCAACACGCCGATGCTGCACAACAAAAACAAGCCTTGCTGGCACAGTTACACGAGATAAAAACACCCACTGAAATTTCCTGGTGGCCCCCCGCCATTGGCTGGTGGGTAATATTGGCCATCGTGCTTATATCGACGTATTTCGCAGCGAGCAGGCTTATTCGCGCGCTCCGACGCAAGGCCTATAGGAAATTCGCACTACGCACACTAGACCAGATAAATCAACAAGCACACACAGGGGATGCCAACGCGCTAAGCGCTAACGAAAAAGCTCAAATAACGGTGACAGTGGTAAAACAGGTGATGACCTTACTAAAACAAACGTTTTTTACGGCCTATCCCTACTCGCGCAAAAAGATTGCCGGAATTCAGGGGCACACTTGGCTGAATATGCTTAGCGCCACATGCAACAAATCACTTCATTTCTCTTCACTTGAAGGCTTTATTGAACAGGCGCTCTATCACAATGTGTACAACACTTCATTTACCGACGACGAACAATTGAATCACTTGCTAGATTCCACTCACACATGGATCAAAGCTCACACAAACTTAAGTGCCAAAGAATTCTCTAAAAAAATGATCTCAACTTTTACGCCGCACGATCAAATTGCATTCACTGCCGAGCAATCTGCAGGAGGTCAACATGCTGCAATTTGAGTGGCCGTGGGCTTTTGTGGCACTCGTGCTTCCTTTAGTGATTTATTATTTAATTCCCAGAGCCAGCCGAGAAGAGGCTGCGCTACGAACGCCCTTTTATCATCGGGTAGAATCTGCGCTTAGCGCCAGTCATGGCATTATGGACAAACGTTCACGGCTAAACACAAGCGCTCTTTGCCTACTTTGGTTAATGCTGGTAAGTGCTGCCGTCAAACCAATGTGGGTGGGCGACCCCGTCGACCTACCGGCAAGCGGGCGAGATTTGCTTGTAGCCGTAGACATATCAGGCAGCATGGAAACGGCCGACATGGTGATAGAAGACAACCAGATTCCGAGAATACTCATTGTTAAATACGTCGTCGGCGAATTTGTAAAGCGACGTGAAAGCGACCGCATCGGCTTAATACTGTTTGGCACCAACGCCTATTTGCAATCACCACTAACCTTTGACAGAACTACGGTAGATACACTGCTGCAAGAAGCTCAACTTGGTTTCGCCGGAGAAAAAACCGCCATAGGCGACGCCATAGGTTTAGCGATTAAACGCTTAAAAGATCGCCCAGAATCTCAGCGCGTTTTAATCCTGCTTACCGACGGCGCCAATACCGCTGGCGAGGTTGCACCGCGTCAGGCCGCCGACCTAGCAAAACAAGCCGGGGTAAAGATCTACACAATCGGTGTAGGCGCAGAAGAAATGAAAGTTCGGACAGGCTTATTCAACAATTTTGAACGCAAGGTAAACCCTTCGGCCGATCTCGACGAAGAGACCCTAACTTACATTGCGAAGTCCACGGATGGCAAATATTTTCGCGCTCGCAACCCTGCAGAACTGGAAAGCATTTATAAATTGCTGGACACCTTGGAACCCATTGAACAAGAACACGAAGTATATCGTCCTCGCTCTTCCTTGTTTTACTGGCCGCTCGCTTTAGCACTGCTCACCAGTTTCGTTATAGCCCTATTAAGCATGTATCGCAAAAGCTTTACCCCGTTACGAGCAACACAACCATGAGTGAACTATTATTAAACTTTCATTTTATTCGCCCATGGTGGTTACTTGCGCTTCCCGCTGCTGCAATATTTTGCGCGCTATTGGTTCGCCACCAGGGAGCACGTAGCCAATGGCAGAATATAATTGATGAAAGGTTGTTACCCTATCTGCTGGACGGCCAGTTTACATCGCGAACTCGCTTTCCTTATTTTGCACTTTTGCTGATCTGGGTGGTAGCTTCACTTGCCATTGCCGGCCCCACATGGAAACAAATTCCGCAGCCCGTCGTAAAACACGCCTCGGCACTGATTGTATTGTGGGATTTATCGCCGTCTATGAACGCACAAGATATCAAGCCTTCTCGTTTGGTTCGCTCACGATTAAAACTTATCGATCTATTGCACGCAAGAAACGAAGGTTTGACCGGCTTGGTGGCATACGCAGGTGAGGCGCATGTCGTTACCCCCCTCACAGATGATACAAAAACAATCATCAGCCTTTTGCCCGGATTGGATCCGGAAATTATGCCCACCAAAGGCAGCTCGCCTGAAATGGCACTGAAAATGGCGATAACACTTTTAAAAGACGCTGGGATAGGCCAGGGAAACATCCTGTTTTTAACCGATGGCATTGCCCCCGACGCTCGCGCAAGCTTAGAACAGCAAGCGCGCGCCACACGGCACAAAATTAGTGTTTGGGGTATTGGAACACCCGAGGGCTCGATCATTCCTATCGCTGGCGGCGGCTTTGCCCGCGATAACTCGGGTGCAATTGTTGTCGCCAAACTAGATGAGACCGAACTGAGCGACGCGGCAATTAAAATGGGCGGCATTTATGTGCCCTTTTCAAATAGCGAGCTCGATATTAATACAGTATTGGAATTTGGCATGGCCCACAGTACAGGTGAAACTCGCCAAACCAAACGCTACTTCGATACATGGCAGGAACAAGGCCCATGGCTGGTTTTATGTTTACTGCCCATTGCCGCATTTGCATTTCGCCGCGGCTGGCTATTGTCTGGCCTAGTTGTTTTCATGTTTATACAACCGCCCAACGCGCAGGCCTTGAGCTGGAATGATTTGTGGCAAACAAAAGATCAACAAGCACGGCAACTGCTGGGAAACGATGAAGCGGAAAAGGCAGCCACCACCTTCACTAACCCCGGTTGGCAAGGCACGGCTAACTATAAAGCGGGAAAGTTTGAGGAAGCGCAAAAAAACTTTTCACAGGGCCAAGAATCCAACGATTTTTACAATCAAGGCAATGCACTTACACAACTAGGCCAATACGACGATGCAATAGCGGCGTACGACCAAGCACTTGCAACGCAAAGTGACTTTAGTGATGCTAAAGAGAACCGAACTATAGCGGAAAAATTAAAACAACTGGAAGAGCAAAGCCAGCAGCAAGATCAACAAGGCGGCGACGACCAACAGCAAGGTGAGAGCAGCGAAAATCAATCGCAAAACTCAGAGAACCAAGACAGCAAACAAGACCAGCAAAAGGACTCTGAGCAACAAAATAGCGAACAGAAAGATAGCCAAGCTGATAACGAAAATTCATCTGAACAAAACCAAGACAAGCAGGCGCTAAACGAAGAGCAGAAGAAATCTTTGGATGAACACTATAAACAGCCAGATAAAGAGCAGCAAGAGCAGAGCGCTGAACAAGACCAAAAAGAGAATGAGTTAGCGCAAAAGAATGCACAAGCGGAAGAGAGCGAGGAGCAGGGTGAAAACGAGCAACAAGCACAGCCTCAAAAAATGCAATTAACCCAGCAACAAAATGACGAAAAAGAACAACAACAGGCTTTGGATCAGTGGCTTAGAAAAGTACCCGATGATCCAAGCGGACTGATGCGCAATAAATTTCAGTATGAATCCCAGCAGCGAAAGCGCGAACTAATCAATTCACGCTTCGAGGTCCCAGGCACCTCCGAGAAGCAACGATGGTGATTTTCGATATCAATGGTATTAATTCTTACTAGAAACACTAAAGAGCAGCGCTATTGACCGTGCCATCTTACTGCTGAATTTTTTACTTTTACTCTTACTCCAACACACACGCCGAATATTTATGATCATAAAAATAATATTATTACCTATATTACTTAGTCTTTCGTGGTTCTGCCAAGCTCAAGAACTCAGCTCATCGGTGGACCGAGACACCATCACCACTGAAGAAACCTTACAGCTAATAGTGCGCTATAACGGCAATCAAACCAATGCTAGTCCAGACTTTTCGCAGCTGACCCTTAACTTTGAAATAAAAAATACAGGCCAAAGTAACCAGTTTAAAAATATCAATGGCCGCGTCACTTCCTTTACCGAGTGGACCCTAATTCTATTCCCAAGAAAACAGGGCAAACTTTTAATACCTTCTTTTACGTATGGTGGAAGTATAAGCGACGCCATTGAAATAACAGCACTACCACCGACAAAGGCACCTACGGGCTCAGTGAAAGATGTGTTCGTAGAAACAATATTGAACAAAAATACGGTATACGTACAAGAACAAATACTTTTAACCTATCGCCTTTACTACTCCAAAAATGTTACATCACTAAACGCTGAACCATTGCAACTGGACAATGTGATCAACGAAACATTGCCAGATTCAAACTATTCACGAATTATCGATGGGAAAAGCTATCGCATTGTAGAGTTTCACTACGCCCTATTCCCACAAACCAGCGGCCAGTTAACCATTCCGCCACTAACCTGGGATTTAAAAATTGCCAGCACAAAACGCAGCAATTCATTTTTTGGTGCTACTGGACGCTATGAGATTAATCGTCAGGTTACCGATAAAAAGAGCATAGAAGTACTACCGCAACCCGCTGAATTCCCTAACAATGTGCCGTGGTTACCTGCGAGCGCTTTGACCCTGGAAGAAAAATGGAACAAAGATCCCAGCAATTTCAAAGTCGGAGAACCCATCACTCGCACCATTACATTAAAGGCAAAAGGTTTAATGTCTTCACAGTTGCCGCAAATGGCACGGGAATCCGCGAACGATGCGATAAAAATATACAATGACCAAGCCAAACTCGACGATCAAAAATTAGATACAGGCTTTAACTCGTCGCGAATTGAAAGCGCGGCCATTGTTGTTTCAGAAAATGGTCGAACGGTACTTCCAGCTATAAGAGTTACCTGGTGGGATGAAGAAACCAAGCAAGTGCAAGTCGCCGAGATTCCCGAACGAACTGTCATTGCCAAAGGTGCGCCCACAGCCGCCAACACCCTGACAAGCCAAAACAGCGGCGCTAATGCAGCCGAAACCGATACAAATTCAAACCTGGACAGTGAGTACATAGACGCAATAAAAGCAGAGATTTCGCTATGGCGCTGGTCATCACTAGCCCTTCTAGCTGCTTGCGTACTACTGTCTTTCTTTTGGTGGCGCAGCGTTGCTGCGCTGGCCCATCAGCGCGCCCAGACGGATGGAGAAGATAACAACAGCACTCCAGCCAACGAAAAACATACTTTCGCATTGCTCAAGAAGCTATGTTTAAAGCGCGTCAAACAAGATGGTGCGGTGTTAGATACGGCGGAATTGCGCAAAGCTTTGATTCAATGGTCAGCAACTCACTGGCCAGACGCCAAGGTACTGACACTAGATGATGTTCATCGCTTAATAGACGACGACGAGTTAGGTCGCCTCATTCAAAGTATTGATGAGGCTTTGTACTCTCCGCGAAATGACACACCATTCAATGGAAAGCATTTTTTTGAACGTCTAAGCGCTTGGATACGTTCAAATGAACGTATCTTGAGGGATGCCAGTACGTTGAAGCCGCTCTATGCCAATAGCTAAATTCGATAACCTGAGCTATAACCGCGGTACAACACGCTAATCTTAGTACGATCGCATACGCAGCAAATGCCGCTTACTGCGCTACTCGTATACATATAGCTCACAAAAGTCGATATCGGCCTAATCCGCTTGTTGACAATGACCACCCGAAATTTTAGGCTTCATCTTGTTTATGAAGCTTAGGCCTAAATAAATCAGTTGGATCGTAGCGAGGGCGTCTAAGGTGCTGAAAATAACACGAATTTTGCTTTTTTGAGAGGATCGCATAGTCACCCTATGGGTGAGCCTCAAATAAGTGAAAGACGCTTTATTTTCAGCGCGTTAGGCGGCCACAGTAGAATCAACTGACTAATTTAGGTTAAAACATTCAATTCCTCCCAAGTCTGTTCATACTCGGTTTCACATAAGCCGCGGGCTGGCATTTAAATAATGCCAATTATTTCGGGGGCTTCTATAGACTGTAGATATTTTTGTGTTTCTCGCAAAAAAAATGGCAGACCTTGTCATAATTATCACATTAAAGATCAATGACCATAAAATGCAGTCGTCTCCAACATCACCAAACATGTCAAACCAACGGTACAGATTAGCGCTCCGGTGGCTGAGCATAATCATAGTATTTGTATTGGTGGTGGCAGCCACATTGGCAGCGCTGCTGTTAAACAGCTCCCCAAAATTGAAGGGGAAGTCACTGCTAAGCAGCATTGAAGCTCGTCGTGCAGCGGATTCTCTAACGCGCATAAGTCGCCAAGTAATAAATTCCCATCGCCCTATAAAAATTACCGCCTCGGAAGCCGAAATAAATAGCATTCTGGCTATGGTAAACCGCACCCACCTAGGTGTTGTCAGCGCATTAAAAATCGAAAACTCGTCGGCTACGTTTGCTTTTACGTCGCAGGTAAATGTAATCGGGTATGATTTTTTTATTAACAGTGAAGCCACCCTGCTACCAACCCCGAACGGGTTCCTATGGCACAACGGAAAGGTCGGCCGAATCCCTTTGTTCGATGGGTTAAGCAACTATGTTTTCGAAAAGCTAATTGAAGTGGTGGCGGGTAAAAATTACGGCCGCAGCCTACTCGATGGCGTTTCCAATATAGAAATAGATAATTCATCTATTCGCTTTGTGTTTCAGCCACCAGAATACTTTCAAGCCGGCATTGCAAAAGTTGCGCAGCGACTTAGAAGCTACTACGGTCAAGACGGCCCTGTAAATAGCGAACGAATTCAATATTACTTAGATTTTCTCGTTACGCTGACTCGATCACTACCGAACCAACAAATATCGTTAAGCATTTACTTGAATGCACTATTTGCAGAGACTCACTCACAAACTATAAAGTACGGATTAGCCGCCAGCGATGAAAACCAAGCTGCACTTTACGCACTTGGCGTACAAGTAGGCGCGGGGGTGTTTCGACATTTTGTCGAAGGGCTGAAAGTCAGGCGTTTAAATGCAACTCACGTACCGAAACTTTCCGTAGCAGGACGCAACGACCTAGCAAAACATTTTATTTATGCCGCTGCGTTAAAAATTCTATCCGATAAAGGAATTAGCTTTTCTTTAGGAGAAATCAAAGAGATTATGGACAGTGGCAATTACAGCGGCTTTAGTTTTGCAGACATTGCGGCAGACAAGGCGGGAATACGCTTTGCGTCAATGGCTATGCACTCTTCTAATGGTGCAAGACTACTGCAGCTCCGAACGCTTGAGGGGATACTGGAATCAGATTTCTTTCCGACAATAGCTGGGCTACCAGAAAACCTCAATGAAGTTGAATTCAAATTACAATATACCAGCCTCGAATCAAGTGCCTACCAACACCTTCTAAGTGAAATTGATAAGCGAATTGATCAATTAGCACTTTACGACAACAAGTCGTAATTTTTCAAACAAAAGACCGATCAAGGCTTTAGGATGGTGAGCAAATTATGAACATGCTCAACGGCATCTATACCCAAGCTCGTTAAATAACCACCGTCATTTTGAGTGGTCAAACCTTTGGCAAAGAGCCGTTGTATTGCGTCTATATTTTCGTCCGCGGCTGATTTATGAACTTTAATCCCCTCTCGCATAGTTTCCGGGCTAAACAAAACGAGCATTTCTATTTCTTTTAGAATTGCTGTATCTATGGACATAAGATCTCCCAAAATTTTTCGAAAAAGACTACTAATGC
>JBLHGN010000127.1:0-9823 GCA_047616325.1 Lentisphaeria bacterium
GCATTGTCGTTCGAAATTATATTAATACGAGCCTTCGCTACCTGCGCTTTTTTAATGTTGTCTATCATACTCTGCATAGGCCCTTTAGCGCGCTTGGACGAACGCTTTTTGCCTTTACTTTACAACCGCCGTCACTTTGGCGTGTCGATGTGTATAGTTGCGCTACTGCATGGTTTGTTAGCGATAATGTGGTATCACGGATTTGGTGTGGAAAATCCAATAATATCCATTTTTACCGCACCGCCAGAAATTCTTTCTATTACCGATATACCGTTTCAGCCTTTTGGTATTTTGGCACTTATCATTATTATTTTAATGGCTTCCACCAGTCACGATTTTTGGAACGCCAATTTAGGCAGCCCTTTATGGAAAGCCTTACACATGGGCGTTTATCCCGCTTATGCATTGTTGGTAGTGCACATAGCCTTGGGCGCGCTGCAGGAATCTAATACGGGTATGGTGCCCTTAATGTTGTTCGCAAGTGTTGCACTTGTTGGTAGCCTGCACGTCGTTGCTGCATTCAAGACGGCGCCGCTGGATCGTGGCATTCCCGTTACCGAATGGGTGGACGTGGGTTCTTGGCGAGACATTCCTAACAATCGCGCGATTATTGTGACGGTGGGTACTGGCGAACGCGTTGCGGTATTCCGCTATAAAAATACCAAAATCGCCGCTGTCTCCAATGCTTGTCAGCATCAAAATGGGCCTTTGGGCGAAGGCAAGGTGGTGGGAGATTGCATTACCTGCCCATGGCACGGTTTCCAATACCGTCCCGAAGACGGCTGCTCGCCTCCACCCTTCACCGAGAAAGTAGCAACCTATCGTTTAAGTCTCGATGGTGATCGTGTGCTGCTCGACCCCAAAGCATTGCCGCGCGGCACCAAAAGAAGGGTGACCGAGATTGAGCATGTTAGCGCTAATGGAGAAGAGCAAAATGCCTAAAAAAAGCGAAATAGAAAAACAAGATCGTGAGTTTTTTGTCGGCTATTTGAGCATGCCCGTTCGCCTAAGCACTTTTAATAAAGCGCTAATGGTAGCGCTCCTTATTTTGGCTGCGAGTGTGGCGGTGTGGCTGTCCAGTTCACAGGAAAGTGTCGGGCGTGGCCAGTGGGATGCCTTTGAAAAAATCACCTTAACCGGTACGTTAAGTATCGATCCCTATCCGGTCTTGCATATCGATGACCCCGCCGCCTCGTCGGTATTGCTAGTGAAGCTAGGAAAACACTCCGCACTGGATATCGCCGCATCATTTGCCAATCAAAGCGTCACGGTAAGCGGCTTCCCTATTAAACGCGGCGACTGGTTGATGTTGGAGCTGGAAGATGCTTCAGATATTGAAGTGACAAATGCCGCAAAAACACTAGTGCCACCAGTGGTCAGTAGCTTGGGCAACATTTCGCTTAAGGGGGAAATTGTCGATTCAAAATGTTTTCTCGGGGTAATGAAGCCTGGAGCAGGCAAAGTGCATCGCGCCTGTGCAAGCCTCTGTTTAAAGGGTGGCATTCCGCCGATTTTGGTGGCCAAATATTCCGACAATCACAGCTACGCATACGTGTTAATTCTGCCTGACGGCACCAGCGCTTCGCACGTAGTGGCACCCATCGCTGGCCTTCCTGTGGAAATTAATGGCGAGCTTGAGCAGCGCGGCGATCTGCTTTATTTGCGCATGAGTCAAGAGCTTCCCAGACAGTTAACAGACAGTGAAAGAAACCATTACGGCGACACTTTGGCGATGGCGCTCGCCAACGAAAATAAAATGCACTGCGATCTTTAAACCCGAACCCGAACCTGAACCTGAGACTAAGCGAACATGAACATTGCAAATACCAGTGAATGGCACAAAGTAGCGGAACTCAATGACTTGGCCGAGACCCGAGTAAAAACGGTGACAGCCGGTACCAAATCTATTTGCCTTGTACACCACGAAGGGCAATACGTTGCCATGGATAATCATTGCCCCCATCAACGCGGCCCTTTAGGTGAGGGTTCAATTGAAGTGGGCGTAGAAGGTAAATGTTGGTTGCGCTGCCCATGGCATGGGTGGGATTTTGATCCGCTCACAGGTAAGCCGCCGGGGGGCCACGAAGATTCGGGTCAAGAATTATTTGATGTGGAAGTACGCGAAGACGGCATATACGTTGCCGTCGCCCAAGAAGCACCGGAAGTGTCGACCGTCTCCGATGTAATGGCGCAAACCATGACCAATTGGGGGGTTAAGTATGTATTTGGTATTGTTGGCCATTCTAACTTAGGTTTGGCCGAGGGCTTGCGTAAAGAAGAAGCCAAAGGGCGTTTGACCTTTATTGGAGTAAGGCACGAGTGCAGTGCATCCTTCGCCGCCTCGGGTTATGCCAAATTGACCGGTAAACCCGCTGCCTGTTTGGCCATTGCCGGCCCCGGCGCTACTAACTTGCTAACCGGGCTGTGGGACGCCAAAGTCGATCGCGCTCCTGTACTTGCGCTCACCGGGCAAGTGGATACCCAGGTGCTCGGCCCTGGCGCTTTTCAGGAAGTGGATCTTGCTAGTGCCTTCTCTGCCGTCAGCGAATTTAGTCAGACCGTATTACCGAGTTCTCGCCATGCCGAGTTGATGACATTGGCTATGAAAAATGCAGTAGTAAAACGCGATGTGGCGCATTTAATTTTCCCCGACGAAGTGCAAACCTTGCCCGCGGGCGACAAGGCTGTAGCGTCCAGTGCCGAAGGTCGCTTGGCTTCCTCGAATATCATGCCAGACCCACTTATATTACAGAATGTCATTAACGAAATTGCCGAGGTACAACGTCCACTTATTATCGTCGGTTACGGCGCGCGTGACGCCATGCCAGCCATTATTAAATTAGCCGAGCGCCTTAATTGCCCAGTGGTCACTACCTTTAAAGCCAAGGGGCAAATGCCCGATGAGCACCCTTTGGCCGCTGGCGTGTTGGGTCGCTCGGGCACCCCTATCGCCAGTTGGTTTATGAATGAATGTAAATTACAAATTGTGCTCGGCGCATCCTTTTCCAATCATACCGGCATTGAGAAAGGCAAACGTACTGTGCAAGTGGATTTTGAACAAATGGCCCTGGGTAAATTTCATCCGGTGGAATTCCCCGTGTGGGGGGAAATATCGGTCACTGTAAATGCCATTCTCAAGCAATTGCCAAAAGCAGTCGCCGCTATCGATCAAGGCCCTGAACTTGCTCAGCGCTGGTCCATGTGGCGAGAGGAAAAATTAAGCCGCGAGCAAGACGACCGTGGTAAAGGCTTAAATTCGGCGCGCGTATTTCGAGTGCTGTCGGAAAAGGTACCTGCCAATGCGGTCATCGCGGTGGATGTGGGCAATAACACCTACAGCTTCGGTCGCTATTTTGAAACCAAGCGCGGCCAGCGCGTGTTGATGTCGGGGTATTTGGGCTCAATTGGCTTTTCCTTCCCCGCCGCCATGGGTTCCTGGGCTGCCACTCAAGCCGAGCCAGAATATCGTGGGCGCCCTGTTTTTTCCGTCTCCGGCGACGGTGGCTTTGGCCAATACCTGGCCGATTTCACCACAGCTGTTAAATACAACATGAATATCACCCACATATTGCTCAACAACCACGAGCTGGGAAAAATTTCCAAAGAACAAATGTCGGGTGAATGGCAGGTATGGCAAACCTCTTTGGTCAACCCCTCGTTTGCGGCCTTTGCCGAGTTGTGTGGCGGTAAAGGATTTAAAGTGGAAAGCTTCGACCAATTGGAAGCCGCTATTGATCAGGCAGCCGCTTACGATGGCCCGGCTATTGTAGAAATTATTACCGATGCGCAATTGGTGTAAAGGGGAATTCCATGGAAACTATCGAACACGTACTTGAAAATATTGCCCGCTATATCGACTTGTTCGGCATTCTTATTATCTTGTACGGCTTTACTATTTCGGCCTTTGGTTTTATTCGCGTGGAATTAAAGCGCTTTGCGAATGCTGAGGGCCTTATGGCATGTCAGCACGTGCGCGTGCAACTGGGCACTTATATTTTACTGGGTATAGAATTTATGATCGCCTCGGATATTATTCACACGGTGTTAACGCGTGAATTGATGGACTTGGCATTTGTTTCTGCTTTGGTGATTATTAGAACCGCCATTAGCTTTTTTCTGGGGCGGGAAATTCAAGAGATTAATAGACCTGAACCTGGCAGCTAACAAAAAAGGGGACAACAAAAAAGGGGACGGGTCAAAAAAAGGGAGTGATTATTTATTAACCATTTTATTCGGATTATGCGTTAAAAGTGGCGGTTAAAATTTAATCCCTCCGTCACCTTTAACTTGATTAATAGTGTGGCAGTCCACTTAAATTATGCGCATTAAAACCCGTAGGTCGGAAAAGGCGAAGCCGCCTTCCGACGTGCCCATGCCGACTAATCCCCCTAACGACATCCATCCCGGCGTATCCATCCCCGCATACCCCAAGGCCTTCCATCCTGCCGTACCCCGCGTCACAAGCCGAACCACCTTCCAGGCACGCTCAAGCCATCCATGGTCGCTCTGCGCCTGCTCCCGGCAGACGAAGGCACCGGAACGTGGTTCGACTTGTTGCGCTCAGTGCGGGTTGTGGTCTGTCTTTAGTGCGGGAAATATTGAATGACTGCCATGGGTGTTCACGTGGTTCAGGTCGCCATGTAATTCAGGTCATTGTCGAAGAGTACGTTCAATTTTTAACGCATTTGCATAAAGTTTTCTTAGAAAGTAGAACGCAATATCTCTATCACCAGCGGAATTTTTTAAATCTTCGCTAAATTGGTCAATGTGCTTGTCGTGCCAATCCATCGCGACTGTGTATTGAACATAGCGATAATCCTTTTCATTTTGCTCGTCTACAGGGAACATTTCTTTAACTTTATCTAGTGCCATATCGCGATAGACAACCACCTTAATATCAAATTTTTGCGGTTGACTGTAGTGGTCGTTATCCCATTGCCAATAATTTGGCCCAATTAATTCTTCTGCAATATCCAGTTGACCAAAATTTTTTTAGTCTAAAACAATAAAATTATGGCTAGCAGCATTGTTCGTTGCTGTGCACGCAGCCGTA
The DNA here is from genome assembly GCA_047616325.1 of Lentisphaeria bacterium. Taxonomy (GTDB): domain Bacteria; phylum Pseudomonadota; class Gammaproteobacteria; order Pseudomonadales; family Cellvibrionaceae; genus JBLHGN01. The sequence goes on from JBLHGN010000127.1 coordinate 5,054, forward strand.
AGAAAAAAACTAAAGTAAGGGCAAAAATACGATTATATTTTATGAGCATTTCAGGCGACTCATTGTAAGAAATGGGGCCATATCTGGTGGCACTATTATTAAATTGGAATTCCAGGGAAAATTAAGTAGCTTTCTAATTTCATATAAGTTGCTGCCGATACCCCTCCAGTGAACTTCATAGACGGATCCTTGAGAGAAGAGCCAGTTATGCATTCCCTTAGAACTCATGCCAACTCCGAATTTTACGTTTCTCAAAACGGTTAAATCGAGTACATTTAATTTTTGTTCACCCATATAATCGATAAGTTTTTGGAAGTTGGGGTCTGTTTTAGGTGTTGGGTTGTAATTCAATACTGTGAAATCTACGGGTACACCGGCATATTGACACGATTTTAATACGCTGTGGGTTGCAAAAGGGTGTTCTTCGTTGCCGTCGTTCGGATGGTATTTGTCGGGTGTGCAGTATATTCCCTTCCAGCCATGAATATTTACCAGTTTTTTGAATAGCAGATCCCCATAAAATTTAGGGTTGGTATCTAAACCGCGAGTATCCCTGCTATTTCGGAGGTTTTTCGCAATATCTGCACGACCCAGTTCGGTATAAGTGTGTTCTAATACGTTAAGAACAAAAGTAGTACAATCTGTTCGCGTAAAACCTTTATATTTCCCTGGGTCACTTTTGTACAACTACCTTCCCACTTTATTTTTGGTATCAGACGAAAGCTCGATCATCTTCTTGTATGCGGTATCTGAAAAAAATCCCACTAGTATGCTGGTTTGGATTTACGCCGTTTGGCGGTTGATCTTCGCATAATATTTATGTGAAGCGAGGCGAGTTTTCGTAAAGCGTGACCCACCACACCAAAAGAGGGGACGGAGGGATTATTTATTAACCATTTTATTTGGATTATGAGTTAAAAGTGGCGGTTAAAATTTAATCCCTCCGTCCCCTTTAACTCAGCGAGCTTCGCATCGATCTCTGCAATGCTTTGAGGGTTTGCGCTATAAAGCATGCGATTGCGGCGGCTTGATCAGGGACTCCGCAGGAATGCCTAATCCTTTATGCAGTTTCCAAATCATTTTCAGTGTGAGCGAACGTTTATGGTTGAGAATCTCATACACACGGTTGCTCTTACCAATCATGGGCTCAAGATCTTTCACCGTTAGGCCTTTACGCTCCATTTCGAACTTGATGGCTTCAACGGGATCAGGCAATTCCATTGGGAAATGCTTCGCTTCATAGGCCTCGATAAGCGTTACCATCACATCCAGCTTTTCACCTTCTGGTGTATCAGGGGCAGCCATCATAAGGCTTTCAATTTCTCTTAATGCCGCTCGGTAGTCGGCATCAGTTTTAATTGGTTTGATGTCCATAGTTTGTACCTCTCGTTTCTAACTATTGGGGCAATTAAATAGTGTGTACATCAATCTTGTCGTATTGCGTATGGGTGCCGATAAACCGAATGTACACCACGCGATAGGCGTAGTTGATCCAAACGACCAATCGATACTTATTTCCTGCAATATTGAAAACCGCACGTCCATCTTTGAGGATGCTGGCATTTCTGAAATCCTGCTTAAGGTCAGCAGGCGCGCTCCAGTCAGCCGCTAACGCATGGCGATACCACGCTAGCGTTGGCTCTTTAGCATCCATGTACTCTGGGTGCTCTTCCCAGAAAGCTTTCAGTGTTGACAAGGCAATGATTCTCATAGATTCAATGGTAGTCCCAAATTGGGACTTGTTCAACTAAAATATACTGGAGAATCAACATGGCTGAATATCAGGCACTTATGACACAAAGAGAACTCTGTAATCGTTAACGTGCATGGACGCACTAATTTCGCGGGCGCATGGATGCGCAGGAGCGATGGCATGTGAAAACAAAAAGGTTTATGACATGGGCCCAAGGGATTTTATTTCTGATGTGGCTATTCACTTAAGGTTCTTTCGCCAGCCCCGCGCAACAAGCCGCACCACCTTCCGGGCACGCTCAAGCCATCCATGGTCGCTCTGCGCCTGCTCCCGGCAGGCGTAGGCACCGGAAGGTGGTGCGGCTTGTAGCGCTCGGTGCGAGCGGGCGTATGAATATTCTATTTATCAAAAAAGATCTCTGGCCACTGCTCCACCAACACACCGTTGTAGCAGTCTGTGTCTGCGAAAATACTACGGGGTTTGGGTTCGCTAAGGTTTACAAATTCATCCAAGGGATACAAAGCGCGATACCCGCATGCACCACTACCGGCAGAAAGATAAGTGAGTTCAATATTTTCGCTGCCAGTTTCATAAAACACATTACCCCAAACTAAGTCTGGTTGAATTAGCGTATTTGTTTGTTCACTGTCTGGTGTTTTGATGCTCACGGGTGCAACGGTTGCCTTGTTTTCATTAACAATAAATATACGATAAGCATCCTGATAGGCGCCTTGATCACAGGCGATTAACAGGGCTTTAAAGGCGGGCGCTAAATCCACAAAATAACGATAACGTGACTCTTTTTCATGGGTGTCGATGTCGATGTCGATGTCGCATTTCTCAATTCCCAGTACTTTGCGCCACTGTTCATGACTAAGCGTTTTCCATTCCGATGGAAGAGCTTCGCTATTAGACGCTAATGGAAAATCTGCCGGTGTAGAGTGTGCTTGTGGTTGTGCTTTTAAAGGCACAGCTTCTAAAGGTTGTGAGACCGGCGGGCTTTGTTCCGCACATGCGCCCACGGAAATTATTGGGCTAAGCCAAGCAAGATAAATGAATGTTCTATACAAATTGCGCATACTTTTTTTCGTCAACGCGCTGAAATACCTGTACAGCGGAAGAGGCTTGAAGTAGAGCTTCGAATACGATTGCCAATTTAGCAATTTCTGCCGCGGTAGTTTGTGAATGCTACCTTGCGCGGCCGAACTCTTCAGGTTCGTGCTAATTTCTCTTGTCACCATTCAAATATATTAAACACATCCGTTAAAAAAATAATAATTATGCAAAGAATAAAAACTAAAAGGCCAATGACCATGAAATACGAAATAGCCCTTTCAAAACCGTTGGCGTAACGTTTAACGTCAAAATCATCGTATAGCATTCTATACATCGGAGCATTGTTAATATGGGAGAATACGCAACAAAGCCCAAACATAATTGAGCGGCCAAGGCCGCCGTACCAGTCAAGATAGGAATCGTATACTTTGTCAGCCGGCAGCGCTTTTCGAACCCTTCGATCAAGTGTTAGGCGCAAGACTGGAATAGATGCCAGCATGAACAGTATTGATATGGCGCCTACAAAAGCTAGCGCCAGTTGCCAATCATCTGCGGTCATTTTGTCAAACCATCATATAGTTTTCCGGAAATAGATTTTGCGCCATAATCAGCCGCTAGTCCAACCGTCCCCGCAACTGCCAGAGTGATAATAATACTACCTGTTATTGGCGCGAAGATAATGCCAATAATTATTCCTGCGGCTATTCCAGCAGCAAATGCTGTAGATTGCACTACGGCTTGGCGTTTCCATTGCGAATTTTTGGCTTTATACATGCTGTGGACATCGTTGGCTCGCAAATAGCCGTCCAAGACAATAAAACCTGGCCCCGCCACTCGGGCTGCTCCTGCAAACTTGGTTAATTTTTGAACGTCGCCCATGCTGCTAATGGGTATTGATTCTCTCACTACTCTTCCAGTTTGATTCACCACCTCTTTTGTTTTAAAAGCATATTTATGTAAAAGTTGCTGCCCTTTAGTGTTAAGTGTGCTGTTCATTTTATTAAAGGCGCGCTTGAGCTCGGCTTCTTTTCGGCTAAGTGTCGCTTGTGCAGCACTATGATTTTTTAAATCGTGAAATTCCTTTAAAAGTTTGTCGTAGTGAGCGATATCCTTTAACACGAAATTTGATGAACTTGCCGCGGCTCCAATACCATTGCCGCCAAAGGTGTTCATATCGCCTACATAATCAGGAATTTTCGTTTCCCATAAAAGGTCAGCCACAGCCATTACTCCAGCACCACCAATAGTCATGCTAAGGTGTTTTAAAGTTTCATGCTGCTGAAAGGAGCAGACCGGTATGCTTATGTCGCTGGTCTTATCGCTCTGGGGGATTATAAAAGGCGTACTATTACTATATTTGCCATCAGGATTGGCAATTTGTCTATTTGTAGCCTTTAGAATCTCTGTGTAAGTGGCGATGTCGATTGGGTTCACACAGGTGTTTTTGGCGAAGTCGTTAAGAGAGCAGGATGAGTTTGGGTAATGAAGATAGGCGGGCATGAGGGATATTCCTTTTCCACTTTGTTTATGGTTGTAAGTTGATTTAGCTCGAGCAGTATATTCTGAAGAGAATTAGTAAGACAGGTTGGATGGACTTGCGTGTGATTTAGTTCACAGACTGACTTTCTCTTATTGCTACGTAAGAACAGGAGGGAGCTATAAGCGGGGCAACCTCGCCATGTACAGATTTCTTCGGGCTGGCATTGCTTCCTGATGTGGCTATCCACTTAAGCTTCTTTATCTGGCCCCGCGCAACAAGCGAACCACCTTCCGGGCACGCTCAAGCCATCCATGGTCGCTCTGCACCCGCTCCCGGCAGGCGAAGGCACCGGAAGGTGGTTCGGCTTGTTGCGCTCAGTGCGTGTGGTGGGGGTTGTGCCGAGCTTGATGAATGCAGGTCAGATAGTGAATGGGATTTGGGGGTTACTTAGAATGCGTGTTTTTGGTTGGTTTTTGTACAGCTTTTTCTGGCACACCCGCATTTACATCAAACCGAGCTTTATTGGCCTAATTTTAGTACG
>JBLHGN010000128.1:0-9694 GCA_047616325.1 Lentisphaeria bacterium
CTTATTGCTTCTACTGCACAAGAGGGCTTAATAAGACCGATTAACCTAGAACCGCCATAAAATCTGCGCCTAACTTACCAACAACTGAATAGATACTATACTTCAGTGCAGATTTTACTAACTAACTAACTGACTGACTGACGGGTAAAGGTTGACCTATGGAACGAATTACAATTTCTAACGCAATGGAAACCCTGAACGAGCTATTGAAGGCTCTAACGGCTGCCTATTGGGATGCGAACTCGATCGCACAAAAAGATACCGTGTTTGATATTGTCTCAACCATTAATGATGAGCTAAATGAACTAGCGAAACTGAGTATTAATGATTTTTCTATGGGTTACGAACCCATCACCGCCCAGTTTTCGGCATGTCAGAGCAAATTAAGAAACCTCCAACAAAATATTGACTCATGGTTTCCACGCACAGATACCGCGCTTAACTTAAACGAGAGCCTTTATCGCGCCAACAATATAATTACGCAAAAATAGGTTTAATTTTGCGTATGCGCACTGGTTGCCATAAGCTACTTTACGCATCAAAAAGGCTAGTCTCTAAATTCTAAGTGTCCGCTATACTAAATTATCATCACTTTTTGACTTTGTTATGCCCTTATGTTCGCTGTTATGTCGGGATTTTTTAATTTTAACGACAAATAGACGTAATCGGTTTAAAAATCACACTCTAGGACCTGGCAAAATTCCAAATATGTTCGATACTTAAAGTATGCAGCAACATGCATTCCCCCAAGTGTTCGATGTTGCTGGTAGAGCTACTTGTAGCTTGTTGAGGATACGCTCCTTAATGTTTCACTCCTAATGGTCCTAGCCCGACGGTATTCCCCCCAGAAACCTCGGGCTTTTTTTTGCCCGAGAAATACTCATTTCAAAACCGTTTCCTCCTGAGTAAAGCAAGAGAAACTTATATTCAGCCCCACCCACCTTCCTTCGTAGCACAGAAATTTGCCGTTTTTCGCCTCAAACACAATTTTAATACCGAATGGTGAAACGTTTTAATACTAGCAATGCCAATCCATTTTTTTCCACAATTACTGTGGATAACTTGGTGGATATCTTGCTGAAAACCCATTGAATATTTGATTTTTACTGCAATTCGCAGAGCTGACTATATTTTAGTCAAAAAATATATTATTTATATATATCAATGCGTTATCGAGTTTTTATAGAATATAGCCGGCTCTAAAGCGTAGAAATCGATAAAAAAAAACTTGCTATTTATATTGACACTAAAGTGTGAATAAAAAAGTTAGTACATATTAACCGTGAAAGCCATGCAGTTACAATTTTGAAAGAAATCAAGAGAATTTAGTCATTAAATTTAAGATGGTGGCGCACAAATGTACTTGCTCTCGCTATGAAGTACTTTAAGAATAAGGTAATAATTTTATACGGCGAGAGTTTTCAATATGGCGCGCCAACTCCCATGAATCTGCAAGAGATCCGCAAAACCAGGACCCCTTTTTAATAGCGCAACCTGTTGCCATAGATGCTGCTTTCCCCTTAACTCCACAGCATAAATTAATAGCATTTCCAACAGTTAAACAAAACAGAGAAGATAAAATACCGATTCAAGCTCCTTTCTACGACTCTAATCCAGTACAATGCGCTGCTTTAAATTAACTGATTATGCGGTATCAGCACCATGACGAGTAAAGTAGAAGACTTAAATGTCGTTTCTCAGGAAATATTGATTTCACCCGAGCAAATCAAAAGCGAGCTTCCAATAAGCGAGTTGGCCTCAAAAACTGTCACTGAAGGGCGCGAAGCAGTGCGTAACATCCTTGACCGAAAGGATCATCGGCTGATAGTGGTGGTAGGCCCCTGCTCGATACACGACACAAAAGCAGCTTTGGACTATGCCAAGCGATTGAAAGTGCTGGCTGATAAAGTGCAAGATAGCCTGCTTATAGTTATGCGGGTCTATTTCGAAAAGCCTCGTACCACGGTGGGCTGGAAGGGTCTTATCAATGACCCACACTTAAATGATTCTTTTAAAATTCAAGAAGGCCTGCACGTTGGGCGCAAGTTGCTACTCGACATAGCTGAGCTGGGTTTACCTACAGCTACCGAAGCGCTCGACCCCATTTCACCGCAATACATGCAAGATTTGATTTCGTGGTCTGCGATTGGAGCAAGAACTACTGAGTCACAAACTCACCGCGAAATGGCCAGCGGCCTGTCGTCTGCAGTAGGTTTTAAAAATGGCACGGATGGTGGCTTATCGGTAGCAATTAACGCCTTACAATCGGTTTCAAGCCCTCATCGTTTTCTAGGCATAAACAAAGAAGGCAGCGTTGCCATTATCCACACCCGCGGCAATGCTTATGGCCATATAGTACTTCGAGGCGGCAATGACAAGCCCAATTACGACTCCGTTAGCGTCGCAGTCTGCGAGCAAGAACTGAACAAAAACGGCATCACTCCGAGCATTATGATTGATTGCAGCCACGCCAATTCAAATAAAAATCATGAGTTACAGCCCCTGGTAATGGCAAATGTCGTCAATCAAATATTAGAGGGCAATAACTCCATAATAGGCGTGATGATTGAGAGTAATATTAGCGCGGGAAATCAGAAACTTTCCGCCAATCTCGATGAGCTGATCTACGGAGTGTCTGTAACTGATGCCTGTATCGATTGGCCAAGCACCGAAACGGCATTATTGACCGCGACTGAAAAACTGCTTGAAGCACTACCTACTAGAGTCGCCTAGCTCGCAACAAGATTAAAATCGAACGAAAACCACTCCTATCATATTACTTTAGAATAGCCCTTTAACCCATTGTATTTAAATGGCTATTTTTTCTATATCGAATTTCATGATGTTTATTTTTTATGTGACGATCCTGCCTGGAAGCGAAACGATGTAGCTATTGCTTATTTGCCAATAGATTTTAAGACCATTGGTTTGTATCTTGTCGGTTCGGGACAAAATAGTCAAAACCCAGAGACGGCGCTGACAAAATGAGGCAGTAATATGAATGCACATGTATATACGGCACCATCGAACTACGCTTCGCAATCAGTGAATATTTTTTCTCTGCTGGGTGAGCCCGAAGACCCGAGTTCGCACTGGGGGAGCTTAGGTTTTCACAGTTAGCCGGCTGTGACTATTTGTTTTTTCTTCCGCCATTAATTCTCGATTAGCGACAAAGTCAGCGTTACAAGATTTTCTACTAGACATACTGCAAATAACTGAATCCACTAAAGAGCGGATAAAGATTTATATTGTTGCTAAAGGCGGAACTGGGAAAGCAAACTTCCATTCGTTCAATATAAATTGGACAGGCAATAATATTAAAGACTTTAAGGTGTCGACAATAGATAACGCCAAACAAAAAGACTTTATTCACACCATCTACGAATTTAGTAGTTTTATCGGCAAAGACTTATAAACTTTATTCTATACAAAACACGCCTTCATACGCGAGACACGGATACAGTAGATTATCGAAGCCTACACAGCTTTATGATTTTCAGTTTATTTCCAGGCTTTAAGATTAATAATAGGCGTGGGTTTTATCACTATGATCGGTCATATCCCTAACCCCTTTTATCTCTGGAAGCCTCTCGACTAGAGTCTTCTCTACACCTTGCTTAAGTGTCAAATCGACTGCACTACACCCCTGGCACCCGCCACCGAACTTCAAAATAGCATAATTGTCATGGGTTATCTCGACTAGGCTCACGTTGCCGCCATGTGAAGCCAAACCAGGGTTAATTTCGTTAAATAACAAATAGTTAACCTTATCCTCTAAAGGACTATCATCCGATATCTTTGGCATTTTTGAGTTGGGGGCCCGAATGGTCAATTGCCCCCCCATTTTATCGGGTGAATAATCAACCTTAGCTTCGTCTAAATACGGAATGCTTTTTTCTTCAAAAAACGCCTTAAAACCATTCAGATCGAGAACGGTATCGGTGTCCTCTACTTCAGAAGGTTTTGAATAGGCGATACACGTCTCGGCTTGAGGTGTGCCGGCATTAGAAACGAACATACGAATGCCCATTCCTTCTACGTTTTGCTTTAAAAGTAGCTCTTGCAGATAATCTTGAGCCGATTCGGTAATAGTGACATTTAGCATAAAATTTGAACGCCCGTAATAACCTAGTAAATTTGTAGGTTATTCTAAGTGAATTCTCACTCGAGGTGAATACTTATATGAAAAACGAATTGAAGTGCGGACTATAGGCCCGAAATGATTCAGGAGATAAACTGGAAATATCTCACCAACAATCGTGCATTTGATCTAGCATTACCCTCAAGCAGCGCTTAGTTTTTGGTTTTTTACAAACTTTGTCAAACATTTCTGATAGAATTCCAAGCTAAAACGAAATATTTCGATATAGCTTTCCCGTTTCACTGAAAACATCAACAAATCAGGTAGCTTTAAATGACCAAACCCCAAGAAACACGTACCCGTGAACTCTATGAAGCGCTGTCTCAGCGCATTCTTATTTTAGACGGCGCGATGGGCACCATGATTCAAGCCTATAAACTCTTGGAAAAAGATTACCGGGGCGATCGTTTTGCTGATCACACCCACGACCTGATCGGCAACAATGACTTGCTTACGCTCTCGCGACCAGACATCATTGCCACAATATACCGGGAATACCTTGAAGCGGGTTCTGATATTATAGAAACCAACACCTTTAACGGCACGCGTCTCTCACAATCCGACTATAGCTTAGAGCCCATTGTTTATGAGCTAAACAAGGCATCAGCCGTTTTGGCACGAGAAATAGCCAACGAATACTCCACTCCTGACAAACCCCGCTGGGTGGCCGGTGTTATTGGCCCTACTAGCCGAACAGCAACAATTTCACCAGACGTTAACGACCCAGGAGCGCGTAACGTTACCTTTGACATTCTAGTAGAGAATTATATCGAGGCCGCGCAGGGCTTAATCGATGGCGGCGCCGACATCCTGCTGATCGAAACAGTATTTGACACATTGAATGCAAAAGCTGCGGTATTCGCACTTTTTGAAGTGTTTGAAAAAATTGGTTATGAGCTCCCGGTCATGATTTCAGGCACCATTACTGACTCCTCCGGCCGAACCTTATCGGGCCAAACGACAGAGGCGTTTTATAATTCTCTGATTCACGCCAAACCTATTTCAATAGGCTTAAACTGCGCTCTGGGTGCCAAAGAATTAGCGCCTTACGTCGCAGAGCTATCTAGAATTTCGAAATGCCATGTATCGGCGCACCCAAATGCGGGACTGCCCAACGAGTTTGGTGAATACGAACAAACGCCTGAACAAATGGCCCAGATAATTATAGGCTTTGCTGAGAGTGGATATCTAAACATCGTCGGTGGGTGCTGTGGAACGACTCCCGACCATATTCGCGCCATTGCTAAGATCGTAGAGGGCGTTAAACCACGAGCAATACCTGAATTGCCGCCCGCCTGTAGATTGTCTGGACTGGAAGCCTTCAATATCACCCGAGACTCTCTGTTTGTAAATGTCGGCGAACGCTGCAACGTTACCGGGTCTGCTCGATTTAAGAAGCTAATTATTGGTGAAGACTACAACACCGCACTGGAAGTTGCCTTGACCCAAGTGGAAGAAGGCGCCCAAATCATAGACATAAATATGGATGAAGGCATGCTGGATGCCCATGCAGCCATCGTCAAGTTTTTGAATTTGATCGCCGGCGAACCAGATATTTGCCGAGTTCCCATCATGGTAGATTCCTCAAAATGGGAGGTTATCGAAGCTGGTTTAAAGTGTATTCAGGGTAAAGCCATCGTCAATTCCATTAGCTTAAAAGAAGGTGAAGACGAGTTTTTAGCAAAGGCCAATCTATGTAAAAAATATGGCGCCGCCATTATCGTCATGGCTTTTGATGAACAGGGGCAAGCGGATACGTCCGAGCGAAAAATAAGCATATGCAAGCGTTCCTATGATTTTTTGGTCGATACAGTGGGTTTTCCCGCCGAGGATATTATATTTGACCCGAATATATTTGCCGTTGCTACCGGGATAGATGAACACAACAACTATGCGGTTGATTTTATCGAGGCGACAAAATGGATTAGAGGGAATCTGCCCCATGCGGGGGTTTCGGGCGGGGTAAGTAATGTGTCGTTTTCGTTTCGCGGCAATGACACTGTGCGCGAAGCGATACATTCAGCATTTTTATACCACGCCATCAAAGCTGGTATGAGTATGGGTATCGTGAATGCTGGCCAGCTGTCTATTTATGATGAGCTTCCCCCTAAACTAAAGGAAAAGGTCGAAGATGTCATTCTAAATCGAAATAGCGAAGCCACCGAAGCGATGCTAGAAATAGCCGAATCCTTTCGCGGTGGAGATACGGGTGTAGTAAAGGTGGAAACGCTCGAATGGCGACTGCAAGACGTGAGTAAGCGACTGCAGCACGCGCTGGTAAAAGGAATTACAACATTTATCCTAGAAGACACCGAAGAAGCCAGGAAATCCAGTAAACGTCCGCTCGATGTCATAGAAGGGCCCTTAATGGATGGTATGAATATCGTTGGCGACCTGTTCGGCGATGGCAAAATGTTCCTGCCGCAAGTGGTGAAGTCTGCACGGGTAATGAAGCAAGCCGTGGCCTACTTACAGCCATATATCGAAGATGAGAAAAATGGCGTCAGCAAGACAAACGGTAAGATTCTCATGGCTACGGTCAAGGGAGACGTTCACGACATCGGCAAAAACATAGTGGGGGTGGTGCTTCAGTGTAACAATTTTGAAGTCTTAGACTTGGGAGTAATGGTGCCCTGCGAAAAAATACTTGAAGTGGCCCAGCGTGAAAATTGCGACATTATCGGTTTATCCGGCTTAATCACCCCGTCTTTGGACGAGATGGTCTACGTTGCCCGTGAAATGGAAAAACAAAATATTAACTTACCCTTGATGATTGGTGGAGCGACCACGTCAAAAGCCCACACAGCGGTAAAAATTGACCCTCATTTAAATATCAATCAAGCGGTCTATGTATCCGATGCGTCTCGTGCGGTCGGGGTTGCGTCAACCCTCGTCTCGAAAGAAAACCGAGCAGAGTTCTTTCGCTCCATTAAAGACGAATATGAAACGATTCGTGTACGCCGCGCGAAGAGTCAAGCCAAAAAGTCTTCTATAAGTTATGCAGAGGCAGTGACAAAAAAAATGCCCATCGATTGGTCACAGTACTCCAGCCCAGAACCCAGTTTTTTAGGTTCGAAAATACTCGACGACTACCCTCTCGAGGCGTTGATTGAACATATTGACTGGACCCCATTTTTTATCAGCTGGGATTTGGTTGGTAAGTATCCCAAAATATTGAATGATGCCATAGTAGGTGAAGCCGCCACAGAATTATTCGATGATGCCTTATCCATGCTCAAAGATATTGTAGCTAACAAGAAGATCAAGGCGAGTGCCGTATTTGGCTTTTGGAAGGCTAACACTATCGACCACGACGATATTGAGCTTCATGATCATAACGACCAGCCCATTGCAAAACTTCATCATATTCGCCAACAAGGCGCTAAGAATGACAACGGCCGCTTTATTTCTTTGGCAGACTTTATTGCGCCAAAAGAACTAGACAAAACCGATTACATCGGTGGGTTTGTGGTAACTGCAGGCATTGGCGCCGAGGAACTTGCCTCAGCCTACCAGGCAAAGGAAGATGATTACTCGTCTATAATGGTTAAAGCCCTTGCCGACCGCCTTGCCGAAGCGTTTGCGGAACACCTTCATCTGCGGGTTCGCAAAGAATTCTGGTCCTACGCACCAAACGAAACTCTCTCTACGGATGAACTAATCAAAGAGCGCTACACTGGCATACGCCCCGCACCGGGTTACCCTGCCTGCCCGGATCATACAGAAAAAGAAGCACTCTTTAAGCTTTTGGATGCGGAAAAAACCATTGGGGTAACGCTTACGGAGCACTACGCCATGTTCCCTACTGCTGCCGTTTCGGGGTGGTATTTCTCTCATCCTCAAGCCAAGTATTTTAACACGGGCAAGATATCCAAGGACCAAGTTGAATCTCTGGCGCAGCGCAAGGGCAAGCCTGTGAGCGAACTGGAACGATGGCTGCAATCGACTATCGACTACGACGTTTAATCCGTGCAATCCACCCTACAAGAAGTACAGACAACATGATGAATTTTCGGCGAATCTCCGGTGGCACCGAACAGCAAGAAAACGGCAATAAAGCAGCTAGAAGTACTGATAAAAAACACGTAAAACCCGGCTTCGGCAGTATTATGTTGTCTGTCCTAGCTGCCGCCATCGGCGTTCAAAATAGTCGAAACCATGAGAGAGACTTTCAACAACAGAGCCCCATCCCTTATATTGTGGCCGGAGTGATTTTTACAGCCCTATTTATGTCAAGTTTGATTTTTATTGTTCGCATCGTACTATTGGGGTGAAACATTTTTAAAAAATCAGTCCATTTCATCGCCGCTGGCACTAATTAGATCAAAAAAAACCAGCTTTCGCTGGTTTTTCAAATCAATGGGTTCTGCCACGCTATGATTTTTTCATTCTTGGTGTCATTTTTTAAGTTCTTTTAATAGACATTTTTAGAATGCGAGTGTTTTCGGTGCTCCCACCACTTTTTTTGCTGACAGTTCTTACTGACTGCTCAACCAAAAAATGCATGTTGTAACGAATATTAGTATTAAGGCTACGGTCGCGACTGCATCGGCAATGCTATCGCCCTGCTCCATCATTTGAATATCGTCTTCCATCCTATCCTCCTAATTTATTTTGGTGTATATTTTATTGTATAGAGTCTTAGATATATTATCATTTCAAAACTCAAGTATCTAAGAAATTAAATTTTTGAGCCTAGTGAAAATCTCTTCACCTGCGATTCAACATCAGTCGGCTTAAATTGGCAACTCTTTTCTTACTTTATAGATATTTCTTCTAAACCACGCTCGATTTTGGTGCAGATACAGCTAAAAAGTATATTCACAGGACAATTCATTCTAAAATCCCGCATTCTAATAAGCCTAATACCATCGCCGAAGAGCGACTTTTCATGTATTATTTGGCCTCTTTTTCCTGGGCGATGCCCAAGTTCCCTGATTTTACGGGTGTTTTCAACTTTCACTAAATAAGGTAGATGAGCCACATGTACGTTTACGACGAACATGATCACAAAATAGTTAAGGAAAGAGTGGCGCAATTTCGCCGTCAAACGAACCGGTACTTGCACGGCGAGCTAAAGGAGGAAGAATTTCTTCCTCTCCGCTTGCAAAACGGACTATATGTTCAGCGTCTCGCTCCCATGCTGAGAGTGGCTGTGCCCTATGGCATGCTTAATAGCGTTCAATTGCGTCGACTTGCATACATTTGCAGACGCTACGATAAGGGTTACTGTCACATTACGACCCGTCAGAATGTGCAGTTCAACTGGCCCAGCCTTGAAGAAGTTCCAGATATTCTTGCCGAATTGGCAGAAGTAGAAATGCATGCTATTCAAACCAGTGGCAACTGCATCAGAAATGTCACTTCTGACCAATATGCTGGTGTAGCCCCCGACGAGATCATTGACCCAAGACCCTATTGCGAAATTATTCGCCAGTGGTCTACCTTCCACCCAGAATTCGCTTTTTTACCGCGCAAGTTTAAAATTGCTGTTTCAGGTACCACCGTAGATAGGGCCGCCATACATTTTCACGATATTGGCCTGCAGATGGT
>JBLHGN010000129.1:0-9679 GCA_047616325.1 Lentisphaeria bacterium
ATGCGGACTCCAGAGGCTTCATTTTTTACATGTAGCATTCCTTTGGAAAAGCCAAGATATGCGCGTGATGCCCGTTAAAAGAGGAAACTTGATGTAATGTATTTACCATCGCGTCTTTCAATGGGAATACCGATGCGGTTTATGCAATTATTGAAAATGAACTCGGCATAATAAAGTTGTCTGGATAATGACGTTTATGCCGAGCTCGGCATAAACGTCATAGTTTTGCGACAAACTTGTTAAGAGCCGGTGGTGATATTCGTAGTATTCAGGAGATGATGGGGCACAATGATTTGTCAACCACTCAAATTTACACACATGTCGTTGGCATTCAAGAACGGGGGGTCATAAGTCCCATGGATTGCTAAGGAATCTCTGATTACTTTTGTAGAAGGAGAAGATGTAATCAAATTATTTTGGATGGGCTCACTGGATCATAGCGAGCGTATCAATGGGGTCGGAGTCATAGGTATTGTTTAGTTGTGGCCGCCCACTTTACGGTCGTATTTTTTCCAAATTAACCATCATCAAACCCTAGCGTTTTATCATGGTTTTACCACGATATGTGTCAATAGCAAGACCAATAGGATCAGAGTCATCGATAACGATAAAATTACTGAGTCAAAATATCTGCTTTGGTCGAGAAAAAGCCGGCCACTAAATTATTGGATCAAAAGAGTCAGAGTCGTGGATAAAAATACGGAATCCAAATGTCCGCTTTGACGGAGAATAAGCCGTCTATTTAATTATCCGCCAACTTCCGCTTTGGGTCGTATCCCTACTAAGCGTAGTGCTTTTCTGGCACGAACACCAACGGGCTCCTTGGGTCGTTTGCCACCAATCAAGCCCAAACATCTCCGCATACATGAAACCAATTTACGATGCCGCTTGGAGCACTTAGCCACCCTCCAGCCCAGCGCCAGCCCAATCATAAATAGCTCTTAATAAGATCGGCGACGTAAGGCAATACTAGCAGAGATACCCTTCACAAATAGTAGAAATAGACGACACAGTCGCTAGCCATAACAAATGGCTCTCCACGACTAGGCAAGAGATTCTTGAAGGACACCCATCCATTAATTTGATCGTCAACGTTGGGGTGGGCAGTGCCCACTACCTGGCTACCTGGCTACGACGACATGTGCCCGTAGGGTGGGCACCGCCCACCAAAACAATCAAACCCACCACATCCACCGGAATTCCGCACAATACCTCGTGGGCAGTGCCCACCCTACTCAAACAAGGAAAGGCGCTCTTGAAGTTCCCCACCACTCGCACTGAGCACAAAAAGCCAAAGCACATTCCGGTGCCTTCGCCTGCCGGGAGCAGGCGCAGAGCGACCATGGGTGACCTGAGTGTGCCCGGAATGTGGTTCGGCTTCTTGTGCGTAGAATCGCAGGAACGACCAAGCGACCGAATGAGGCACTCTTAACGTTCTCTTGATACTCTCGTGATGCTGGCTAAGAGACAAGCCAAGCGACTTTTTAAGCCGGGGCAACAGATGCTATGCTGACGGCTTTGCGTTAGCGCGTAGTCTTTCACTAAAAACATATAGCGCTTACACCTGTTTACCGCTGCCCAGTCAGGATTTGCTTCATGCCCTCCATTAAACCAGTACCGCGGTTATTCCGCGGAATTATATTTGCCTTCTTTGTCTATGCCACCGGCAGTTTTGCCGAACAGCGCAACGACCCCGAGAAAGCCACGGGCTTTGAAAATAAGCAGCTGGCCACCGGCACCAAACACATGGTGGTGGCCGCCAATCCCTTAGCCGCTCAATTGGGTTACGACATACTGCAAAAAGGTGGCACTGCCATAGACGCCGCCATCGCCGTGCAAATGGGTTTAAACCTTGTGGAGCCGCAGTCCTCCGGTATTGGCGGTGGTGGGTTTATCCTCTATTGGGATGCAAAAAGCAAAAAACTCTTTACCTACGACGCACGAGAAACCGCTCCGGCCCTCGCCACCCCCGACCTATTTATTGAAAACGGCAAAACCCTAGCCTGGAGTGACGCCATCGTTGGAGGCAAATCGGTGGGGGTTCCGGGTATTCTCAAAGGCTTGGATATGGCCCATCAACAGCACGGTAAACTCCCGTGGAAGGTCTTATTTAACGGCGCCATTCAACTCGCCCACAAGGGCTTCGCGGTATCACCTCGCTTTGCAAAATTGGTGGCCTATCGCTTTCATCCAGGTCTATTGAAAATTGAACCGGCCAAGTCTTACTTCTACCCCAAGGGCGAGGCCATTAGCGAGGGCACTTGGCTAAAAAATAAAGCGCTGGCGGAATCATTTAGACGCATTGCCGCCCACGGCGCAGATTATTTTTACACGGGAAAACTCGCCCAAGACATTGTACACACGGTGAATAACAGCCCCATACGTCCGGGCACTTTATCGCTGAGCGATATGAAACAGTACTCGGCAAAAATGCGCGACCCTATTTGCATGGACTACTCCCATTACGAGCTGTGCAGCATGGACCAGCCCAGCTCTGGTGGTTTGGCGCTGTTGCAAATATTTGAGCTGCTCAGTCACTTTAATATATCTGAGTTGGGCCCAGAAAGTGCCGATGCCATTCACTTATTCACTCAGGCTTCGCGTTTGGCCTATGCCGATCGCGATCGCTACTCGGCCGATGCCGACTTTGTAAATATTCCCGTAAAGGCGCTGTTGCAAAAACCCTACCTGGCCGCCCGAGCGAAGCAAATAGACATCACCAAAGACATGGGCCACGCCGAAGCGGGCACGCCAGACAAAAAAGTGACCTACGCCGATGACAGCAGTTACGAACTGCCCAGCACCTCGCACATGTCTATCGTCGATCAATACGGCAATGCGCTCGCCATGACCACTTCCATTGAAATGGCTTACGGCTCCAGCCTGATGGTGGGTGGCTTTTTGCTCAACAATCAACTGACCGATTTTAGCCTGTCTCCCAAGATTGACGGCAAATGGGTGGCAAATAGAGTGGAACCAGGAAAGCGACCGCGCAGTTCTATGACGCCGGTGATGGTGCTGAATAAAAGTGATCGCACACTAAAAGCCTTGCTGGGTTCACCGGGCGGCAGTCGCATAATTAATTATGTGGCCAAAACACTTATAGGGCTGCTCGATTGGAACCTAAGCATGCAAGAGGCCATTGACTACCCCAACATTACCAACCTGAACGATGTCACCACCCTTGAAAAAGGACGAGTACCCGAAGCGCTGGCAAAAGCACTTCAGGCCAAAGGCCACGAGGTAAAAATCAAAGATCTAAATAGCGGTGTTCACGGCATAGTCATAAATAAAGGGATTCGCAGTGGCGGCGCAGATTCGCGCCGCGAGGGCGTAGTGCTAGCCGAGTAAGCCGTACTTGCTGAACAAGCGGTATAGGAACAAGGTGTATCGGTACGAACTGAATCGAAGCAAGTTGTATCGGAATAATATAATTACCAATAAAGCGCGCCATTATCACACTTGGCGCCCCCATCTCTTGATGCACTGTTGATTGCGATCGTCTCCCCAACAGTCTTCAGAATAGAGCCACTACCGATGAAGTTGAAACGCTTACCACATTATTGGGCATGCCTTTTTCTTATCACTGCTTTGTACTCATGCGCCACAGCAAAAAAATGCAAGCACACTCAACACCGTGCTCGATGAGGCCAATAGTGAATTTGATCGCTATAAGCATCAGTTTCTCGAAGGTTTTTGGCAGCTATCACCCGAATACGCCTTGTGCAACGGCCGCTATGAATTTGCAGATGCACTCACCGTGTACAACGACAAATATTGGGGGCAAGAAAAAACCTTTGTTCAACACCAGCAAAAGCGCTTGGCAAGCCTTACTACTGAATATCTGAATCAAACCAACAAGGGCGATGCGGCGATAATTGCCAACCAGCTAGCAACGATGGACTGGTATCGAGAAACATTTAGAGAGCAGCAGTGGAACCCTGCACTCTACAATATTGCTGGGCCCGTCGGCCTAATACTTAATACCGACTATACGTCGCTTAGCGAACGTCTTCTTGCCATTTCGGCGCGCCTGCAGCGCGTGTCCGACTACTATACGGCGGCACAAGCCAATATCTCGAATCCGGCACTTCCGCAAACGCTGCTGGCCATAGAGCAAAACAAGGGTGCTTTGAACTTATTGCAAGGCCGCCTGGCTGATGTAGCAAAGAATAGCGATCTTAGCCAAGTACAACGCGATAAACTTCTCCGCGAAAATAATACCACCGCAAACGCAGTGGCTGACTATATAAGCTTTCTCGAAAGCCTGCTTCCCACACTGCAAACCGCCAATGCGCGGGATTTTCGCATTGGCGAAACCCTTTACGAGGCAAAGTTTCGCTTCGATATTGGCTCTGAATTTAGCGCCCGATAAATGTACGATTTTGCCCTGCAAGAAAAACAACGTTTGCACAACGAGATGCTAAAACTAGCGATGAATTTTTGGCCAGAGATGTTTACCAACACCTCGCGAACAAAAGACAACATGAAGGTATTAAAAACAATCCTTGATACAGTGTCTCAAAAACACGCTTCTGCCGACCAATTTGTGCAAGCGGTAAAAGACCAGATTCCCGAGATCGAGGCCTTTGTGGCCAGTCGTGGCCTAATGGATACCGACCCCGAAAAGCCGCTGGTGGTGCGCGAAACCCCAGAATATCAGCGCGGTTTCTCCATCGCTTCTATCGAAGCCCCCGGCCCCTACGACAGCGCGGCCAACACCTATTACAACGTTTCGCCTGTAGACGATCTAGATCCCGCTCTGCGCGAAAGTCACTTGCGTGAATAAAATGTCTACACTATGCAAATTTTAAATATTCACGAGGCCATTCCCGGCCACTACACGCAACTGGTTCACGCCAACAAAGCACCCAGTTTGATCAAGGCTATTTTCGGTAACAGCGCCATGGTGGAGGGCTGGGCCGTTTACACTGAGCGCATGATGCTGGAGCAAGGCTATGGCGACAACAGCCCCGAGCTTTGGTTGATGTATTACAAGTGGAATTTACGCACTGTTGTTAACACAGCGCTCGACTACTCGATTCAAGTACTGGGTATGGAAGAACAAGCCGCACTGGATTTACTTATGAAAGAAGCCTTTCAAGAAGAAGCCGAAGCACGCGGCAAGTGGCGACGCGCCGCTTTAAGTCAGGTACAGCTCACCAGCTATTTTACCGGCTACAAAGAAATTTATGAATTTCGCGAAGAGCAGAAATTGGCCTTAGGGGATACATTTGATTTGAAAAAATCCCACAATCAATTTTTAAGTTATGGCAGCGCGCCCGTGAATGTAATAAAGGCTAATATGTGTTCAAGTCAACGTCAGCAAATTGCCAACAACACATCATACGCCCAGCACTAACAACACACTAAAAGCATTTAAAAACCATCACAATACGCGGAGTTTCGCTCCGCAATTCTTGCCCTAGTTACGACTAAGCCACACCTAAATCACACAAACATATTTTAGTATAAGCTTATTTGCCTGTTAAAGTGCCGCACTCGCATATCCGTCAACGTGTAAACATTTTCTATTCGTTCTCCAGACAACTAATTCTTGATTTAAACAAGCCCCCTGAGAGCTATTCCATGCTATTTACGGCAGTTATCTTACTCGCGTCCGCCGCCTTTTTTGGTTGTACTCGAAGATGTGATCCATATAAACAAGGCAAAATCCACGCTATTTATTGGAATGCTGTGCTGGCTCTTGGCCTACTTGCTTCGTGCGCAAAGCACTGAACATACGCGGGTCACCGAACACCTTAATGAGAATCTACTGGAAATCCCCACTTTATGGCTTTTCCTAATATCGGCGATGACTTTTGTCGCCTATCTAAATAGCAAAGGATTTATATCCAGTTTGGTGCACCGCATTTTACCCCACGAAATTCATGAACGCACGTTCATGTTTTTACTTGGAATGTTTTCGTTTGTATTCTCGTCGTTGTCAGACAACGTTACCGCCACATTGGTATCGCTAGCGGTAATAACCAGCTTAAGGCTCGATGTTCGCAAACGTTTAAAATACGCCACACTGATAGTATTTGCAGTGAACAGCGGCGGCGTTTCTCTAATTACGGGCGACGTGACCACCCTGATGATATTTATGGCGGGCAAGGTGTCCATCACCAATCTGCTTCTTTTAATAGCACTATCACTTTTTGCGGTACTCCGTCTTGCGTCCATGATGTCTGTACGCATGCGTGGTCGCGTGGTGTTTTCAAATAAATTTACCCCGCATGCCAAACGCGATATCGCGGTGGCCTTAATATTTATTGCCACTATTTTATCCACTCTATTTCTCAATGCTTTTTATCGGGTTCCACCTGTGCTGACCTTCCTTTTCGGTCTGATCTTTATGTTTTTAGCAGCACGTATCTCAACCGAAAACAGGAGGCACCGCGCAGTGTTCTCAATTACATTAGCGAAATAGAGTTTGACGCTCTGTTGTTTTTTCTAGGAGTACTGCTGATCGTCGGCATGCTTAAAGAAGTGGGCGTGTTAAGCAACTTGGCTAGCATTTACGAACATATGGACCCGCTGTATGCCAATTATATTATTGGCGTAATGTCCTCTCTTATAGACAACGTGCCCCTCACTCCAGCGCTACTGAAAGCCGATGTACCAATGTCGAATGCAAGCTGGCTCTCTGTAACATACGCGACAGGCGTAGGTGGTTCACTACTCATTATTGGTTCGGGCGCAGGCATAATCACCATGAGCAAAGTAAGAGAACTTAACTTTACCTCTTATATGAGCATGCTAGGCTATTTGGTGACGGCGTATACCATTGGCTATGCACTTTCCTTTGCGGTGGCCCTATAAAGATTCAAGGGGGCGACAAAGATTCAAAGGGCGACGGCATCGCACCTCACAACAACAGACGCATATCACATTATTAAGCACATTAGTGCTGGACGATCAACACTCGCGCCCAAACATCCACTATATGTTTTGCACTATGCCGCCCACCATTACTGTACTCCGCTTCCGCTACACGGGTACGAACTGTTGTCATGGTGCTGGAGACCATTCTGTTCACTGCCGGTTTATGCTATACCCAGAGAGATAAATCGGTAGCTACCGGGTTTTCATTTCAGATATTTGGGTGCATTTTTTTAGTGATAGCTACTGCGATCGTTTTGACATGAGGTTCTTTTAATATTTCTATATGACCACCTGTCACATCAATCACGTCTAATTGCTTTATTATGCCCTCCCATCCTCCGCACTTCATTACCTCCCGACCTACAAAATCCCTATGCCTATGACCAGCAGCAAAGAACGTTGCCGAGGAATGATATTGCTGCATATCTTGGCTATAAACTCTCATGGCTTTCTTGTAGGATTTTCGCCTCAATACAACTTGATCTTCGTATGAACCTTCTAGTTCTTGGCTATCTTTTTTCAATGAATGCGCGGAAAATATTCGGCTTAGTAATGGAACTTTTGCAAGCCACTTCTTAGACACAGAGATTGCATAGCCAATACCCAATTCGCGAATATTCAAAAAATGATGCACGAGCCTCAAATGGGCTCTCCTTTTGACAGCATGTGGCAGGTATGAGTCGAGCAAGGCCAACACATTAACCTCATCACCCATACCGTGTAACTGCTGAGCCACTTCGAATGCGAGCACACCGCCAAAAGATACTCCCGTTAAATTATATGGCCCAACCTCCTGCTTGTCTTTTATTGCAGCAACATAACCATGGGCTAAGGTTTTTACTGTCGGTGTTGTACCCGAGCTGCTTTCAAGCCACATGTCAGTTTCTTGAGACAAAAACACACCATATACAGGGTCATCACTTTGTATATTGTCTGCCAGCGCCTGGTACATATTAATGCCGCAAATACAGAAAAGCGGTGAATCGCCCTTCCCTTCTTTTAACGTTATTACGGATGCATCAGCAGTGGTTTCATTGTTTTCTGCTCGCGAAGCCAATTCACGTATTGTTGGCGTCTCGAAAAAGGCATTTAGAGAAAGCTGGCCATCACATGCTTTATTAATTTCCCCCAGCACCCTGATTGCCGATAACGAATAACCACCGATATCGAAAAAATTTTGGTCAATACCAACAGTTTCTTTATTTAATATTTTTTTCCAAATTTCAGCTATTGTTTTTTCTGTTTCTGTTTGAGCTTCGGTTAATACATCGTGTATCGATAAGTCATTCAAGTCTGGATTCGGGAGCTTTTTACGATCGATTTTTCCATTTGGTGTCAACGGTAGATCATCCAAAATCAAAATAATGGAGGGTACCATGTAATGAGGAAGACCCTTTTTAAGCCTATCTTTTAATACCATAGGGTCAATAGGGGCTGACAAAGATACATAGGCAACTAATTGCCTGGAATCATGCTCGCCTTTAACAACCACAACATTTTGATTCACTTCGGGTTGCTGACCCAGTAGTGTTTCAATTTCACCCAGCTCAATTCTAAACCCACGAAGCTTTACCTGAAAATCGACACGGCCGAGACACTCAAGCTTGCCATCGGATAATATTCGGGCCAAATCTCCCGTCCGATACATAAGAGCATTTGGTTCCTTCGAAAACGGATTGCTAACGAAAACTTCTGCAGTCAAATCATCTCGTTCGTGGTATCCACGCGCAAGTCCATCTCCTGCAATATAGAGTTCACCTATGCAGCCCTGAGGAACAGGAACACGTGCGGAGTTAAGTACGTACACTTGTGTATTATCGATTGGTGAACCGATAGCCACCAGCTTTCCTGATTGAACTTGGTCAACACAAGACCATATCGTGGTTTCCGTGGGACCATACATGTTCCACACAGTTTTGGATCGTTCCAACAACTGATCCGCCAGGTCTCGAGGAAAAGCCTCGCCACCACAGAGCACATTTAAATTTGTATGCCCCTGCCAACCGTCTGCGATGAGCATTCTAAAAGTGGCTGGTGTTGCCTGCACCACAGTTGCCTGCTTGATACGCTCTGCCAATCGGCCAGGGTCTAAGGTGCATGCTTGATCCGCAATATCAACGCAAGCACCCACCAAAATAGGCAGGTACATTTCCAATGCGGCAATGTCAAAAGAGATGGTGGTAACGGATAGCAGGCGATCAGCCGCTGACAAGCCCGGCCTTGCGGCCATTGCATACAAAAAGTTTTGAAGAGCCGCATGGGATATTTGTACGCCTTTCGGACGCCCCGTCGATCCAGAGGTAAAAATTGTATACGCCAAGCGATTTTCATCAAAAGAATCAGTCGGGTTTGAGGAATCACCGCCTTCGAAACTGGAAGAATTAAGAACAATCACCTTCGTTTCAGGCAAAATCTTCAATTTTTTCGAATTGAGGTCATCCACTAGTAGCATTTTTGGCTTCGCATCTTCCAGAATCAATTCAATTCGATCGCTCGGATGATGAGGGTCTAAAGGAACGTAGGCACCGCCACTCTTTATTGTGGCCAGCAGAGCCACCAGAAGATTCAGCGAGCGCTCCATAAATATGCCCACACTTATTTCAGGCGAGACACCGCCCAAGAGGAGCTGATTAGCTAATTGATTGACGCGTAGGTTCAATGCTCTATAGCTTATCGTGTCAGAATTAAAAATCGCTGCAGTTCTGTCGGGGTGATTTAAGGCGCAGGTTTCCAACTGTTTGACTAGCGAGGGGCGAACATCAGCTACTGCCGTACTATTTAACTCGCCAAG
>JBLHGN010000130.1:0-9670 GCA_047616325.1 Lentisphaeria bacterium
TCTTGTGATGTTTCACTCAAAGAAGTGGTGTATTGTTCAAAACCGATAATCATGGTTTCGAGCGTATGCTTAGTATGCTCTACAACCACGGTATCTTTTTGAGAGCGAGAGTCGATAGTGGCTAAAGCATTTTCAATGCGAACCGTAATACTAGCCACTGTACCGATTATATCTTTACCGATACCATTGGACTTCGATGCCAAGCTACGCACCTCATCAGCTACCACCGCAAAACCTCGGCCACTTTCGCCCGCACGCGCGGCCTCGATGGCAGCATTTAAAGCTAACAAATTGGTTTGATCAGCAATGCTACTTACTTTAGTCGCCATATCCTCCAAGGGAGCAATCAAACTTCGTAAATTGTGCATCTCCTCAAGAAATTCTTTTTTTGATGATAGTACTGATTCAAGTGTCTCGTTAATTTTTGTCAATGTTTCGCGGGCTTTGCTAACCACGGGTGAACCAACAAGGCCCCTATCACCACTGGCACTAGGGTCCTCTATATTCGCCTGGCACAGTTGCATAGCAGTAGCCAAGGCTTCAACCATACCGGAAAATCGTTGCGCCAGTGATTCTACTTCCTGAGTAGAATCGTCGCGACAATGAGCTATTTGCTGGTCCCAAATAGTGAAGGCCTGAGCACAGGCTGTATTAATTTCTTGTAGCAGGCGATGGTTGGTGCTCTGTTGATCATTATTTTGATGCAGCTGTGCATCGAGCACTTCGCGCACTCTATTTTCATTATAGCGAAAATTGAAGGCTGCCACGAAACAACTCATAGCAACGAGTGACAGCGCTATCATTATTGAAAGAAGTGAAATAGTTCCCTCAAACGGGAAAATAACCGCAATAGCCCCGAAACAACCAAGGCACAATATTATTATGGAGTTTGAATTAAATGCTTTCACTGTCGCATAAGTCTCATAAAATTATAAAGTTGATTAGCTTTTAATAGTCTAGTGCTGTGAGTTTAGTTTAGTTTCAGTGTTTAGCAAAATTATACCTAGAAAACTCAGCTGAAATTCTGACAAGCAAGTCTAAAATGGTCTAACACCTTGAATTAAAAAGAAAATCATCATGACAAATGACCTCGCAACAACTCGCCCACTGGATGAACAAAACACCTCGTTAGATGACGCAAGAAACCACCCTATCGAAGTGGCCACTTTTGACGGGTAATTGCATATTGAATGGGATAACGAAGCGGCAGTAACGCCCATTGGGCAGTTTCCATTTTTCATTCAGCTTTTAAAGGTGGGTGATCTATTTGAACCTTGAGTTAGTAGTTGCCCGTTGGATTACACCAGCAAGAATGCACCCAAAAAAGTTGACGTATTGGGCTCCTTCTTATTACCGATTTTATCAACACACAATCGCTACGCGCATATTGCCAGCCTAATCGGCGATCGAGTTAACACCCGGTTGCTGGGTATGAACAAAGTGGTCAGCGATGACCCTGCTCGAGGGCGTAAAAAAGAATAGATGCTGATGAGGGCATTTCTTGGTTCCAAAATCACTTACAACATTGTTATGAACCGCTATTATCACAGCCCTGGATTCTCGATTCAGATGTCACCATAAAGCCTCCTTATGGCCGCCAAGAAGTTGCCAAGGTTGATTATGATCCGTGGGAGACCATCACATACCTATCATGCCTATATGATAGCTAACCTTCGCCTGGTTTTAGAGGTGGAAGTTCAGGCGGGAACAGATACGTCGGCGAGCTATTCTTCTCCAGGATTATGGGAGCTATTAGATCGTATCCCCAGGCCTTTGTGGCCGCAGTATATTCGAGGCGATAGCGACTGGGGCACCGAAGATGTAATGGCCATGGCAGAGGATAAAGAGGTCGATTATTTATTTAATACGTCAAGGAGCTGCTATACAAGTACCATAGCCTCGATGGCTCGGAAGCAAAAGATTCCGAATTAAAGCCCATGGTATGGAGTAAGAAAAGACGAGTTGTCATGATTCGCAGGCGATTACCCAAAGACACTTTACTGGTCATTGAACACAACAAAAATGGCCAGGAACGTTTTGTTTTTTTGGAAGATGTGGAAGATTTTAGTGCGTTTGAATATGCGGTACTGGTGACATCCTTAAAAGATAGAAAACTCGGCATTGTTCACCACTACAAAGATAGAGCTGACGGTGAAAATAATGTCGATGAAATTAAAAACCACTGGGGTTGGGGAGGCGTTACAATTCATGCAGTTGAACCTTGCCACATGATCGCGAGAGTAACGGCACTGATCTACAATTGGTGGAATATTATTGCTCGTTTGGCCGATGCTGACAAACATATGGAGGCCATTACGAGCCGTCCTTTATTACTGAGTTCCGTAGGGAGGTTAACGGAACACGCACGGCAGAAGAAAATGACTATTACCCACACATACAAAATCTGATTTTGCACAAGAGGCGTTTCAAAGCATTCAGCATTTTTTAATGACCTAAAAGTAAATGCGCCGCAGTTGGATCTATTGGATCGATGGTGTCGAATCTTGAGTGAAGCGATGAAGAAGTTTCTTGGTGCGGCGCGATTATAACCTCCGAATGAAGGTTATATCGTCAACTAAACTCACATTATTCTGAAAGAAATTGACTGACCTGGCGTTGAAAACAGCGCTGACAGGGAACGTTTAACGGAGGAATTTAGGTTAAACCTTGCCCTATATGAATGAGTTTGAAGCGGCAGGAATCGGCACAATTATCCTGAAGACGCGTTTGGGCGCGAAAAAGATGCGTAAGATGTTAATGTGCATAGGGAATATCAAGAAAAAGGGGGCGGCCATCCGCAGGTCGCCTTATTGGTGAAGAGCGATTTTTTAGGTGCATCAAGAGCTTGCGTATACTTTCGTGATCCAACTACTTTTCTGGCATGTATTAACTTGCAAGCAATTGTCTCATATGGCTTTTTTCTGGAACAATTGTTGACTAACACCTCAGACATTATCTATTGACTTGGCTACTAGTAAGTTAGTACATAATGTCTAAGCAGGATAATGGCTATATCAGAGCTATCGATGACCATCGACACATTTACCACAATTGATCAATTTGAAGAGTTTTTAACTGGCGCAGAGACCTACCACTACTGCCAGCTAATGGATAGCAAAGATGAGCGCCATACATGGCTACAAAAGACCCTTCTGATTAGTCAGCATCCTCTGCACCCCTTGTATTAAATACTCAAGTTTTGGAGTTTAAGTTTAGCTTAAAAAATCACATAACCACATTGAGTACGACACACAGCGTTGTGAATCGAGTATGGAAATCGGTTGGACTAAAGCCTCATTTGGAAAAGGTATTTAAGGCGAGTAACTGTAACTAGTGCCTGCACGGATGTATGAACATCGTGGAACGATTACCTCTAAATCAAACCGACTATTAAAAAGATATTGAAAATCAGGCAGGTATCGCTGTACATATTTCTGGTTAATTGAATGATACGTGCCGCGCCTTTCAAGTCACCTAAAACAACATCACACTAGAGTAAATACGTTAAATAAGCGAATGAACATACTCGCACGCATCCGTGCGGCGAGCATGTTATTTGAAGTATAAATTTAGTCGCCAATATTTCTAATAATTCCCTCCACCATTTTCTTGGCATCGCCGAACAACATCATGGTGTTATCTCTAAAGAATAATTCATTTTGCACACCGGCATAGCCCGCTGACATTCCGCGTTTAACAAACAACACAGTCTTAGCATTGGCCACTTCCAGAATCGGCATACCATAAATGGGGCTGGTCGGGTCTGTTTTGGCAGCGGGATTGGTCACGTCATTGGCACCGATAACAAAGGCCACGTCGGCGGTTTGAAACTCGTTGTTAACATCTTCCAGTTCAAACACTTCGTCGTAGGGCACATTAGCTTCGGCCAACAAAACGTTCATATGACCAGGCATACGTCCTGCCACAGGGTGAATAGCGTAAGTGACTTTTACACCAGCCCTTTTGAGCTCATCGCCCATTTCACGCAAAGCATGCTGCGCCTGAGCCACAGCCATACCATAGCCAGGCACAATAATGACCGAGCCCGCATTTTTCATGATAAAGGCGGCATCCTCGGCACTGCCCTGTTTTACCGGCTTATCTTCGCCCGAGCCCTCGCCCGCTTGCGAACCGCCATCGGCACCAAAACCTCCAAGAATCACATTAAAAAACGAACGGTTCATGCCTTTGCACATAATGTACGACAGGATTGCGCCCGACGAGCCCACCAGTGCACCGGTTACAATAAGCGCGTTATTGTGCAAGGTAAACCCGATGCCCGCCGCGGCCCAACCAGAATAGGAGTTGAGCATAGAAACTACTACTGGCATATCCGCACCGCCAATGGGCAGAATCAATAAAAATCCCAACACGAAGGCAATGGCCAGCATTGCCCAAAATACCCAAGGAGCCTGCTGCATGCAAAAGTATGCAATAAGCACAACAACAGCAACGCCTAACATGGCATTGAGGGGATGCTGCCCTTTAAACACCAGTGGCGCGCCAGACACTAAGCCCTGCAACTTTGTAAAGGCGATGATTGAACCGGAAAAAGTAATGGCGCCAATTACGGCACCAAGGCCCATTTCAATTTTACTGGAGGTAAAAATAATGCCATTGCCGTCCAGAAGATGAAATGCACCGGGATTAGAATAGGCCGCACCGGCAACCAACACCGCTGCCAAACCCACCAGACTGTGAAAAGCAGCCACCAGTTGCGGCATTGCGGTCATGGCTATTTTAGAGGCAATAGTAATACCAATGGCAGCACCGATGCCCAAGGCCACAAAGATCCACACATAGGAAGTAATCTCGGGGCCCATTATGGTGGTGATAACCGCAAGTGCCATACCCGTCATGCCTAAGGTGTTACCCACCCGAGAGGTTTCCGGTGACGACAAACCGCGCAGGGCTAAAATAAACAAAACGGCGGCTACAAGATAGGCCAAGGCGGTAACGTTTTCCTGAAATTCCAACATGACCTACCCTCTCTTTTTCTTTTTATACATGGCAAGCATGCGATGCGTTACCGCAAAGCCACCAAAAATATTCACTGATGCCAGCATCATGGCTACAAATCCCATAACTTTCGCGAGACTCCAACCCTGAGGGCCAACAGCAACAACGGCACCTACAATAATTACGCTGGAGATGGCATTGGTCACTGCCATTAGCGGCGTATGCAGAGCGGGAGTAACACTCCACACTACGTAATAACCGACAAAAACAGCCATTACAAAAATAGAAAGCTGTGATACAAATTCTGCATGCATGATATTCCCTCCTATATCGATGTGGTGGGTGATAGAAAAGCCGAATGTACGACCGTTCCATCGTGCGTTAGGGTGGTAGCGGCAACAATTTCTTCTTGCCAGTCAATTGCCAAAGTTGCCGCGCCGTCCTTCGCTTCACCCTCACGGGCGACTAAAGGCGTTAAAAAGCTAAGTATGTTTTTTGCGTATAGAGCGCTGGCATCCGCCGACAGACGGCTAGGCACATTAAAATGCCCAACAATAGTCACGCCGTTTACTTCCACCACCTCCCCCGCTTTAGAGAGCGTGCAATTACCGCCCTGCTCCACCGCTAGATCCACAATAACCGAACCTGGTCGCATACTATGCACCATTTCGTCGGTGACCAGCGTTGGCGCTTTGCGCCCCGGTATTAACGCGGTACAAATAACAATGTCTTGCTTTTTAAGGGTTTGCGCCACTAACTCAGCTTGCTTTTGCTTGAAGTCATCGCTCATTTCTTTGGCGTAACCGCCGGAGGTCTCGGCATTTTTGGTTTCTTCCGATTCCACCATCACAAATTTTCCGCCCAAGCTCTCCACTTGCTCTTTGGCGACGGGGCGCACATCGGTTGCCGACACAATGGCTCCTAAGCGCTTAGCCGTTGCGATAGCCTGCAATCCGGCAACCCCAGCGCCCAATACCAAGACCCGTGCCGGGGCAATGGTGCCGGCGGCGGTCATCATCATTGGCATAGCGCGGTCATATTCGTAGCATGCATCCAGCACAGCGCGATAACCCGCCAGGTTACTTTGCGAACTGAGCACGTCCATACTTTGAGCGCGAGAAATTCGAGGCACAAATTCAAGCGCCATAGCGGCAACGCCGGCTTTGGCGTAGGCTTCGACGGACTCGGGGGCGTTGTAGGGTGACAACACAGAAATCAAAACACTGCCAGATTTAAACAGCGCCAGCTCATCGAGTTCGCCCTCCCCCTTTAGCATTGGCCGTTGCACTTTAAGCACAACATCGGCATCGTTTAAAAGCGTGGGCAAATCGTCTACCAAGGTGGCTCCCGCATCGCGATAAGCTTCGTTGGAATAGCGACTGGAGAGGCCGGCGTCTTTTTCTACCGCCACCTCACAGCCCAAGGAAATATACTTTCTTACTGTGTCTGGCGTAGCCGCCACGCGACGTTCATGCGCGCGCCGCTCTTTTGGTACAGCTATTTTCATTACGTTCCCCCAATAAATAAGAGTGTTTTAAAAAACACGTTTCGAATGGTATAAAAGAAGTTTGCACGTCAAACAGACAATTAATTTTTCTTATAATGGCAATAGCCCTGCCAATGCAAAAGAACTGCCCATAAAGACACCTCCCTCACTGATCGCCATTCTGTCATGGTATAGGCTTACGAGCAGCAGTGTACCCATAACAAATGCAAAAAGCATGAGTTGCATCAAATAAAATTTGGGGGGAAAACAATATCGACGCACGATAAATACACAAAGGATGAGCTATATGCATGCTCTGCCGCAAGGATGTCCAGTGCGATAATGCCGGCCAGGAAGTGCAAAATATACTTACACTGAGACTACTCGCAGCTAGGTACTATTAAGTGCACTACTAAGGCACTACTAAGATTCCATTAAAACACCAACAAACCTAAGAAAAGAATACGGTTGCTAGTAAAGTGAATAGCTAAGTAGCTAGCCCCCTTAACTATTGACCAATTTGGGTTCAACCCATTGCGTCACTGCCGTACACTTAGCATTTGATTTTGTGATGGGAGTCACCGCATTTTTCATAAATGCCTCCACTTCTTCAACAAAGTGCGTAGGGCCAATTATCAACGGCGATCGCTGGTGCAACTTTACAGGGTCTTTATCCAGTATCCGCATTTTTACGTCACTTGCTTTGCCACCGGCCTGCTCGGCTATAAATGCCAAGGGATTGCATTCGCACAGTAGTCGCAGCTTATCCGTAGGCGCATCCTTAAGCCCTGGACAAATAAATACACCGCATTTAATAAGGTTGCGGTGAAAATCTGACACAAGAGAGCCAACATAACGCAAGACATAGGGACGGTTAGTCTCGGCTTGTTGGCTTTTACAGAAGTCTAAACATTCTTTCACAGAAGGCGAAAACTTTGCGTAGTTGCCTTCGTTAATGGAATAGATGTTACCGTTCTCTGGATGTTTCATGTTTTCGTGAGAGAGAAAATAATCGCTAATAGACGCGTCGAAAGTGAAACCGTTGACACCGTCACCGGTGGTGTACACCAACATAGCTGACGAGCCATAAATAATATAACCAGCAGCTACCTGCACGCTACCACGCTGCAGAAGGTCATTTAATAGCACTAACGAGGCATTCGGCGACAGTCGTCGGTAGACACCAAAAATGGTTCCGATAGGAATATTAACATCGATATTTGAGGAACCGTCGATAGGGTCTATAACTACTACATATTTACTGGTGCCGTCTTCGCGCGACGAAAACCCTACAAAGCTTTCGTCCTCCTCCGAGGCCAAACCACAAATATCACCTCGCGTTTCCAAAGCATTTTTGAATTTTTCATTGGCGCAAACATCCAACTTTTGTTGTTTTTCTTCCTGTATATTTATGTCTCCAGACTCGCCAACAATATCCAAAAGCCCCGCCCTATTAACTTGCCGGCGCACTATTTTAGAAGTCAAACTAATAGCCCCAATATTTGACTTAAATCCCTCTTTGCACAGGGAAAATCATATTGCTTTCTAATGATAAATTCACTAAGCGCGGCCGGATTTTTCATGTATTCCTCGAAAAAACGGAAGGGAATAATTGATATTGGCGAGCAGAACGCGAAAAAATATCGAGCCCGGCATCAGCACTTATCAATCTCTCCACGGCACTTAAATAAACACCCGTGGCTCAAGCTCTTTTACATTAACAACATTAAGTTTTTCGCAAATAAACTTTTCAGCCGGCCGCTTACCAACAGCAGAGATGTGACCGCACAAACCACCTGCATGCATCACACCAAAACAGGGCCCGAATTTTCTAATAATACGCCGTGTTCGGTATCGCTGAACTTTGCGAAATTCTCGATGAACAATTCTGCCAAATTTTTCGCTCGTTTATCCCACTCACTCACATCGGCGTAACTGTTAATCGGGTTGAGTAAAACATCGTCTACCCCGTTAACGTGAACGGGCATGCGTAAATTAAAAAACGGCAAGATATCTGTCTCTACATCATCCAGACTACCGTCCATAATCGCATCGATAATTGCTCGAGTTGCCTGCAACGAAATGCGTTTTCCGGAACCATTCCAACCGGTATTCACCAAATAGGCTTTTGCATTGGAAGCTTTCATACGCTTAACCAATTCTTGGGCATACTTAGTGGGATGCAAACTCAAAAACGCTGCACCGAAGCAAGAGGAAAATGTGGGTGTAGGCTCGGTTACGCCCAATTCTGTACCGGCAACTTTCGCTGTAAAGCCCGACAAAAAGTGATACTGCGCCTGCTCGTTGCTGAGCATGGACACCGGAGGAAGCACACCAAAGGCATCGGCGGTTAAAAATACTACACGCGTCGCATGGCCCGCCTTCGATATCGGTCTAACTATATTTTCGATATGATAAATCGGGTAAGACACTCGGGTATTTTCAGTTTTAGAATTGTCGCTGTAGTCCACTTTACCCTGTGCATTTACCGCCACATTTTCGAGCAGGGCATCGCGTCTAATTGCGCGAAAAATATCCGGCTCTTTATTCGCATCCAAGTCGATGGTTTTAGCATAACAGCCACCTTCCAGGTTAAAAATACCATCGTCGTCCCAGCCGTGTTCGTCGTCGCCGATCAATGAACGTTTTGGGTCGGCCGACAATGTAGTTTTACCTGTACCACTAAGTCCAAAAAATAAAGCCACATCGCCGTCTTTTCCGACATTGGCAGAACTGTGCATGGACGCGATTCCCTGCAGAGGCAAGAAATAGTTCATCATCGAGAACATGCCCTTTTTCATTTCGCCGCCGTACCATGTACCGCCAATGAGCTGAACTTTTTCACTAAGATTAAATGCAACAAAGGTTTCTGAGTTTAAACCCTGCCTCTGCCAATTCGGGTTGGATGTCTTGGAGGCGTTAATAACGACAAAGTCTGGCTCAAATCTTTCCAGCTCGGCCTCGCTAGGACGTATAAACATATTTTTCACAAAGTGTGCCTGCCACGCCACCTCCATAATAAAACGTACTCGCAGGCAGGTATCTTTATTTGCGCCACAAATACCGTCGACGACATACAGTTTTTTACCGGTAAGCTGTTGGGTAACGGTGGCTTTTAATTCGTTCCACACGTCTTGAGCAATAGCTTTGTTGTCATTTTTGGCTGTGGCGGAACGCCACCAGATAGTGTCACGGGTGGTATCATCCAGAACAATGTATTTATCT
>JBLHGN010000131.1:0-9657 GCA_047616325.1 Lentisphaeria bacterium
CCCTTACGTCAATATTAGACGTCAACGTAAAATGTGATTGCTGGCACAGATGATAAAGCGAACATGAGCGTCGCTGACACCGGAATTGGTATCATTTTAAAATCGTAGATGGAGTGCAATGAAAACCATTCCTAATAGGACTTATGTCGCTGAAAACTAAGCTGCACAAGGGGTGCAGCCGTCATGAGCATATTTAGACCGTTGTGCGAGGTCAGGAAGTCTGAGCATAGGTGGCACTGACAACAGCCTGTTCAATTTCGGCTCCCGTAAATCCTACCGCCAATTCTGCGAGGGCACCTAGGTCAAAATTATCCACCGATAAATTTCGTTTCTTTAAATGTATCTGAAAAATAATGGCGCGCGTGGCGGCGTCTGGCAAATCGACAAAAAATATTTCATCAAATCGTCCCTTGGACATCAATTCAGGGGGCAAAACGCTAATGTAATTGCTGGTAGCCGCCAAAAAGACCTTGCGTTTGCGCTCGGACATCCAGGTTAACAGTGTGCCCAACAGTCGCTTGCCGGTAGCATTATCGTCACTGCCCTGAGCCATACTTTTTTCGATTTCATCAATCCAGAGCACGCAGGGCGACATTAGGTCGGCCAACTTGAGCGCCTCGCTCATATTTTTTCGGTCTCTCAGATATATTTATTAAATAGAGAGCCCATATCCAGGCGCAACAGAGGTAAACCCCACACCCAGCAATCGCCTTTGCGGCGAGACTTTTGCCTCCCCCCTGAACACCGAATAACAATACACCTTTGGGGGCGTCAATACCGGCACCTTCGATTTTAGCCCCACCCACAACAATGACCCGCCTCTCCTCCAGCCATCGCTTTAGAGTATTCAAACCGCCAACTTCTTTCAGATGGGCCGTACTGTAGTCAAAATGAAGTACGCCATCCATATTCATCAATTCAAACTTTCGCAGGGTAAGGCTGGGGAGGTCCTCTTCCGTAATTGCCCCGTCGTCGGCTAGGCACCTCACGTCTTGATACGGAAGACCTTTTAGATTTGCCACTAGTTTTTTCAAAGTGATATTATCGGTTTTGATACGCGACTGGCGATTAGATGAAGCCCACAGCCTGGCCTCCTCGCGCACAATAGCCAATATCTCATCTTCGTCGGGTAGAGATAAGCTCACCAGGGCCGCATGGCGCTAAAGCTCGGCCCGCAGTGTTAATTGATGGCTGAGCAGCACGATTTTGTGACGGATAGAACTTAAAGCAATGTCTTTTAGACAACGAATATTTTTAGGATCGTCGAGATAAGGGTGTAGATCGCAAAGAACAAAGGCACTTGGCACGCGCACAGATTTAATGTGGCTGAGCACTGCACTCGGCGCCTCGTGGGCCTCTTCCGCCCGCAATTGCAAGCCAAAACCTAGGCTCGAAAGGCCCTACGTAGCGGTCCATTTGCAGGCGGGTATATTTTCCGGGCCAAACAGTCTCTGCAGTAAATCCAAAGCACGAGGCTCATCGAAGCTCTCGATCACGATTAAAGATACTTTTGTATTGAGTCTCAGCCTCAAATCGTTATTATTCATATCTATTGTCCAAAAAAGTTTATCATCCGCACGCACAGGTCACATATTATGCAAACCAACAACTCAATTCGAGATCTGACCGTCCTGGATAACCTTATCAGCGGCTTTGATCGTGCGCTGCGCAGTTTAACACCTGGAACACAAACCCTCAGTCGACCGACCCCCATTCCAAACATTGAACATGAATCTTCCAACGACCTCTCTGCAGGTGAAAAACATCATTCTGCCGGCCTTATGCGCGTCAATCACTCGGGCGAAGTGTGTGCTCAAGCCTTATACCAAGGGCAGGCACTCACTGCCAAACTGCCCGAAGTGCAACAAGAAATGGAAGTGGCGGCAGATGAAGAAATCGATCATTTAGCATGGTGCGAAGAGCGCCTTAGGGGATTGGATGGTCGCCCAAGTGTGCTTAACCCTATGTGGTATGCGATGTCTTTCGGCATAGGCGCAGCAGCTGGTTTAGTAAGCGACAAAGTAAGTTTGGGCTTTATTGCCGCCACCGAAGATCAGGTGTGCAAACACCTGGAAGAGCACCTGCAAAAGCTTCCAGAAACCGATGAACACTCAAAGGTAATTATCAAACAGATGTTAGTAGACGAGAAAAAACATGCCCATGCTGCACTAAATGCTGGCGGTTTCGACTTCCCTAGACCAGTCAAATCATTGATGTCCCTTGCCTCCAAAGCTATGACCAGCGCAAGCTATCGCATGTGACGAGCCCAGAATCTAAACATCTACCACCTCGTAACTGTGCTCGATTTTAACGCCCGCCGCTTCAAACATTATCGACGCCGAGCAATATTTTTCCGCTGATAGCTCAACAGCGCGTTTCACCTGCGCCTCCTTCAAACTAACCCCTGAGACAACAAACTTCATCTGAATGCGGGTGAACACTGCAGGGACGGCATCGGCACGCTCCGCCTGCAATTCAGCCCGGCAGTCCACTACATTTTGGCGAGATTTTTTTAAAATACTCATGACGTCGAACGATGCACAGCCACCGAGACCGATTAGCAGCATCTCCATTGGGCGAATACCAACATTGCGGCCGCCGTGGTCTGCAGGGCCATCCATTACAACACTGTGGCTACTGCCAGACTCACCTACGAAGGCTGCACCATCCAGCCATTTTACCGTTGCTTGCATAAAAAAACCCACCTTTTAATAAGATTGTAAAAACGTTCAGATTACCATAGAGCCGCTAAAAGTGTTGTCGAGTTTTTAACGGCGATAGTCGTGGCCACTTAAACCTAAATAAATCAGTTGGATCGTAGCGAGGGCGTCTAAGGTGCTGAAAATAGAGCGAATTTTTACTTTTTTGAGAGGATCGCATAGCCACGCTACGGGTGGGTCTCAAAAAAATGAAAACCACTTTATTTTCAGTGCGTTAGGCGGTCGCAGTAGATTCAACTAATTAATTTAGGGTAAAGCACACGCCTGCCTTTGTCAGCTGGCCTGGGGCGGCAAATTTAAGCGATACGCCAATTTTACTGAACTATGCGCCAATGTGGCACTTTTGCCGTATCAGCACTTTGCATTACAGTGCTAAGCCTTACATTTTATTCGGTTTTTCCCCCTGTAAGCGTTATACTTGCTCATCAATGGAATTATTCGAATAACTCAGAGGTTATCAAATTGGTTGCTGTATCACTAACACCCCATATTGAAAACATCGACGCTTTTTTAAGCCACTGCCATAGACGCCGGTACCCCGCAAAAAGCACCCTAATATACGCAGGCGATAAAAGCGATTCACTATATTACATAGTGAAGGGCTCCGTCACAGTGCTTATAGAAGACGAAGAGGGGCGTGAGATGATCGTGGCCTATTTAAACGATGGCGACTTTTTTGGTGAAATGGGCCTTTTTGATAAAAAGGACGCTCGCAGCGCCTGGGTTAGAGCAAAGTCGGAATGTGAAATTGGCGAGATTTCATATTCAAAATTTCAAGAGCTTGCAGAAACTCACCAAGAATTTTTATTCGCCCTAAGTTCGCAAATGGCGCGCCGTTTGCGCAATACGACCCGCAAAGTGGGCGACTTAGCCTTTCTCGATGTTACCGGACGTGTAGCGAGAACACTGCTAGATTTAAGCAAAGAACCCGACGCCATGACTCACCCCGATGGTATGCAAATAAAAATTACTCGCCAAGAGATTGGACGCATCGTCGGATGCTCAAGAGAAATGGTAGGTCGAGTACTTAAGACACTCGAAGATCAAGGCCTGGTAACCGTCAAAGGTAAAACCATGGTCGTTTACGGAACACGCTAACCAAATAGTTAAATTTACGCGGTTTGACCCCTATTGATGAAAACATAAAACTGTCGCCAACAGGGGCTGAATATGCCTATTAGCTCGAACTCTCCTCAAATAAATCGCGAAGCTTGTCACCCGGGTCTGCCGCTCGCATAAACGATTCGCCCACCAAAAATGCATTCACCGCATTATTTCGCATAAGCTCAACATTCTGCCGAGTATGAATACCGCTTTCAGTCACCACTATTTTGTCATTTGGCACTACGTTTAACAAAGAAAGTGTTGTATCTAAACTTACGTCAAAATTGTGTAAATTGCGGTTATTAATTCCCAGCAAGGTAGTGTCGAGCTCCAGTGCTCGGTATAGCTCTTGCTCATCGTGTATTTCAACTAATACGTCTAGGCCAAGCGCTTTCGCCTGCCCGTTTAAATCGACTAGCTGCTGCTGCTCTAGTGCGGATACAATTAACAAAACACAGTCTGCGCGCATAACCTTGGCTTCGAATATTTGATACGGATCTACAATAAAATCTTTGCGCAACACCGGTAACGATGTTGCGCTTTTTGCTAGCTGAAGATACAAGTCCGCACCCTGAAAAAAATCAACATCGGTGAGCACGCTTAAGCACACTGCACCTCCCGTCTGATAGCTTCTTGCGATAGCTTCTGGGTCAAAATTTTCGCGAATAACCCCCTTGCTGGGCGAGGCTTTTTTTATCTCGGCAATCACTGCTGCTTCACCGGCTCTTACCTTTGCCTCTATCGCCGCAACAAAACCTCTTGGCTCAAAAAAAATATCGCGCGCCAATGCCTGCAACTCATTCTGAGTTCGAAAACCCTTTCGCTCCAACACCTCTTCGTGTTTCCGCGAAATTATTTTTTTTAAAATTGTGGGGAGATTTGACACCATGATTCCTCTAGTTTTCTAGCTCTTATTTCGCAATCACATCAAGGCCGACTAGGCGGCTGCCACCGACATAAACTCGACCAATTCTTTGATTTTCTCTTTAGCGCCGCCGCTGTATATAGCATCTTCCGCCATGCTTACACCCTGCTCTAGTGTATTAGCTATCCCGGAAACATAGATAGCTGCACCCGCATTCAGCGCAATCATATCCGCCGCTTTTTTTGAAACGGCCATACTACCGCCGCTAAATGCCGACTTAATAAGCGCCAATGACTCTTCAGCACTGGTTACACTTAAGCCATCCAGGTTGTCGTAATTAAAGCCAAACGCCTCCGCCGAAACCTCATATTCAGTAATATTATTTTCTTTTAGTTCGGCCACATGGGTATTGGCAGCAATGGAAAATTCGTCCAAACCATCACCGGCACTAACTACCAAGACGTGCTCGCTACCAAGACGCTGTAGAACTTCAGCCAAGGGCCGACATAAACAGCTATCAAAAACTCCTAACACCTGCCGTTTAACACCCGCAGGATTAGTCATTGGACCGAGCAAATTAAAGATTGTGCGCATGCCCAATTCCTTGCGCGGACCAACGGCATGCTTCATGGCACCGTGATGTGCTGGAGCAAACATAAAGCCGACCCCAATCCCTTCAATGGCTCTTGCTACGTGTTCAGCCGATGCCTGTAAATTTAGCCCTGCGGACTCAAGCACATCGGCGCTGCCGGTAGAGCTTGACACCGAACGATTGCCATGTTTTGCAACATGGCCTCCCGCCGCAGCCACTACAAATGCTGAGGCAGTGGAGACGTTAAACAGATTTGCCCCATCACCGCCAGTGCCACAGGTATCGACGATAGTGCAACCTTTTACACGCACGGGTGTAGCCAGCTCCCGCATAACTTCAACCGCGCCGGTAATTTCATCTATAGTTTCGCCTTTAACCCGCAAGCCCATAAGTAATGCACCAATTTGAGCTTGAGTTCCCTCACCGGTCATGACCTGCCGCATAACACTGCTCATTTGCCCTTGACACAAGTTTTTACCCTGAGCTATTTGCGCCAACGCTTGTTGAATATTCATGGTGTCCCCATATTAGTGAAATCGAGCTTACCGTTCTAAATCAAACCCTTACAGCAAACCAAAAATCAACCGAAGTAAACGGAAAGCACTTCAGTGCGAATTAACTGAAAAGCTAAAGATCTAAAAAATTTTGCAATAATAGATGACCATGCTCACTCATGATCGACTCAGGGTGAAACTGCACCCCCTCAATTGCGAGCGTTTTGTGCCTGACACCCATAATTTCATCAACACCGCCATCGACATTCTCGGTCCATGCTGTTATCTCTAGGACTTCAGGGAGAGACTCTGCGTCGATCACCAGTGAGTGATAGCGAGTTGCGGTAAATGGATTACTTAAATATTTAAACACACCTATGCCTGTGTGATATATGGGGGAGGTCTTGCCATGCATCACCGATTTGGCTCGAACAATCTTGCCACCAAACGCCTGGCCAATGCTTTGATGCCCCAGGCAAACCCCCAACACTGGCACACGACCAGCAAAATACTTCACTATGGCAATGGAAACGCCGGCCTCATTGGGGCTGCAAGGACCGGGAGAAATAACCACCTTCTCAGGCTCCATCGCAATAATTTCTTCCACGGTATATTCATCGTTGCGAATGACTTTTACGTCAGCCTTCAACTCAGACAAATATTGCACAATATTAAATGTAAATGAATCGTAATTATCTATCATTAACAACATGTAAAATTCCGATAAAAAGTCGCGATCTAAAAGCCCGAAAGAACACACAGGCAAGCGGCTAGGCGAGCCTCACACACGTACCGGCATCAACGCCCCAACTAGTCGGCCACATTATAAGGCTGGGTGCCTCAGGCGCAAGGCTAGAATTGCACTTAGCAAATTCGCTTAATCGGCGCAAAAAAATCTTGTCGGTATTATTTACACACAAACCCAACCACCAGTAGCCTCACCCAAGACCGATGTCAAAAACCCGGCATATCGTGCCAAAGCAAGACCACCTCAACAGATTTTATTCTATTTCTCGTCTTCGCCACGCCTAAACGGGGCTATATATGTTATTTTCCGCACATAGATACTCTCGTCACCCGAATATGTTGGTATGAGATCAGCAATCACGTAGAGAGCATATCGTGGTACGTTCTTTGCGTTAAATTAAGCAATAAGGTGAATTGCGTAACTTTGGTTCATGCCACAGTCGCCGATCAACTTCAAACCTTGCGCTAATTACTACGAAAAATATTATTTTAATGAGCCGAACTCGATGACATCTAGAAAAATAAATACAGGGAACTTGGAACTTGTTACCGAGAAATCGAGCAAGCGCATTCATTCCCCTGGGGTACTCAAGCATATAGAGCAAGAAGGCCTCGACGCGTGCAAACAACTTTTAGATCACATGTTTTCGGCGACAGACGATCTCTTTTATGAACTATCAAAGCGGGCAACCAGCAATAATGAACAGAACCTTTATTTTGAGTCTATGCGAGAGATTCGCATCAAAAAGGAGGGGCTAACCACCACGTTTATTCAACGCCTAGCAGGATACTTTGCCAACCTGCTAAAGCCGAATTCGCACTTTAAAGCACCTTCAAACATAAAGCATGAAAACGAGTCTGCACTATCTATTGTTGATGGAGACGACCTGGAAGTTGAACTTGCGCTAAAGAACATGTCAAGTCGGACACGCGAATCTTACAAAAATGAAATATACGAACTCAGTATTCGTCTCGATCATTTACTACTGCAAAACACTGTCGATGAAAACAGCAACCCGCTCGATCCTCAGCAAATATCCACAGCTTTTGTGGAGTCGTGCCTACAGAAATTAAAAATCGGCATTAAAACACGCCTAATACTGTTCAAGTTGTTTGAAAAACACGTACTAAAACAATTGGGACACATCTATTCTGACGCAAACCAGTTATTGATTGAAGCCGGCATACTGCCCAAAGTACCACGTAGCCTCTCTAACAATCCCTCCGCCCAGAGGCCGCCAACACCCACATACGAAGAAGCTGCGATACCCAGCGGCACGCCGGCTCC
Organism: Lentisphaeria bacterium; assembly: GCA_047616325.1. Classification (GTDB taxonomy): domain Bacteria; phylum Pseudomonadota; class Gammaproteobacteria; order Pseudomonadales; family Cellvibrionaceae; genus JBLHGN01. Next base: position 7,811 of record JBLHGN010000131.1, read on the forward strand.
AAGCGCAACCTTAAACCAAGAGCCTGGCCACATATCTCTATCGCCAGGAACACTGGCGACACTGATGGCGGCCATAAGAAATTCTGGAGCGGCCCTTGCCAACGGCAACAACTACTATTTTTATGGCAATAATCCTGGGCCTGCCATGGCGGCCCAGGAACTGGCAACTGTTTTGACAAAAAAGCAGCCCGTTATTGACCATAAAATGTCGCGTTCTCAGCCACAAAATGTGCTCAGAGATTTAATTAACGAACTGTTGGCTAAAAACAACCCAAATGAACCACAATCACTACGGCAGCAGGAAGAAGACACTATAAACTTGGTGGCGATGTTCTTTGACAACGTTCTGGAAGATCAAGACCTACCGCTTATAGCCCAGTCATTAATCTGCCGACTGCAAATTCCTATTCTAAAAGTTGCGCTAAAAGATAAAAGCTTCTTATCCAATGCGAATCATCCTGCCAGACGTCTAATTAACACCATAACGCAGGCTGGTGTTCAATTTGATGAAAGCAAGCCCCTAGAGCGCGACCCACTCTATCGCACCATCGCCGACGGAGTGCAAACAATTAATCGCCAGTACAAGCTCAATGATTCAGTATTTGAGATAGTGCAATCGGAGCTTGAAGAGCTGCTAAATAAGGAGCGACGAAAATCTTCGATAGTGGAAAATAGAACAACGCAAACCGAAATAGGTAAAGCCAAAATCAAAAACGCCAAAGCCTTTGCCCAGGCGGCACTTTTTGACAAAATGAAAGAGGAGCAACTGCCCGCAGTAATAAGCGAGTTTCTGACCAATACTTGGCTTCAAGTACTGGTTATTACCTTCATAAAAGAAGGTAAAGAAGGTGCACATTGGGTAGAGAATGAACAACTTATTTCAGATCTTATTTGGTTATGCAAATCACATTCGGACGAACGTTCCAAGGCCCGCGCCCAACGTTTAAAGCCGGAGATTTTAAGCAAAATCGAAAAAGGCTTGGAAGTAGCAATAGACAACCCTGACACGCGCACAACTCGAATTAATGATATCGAAAAAACCATCAATAACATTATGATGACAGAGAACATCGAACTAGTAGAATTTCGCGAACTAGACGACAAACAGAAGGAAACTCTTGGCAAATCTGCCGATGCAGAAAAAACCTGGGATGAAATGACCGCTCTTGAGCGCCAACAATCTAAATACGAAGAGCTTTCGAGTAAATTTTATCTCGAAGCCAAAAATGTCGGTGAAGGATCATGGGTAGAATACCAAAATGAAACTGATGGCAAGCTTTTACACTGCAAACTCAGTAAAAAGATCGACGCTGAAACCTATATTTTTGTAAATCGTTTTGGCTTTAAAGTACTGGAAAAATCGCGCAGGCAATTTGCTTATGATATGCAATTCAACAAAGCCAAACTACTCGACTCGACACCGGTTTTTGACCGTATATTAGAAAACATTGTGTCGCACTTCAAAGAAGGCGCTACCGCATAAGAATCACGCAAACGCAAGGCGCATACTTGTTCGCCGGCGCGGCATATCATTTTGCATTGTACCAAAATGACACGCTTGCTTTTCAAAGCGGTACTTGCGCCGAACGGCCACAATAAAAATAAAAGCCAAACCGAGAAAATGAGCTTTTTTCGACTTTCTACGCCCAAGAACAATATATCACTCCCCCCATCTGATAGAATTTGAGGCTTAAAACAACAGTGGCCTGCTTTTGTTTTAAGCCACTCCTATACTTCATGCATCCGAGTTTTTATGGAATTTAGCAATGTTACCGAAACTGCATTTCTCTGCGCTGCCGTGCTCTCTCTTGTTCTTACTGGAACACTTACCTATCAAGCGATAAAAA
>JBLHGN010000132.1:0-9655 GCA_047616325.1 Lentisphaeria bacterium
AGCCTCACCAATGCAGTGTTAAATCTCGACATGGACGAATCCGTGCGTGCGGCCTTAAAAGATTTTGGCTGTACTTATGAGGATATCGAGTCGGAGGAAAAAGATGCGGGACTTGGCAACGGAGGGCTAGGGCGGTTAGCCGCATGTTTTATGGATAGTTGCGCAACCTTAAATTTGCCAGTAACGGGCTACGGTATACGTTACGAATATGGCATGTTTCAGCAAAGTTTTTTGCAGGGGCGTCAGATAGAGCAGCCAGACCATTGGCTTCGGGATGGAAATCCATGGGAAATTGAAAGGCCGCATTATACTCGAACAGTAAAATTTTACGGTAATTCGGAGTTTTACAAGTCTGACAGTGGCAAGCTGCGCGTACGCTGGGCAAATAGTCAGGATGTATACGCTGTACCTTTCGATATGCCTATTCCGGGCTACAAAAATGATCGTGTGAATACCTTGCGTTTGTGGAAGGCTGCTGCAACGGATGAATTTAATTTGGAAGAATTTAATGCGGGTGATTACTCGGATGCAGTTGCGCAACAAAATTTAGCCGAACAAATCACCATGGTTCTATATCCTAACGACGCCAGCGAAAATGGAAAAGAGCTTCGTCTCAGACAGCAATATTTCCTGGCGTCGGCGAGTTTGCAAGATGTTATTGCGCAATGGAAAGTGAATTACGGCGAAATTTTTTCCGAGTTTGACCAATTCCACTGCTTCCAGCTCAATGATACGCACCCGACACTAGCGGTGGCAGAGTTAATGCGGCTATTAGTTGATGAATATTCTGTTGAATGGGACGAGGCGTGGTCAATCGTTTCTAAATCCATGGCTTATACTAACCACACTTTATTACCTGAAGCCTTGGAAAAATGGTCTGTGCGTCTTCTCGGTCAGTTACTTCCTCGCATATTGGATATTATCTACGAAATTAACAGTCGATTTTTAACCCAAGTAGCGCAAACCTGGCCAGGTGATACAGAGCGTCAACGAAGAATGTCGATAATTGAGGAGGGCGCGCAACCTCATGTTCGAATGGCATACCTAGCAATCGCTGGTAGTTTTTCTGTTAATGGAGTGGCGGCATTACATTCAAAATTGTTAACTGCCGGACTGTTTAAGGATTTTTATGAGCTTTGGCCGGATAAATTTAATAATAAGACTAATGGCGTAACTCCTCGGCGTTGGTTGGCCCATTGCAATAAGGGTTTAAAAGGGCTTATTAGCGAAGCCATAGGCGATGGCTGGATTACCCAGCTAGATAAGTTGGCAGATTTAAAAAAGTACGTAGATGATTCTGAATTTCGTAAAAAGTGGTACGCCGTAAAACAGCAAAATAAACAACAACTTGTCGGTCTTGTAGAGACTAAGTGTGGTGTCAGATTTAACGCCGATGCGATATTCGACGTGCAAGTAAAACGCATTCATGAGTACAAAAGACAGTTGCTCAATGTGCTTCATGTCATACACCTTTATGATCGTATTGTTCGTGGCGAAGGCGACAATGTAGGGCATCGCTGTGTGCTTATTGGTGGCAAAGCAGCGCCTGGCTACGCCTTGGCAAAACTTATCATTAAACTTGCTAACAATGTAGCGCATGTTGTTAACTCGGATAAAAATGTATCATCAAAATTACAGTTGGTATTCTTTCCCAATTATCGCGTTACTTCTATGGAGGTGATTTGTCCTGCCACTGACCTTTCCGAGCAAATTTCGACTGCAGGCAAGGAAGCGTCCGGTACGGGTAATATGAAGTTTATGATGAACGGAGCGGTCACCATCGGTACTTACGATGGGGCCAATGTAGAGATTTTAGATGCTGTTGGAGAGGATAACTTCTTTCTATTCGGTCTTAGAGTGGAAGATATTCCGTACTATAGTACCTACAACAATCCGCAAGACTTAATTGCCGTAGACGAAGATTTGAAGCGGGCAATTAATTTGATTGAATGTGGTCATTTCAGTATGTTTGAACCGGGCATCTTTGAGCCGATACTCCGCACCATTAGAAACCCGAACGACCCGTGGATGGTGGCGGCAGATTTTCGTAGTTATATAGACGCACAAGAATGTGCCGCCCATGCATACCAGGATCAAGAGAGCTGGGTAAAGTCGTGCATACTCAATACTGCAGCAAGTGGACACTTCTCAAGCGATCGTACTATAAGCGAGTATGCTCGCGATATTTGGTCAATTTAAACGCTCAATTACGATTTATTCTTATGCGTGGGGTCGGATAGCTAAAAACACTTCCGACCTTTAGTTTTTCTAAACAAGCCTTTGCTTGCAGGCCTAAACTACTATTATTTGTTCAGTATTGTTTAAGTGGTGTAAAAAAATATAGATAGCACCCCTTTTCAAATAACGATGAAGTATTAGAAAGATCGACATATTAATACGAGCGGATAAGAAAGGAGTGGTTGTAAGCGGTTTTCTCAAAATGCTTGCGTGTGATTTTGGGGTAGAACAACAGTAGTCACATCTTGGTAGAGCAAAAAAACAACTCATATAGGAGATGCATCATGCTAGATCCCAATTCACGTTATGTCAGTAGGTTAACCCGTGACACGGTAGCACTTGTATTGGCTGGAGGGCGAGGTAGTCGCTTGCACGAATTGACAGAGTGGCGAGCAAAGCCCGCCCTTCATTTTGGTGGAAAATTTCGAATTATTGACTTTCCTTTGTCTAACTGTGTGAATTCAGGAATTCGCAGAGTGGGCATTCTCACACAATATAAAGCGCATTCGCTTATTCGCCATGTAATGCACGGTTGGAGCCATTTTAAAAATGAGCTGGGCGAGTATGTAGATATCTTGCCAGCTTCTCAACGCTTCTCTCCTAATTGGTATCAAGGCACTGCCGATGCTCTGTACCAAAATATTGATATCATTGCCGAGCAAAGGCCCAAGTATGTATTAGTTTTGTCTGGCGATCACATTTATCAAATGGACTACGGTTCGATGCTAGCTGCCCACGTTGAGTCGGGTGCCGAGCTTACCGTTTCTTGCATTGAAGTTCCTATTGAAGAGGCGGCAGGATCATTTGGGGTTATGACCGTTGACGATAAAGACACGATTGTACGTTTTGATGAAAAACCCAAGAACCCTACTGAACTCTCCGATATGCCTGGCCACACCCTGGCGTCGATGGGTAACTATATTTTTAATACCGATTTTTTATTCGAGCAATTGAAGAGAGATGCTGAAAATCCTGACTCCGATCACGATTTTGGCCACGATATTATTCCCGATATCATCAATACTCACAAAGTCTCTGCATTCCGCTTCCGAGACCCAGAAACAAATAAGGCGTCTTATTGGCGTGATGTAGGCGAGCTGGATTCGTTTTGGGAGGCTAATATGGAGCTGGTCTCACCTGAGCCTGCACTGAATATTTACAACAAGGAATGGCCGATTTGGACCTATCAAAAGCAGTTGCCCCCAGCAAAGTTTGTATTTGACGATGATGATCGGCGCGGTACTGCGGTGGATTCTATGGTGTCTGGAGGGTGTATTATCTCTGGTGGATATGTAAAAGGCTCGCTTCTGTTTTCAAGTGTTCAAGTGCATTCCTATACGCATATAGAAGCTTCCGTTATTTTGCCAGAGGCGGAAATACATCGTAACGCTAAATTAAAGAAAGTTATTATCGACAGTGGCTGTGTAATTCCAGAGGGTATGGTGATTGGCTACGATCACGACCACGATAGAGCCAGAGGCTTTAGGGTTAGCAAGAAAGGGGTAGTGCTTGTTACCAAGGAAATGCTGGGCCAGCAATCAAACCAGTATTAATTGTTCCAGTGGTAAAATGCTATGTCTGATATAAAAAGAATATTAATGATTGCCGCCGAAAACGATGCTCTGCCTGGGGCAAAGGTCGGTGGTGTCGGCGACGTGATACGTGATCTACCGGCGGCACTTATTAAACAAGATGCTGCAGTGGATGTGGTGTTGCCTTCATATGGGTTTCTTGCGCGACTAAACAACCTTGAAAACGTCGGGACGGTTGCCGTCAAGTTTTCGTCCCAGTTGTTTCACGTGAATGTTCTGGTTCTAAAAGGAGGGCAGGGGCGTGCAGATAATTATATTTTGCATCATCCAGCATTTGCTCCGCTTGGCGAAACGGTCTATTGCAACGATTCTGATTCTCGTCCTTTTGCTACAGACGCAACCAAATTTGCATTGTTTTGCAGCAGCGTCGCTCAAGCGTTAGTGGAGGATGTGTTGCCTCGCCCCGATGTGCTGCATTGTCACGATTGGCATGCTGCATTTTTACTCATCTTGATTCGCTTTGGTATGGAGTACCGATCGTTAACCGATATCAAAACAATATTCACCATTCACAATCTTGCACTTCAGGGCATACGACCGTTTAGAGGTGATGATTCAGCATTTGTTACTTGGTTTCCCGACCTTCGCTATAGCATCGATAAAATTTCTGATCCGCGCTATGGCGACTGTGTAAACCCGATGCGCGCAGGTATTTTGCTGGCAGATCGCATTCACACTGTGTCGCCAAGCTATGCACAAGAAATTATCAATAGCAGTCATCACGAGCTGGGCATTTATGGTGGAGACGGGCTTGAGCATGATATTAGGGAAAGAATGGAAAGAGGCGATGTTATCGGCATACTTAACGGGTGCGAATACCCCGAAAATGTTGAGTCAAAATCACTTTCGAGAACGAAATTGGCAGGTTTAATGCGCGAGTGGTTAAGGCGATGGGCGGCCAAAAATGTCACACTCAAAAGCGCGCATTGGTTGGCTGAAGACAATATCTCTCATTGGTTGGAAAAAAAATCTTCGGGTTTTACGGTTATGTCGGTAGGTAGACTCACGGAACAAAAAATTCGAGTATTACACACCAAGCTCAAAGACGGACGCTCTGCCTTGCAGGGGCTTCTCGACGTATTAGGCGGTTCAGGTACGATGGTTTTTCTTGGTAGCGGCAGCACTGACTTGGAGAAATTCTTTACCGAGGCTAGTGCTGAAAATCGCAACTTGATATTTTTAAATGGCTATTCGGATGCCGTGTCGTCAGCGCTATACAAATTCGGTGATTTGTTTTTGATGCCGAGTTCGTTTGAACCTTGTGGTATAAGTCAAATGCTGGCTATGCGTTCGGGGCAGCCTTGTTTGGTAAACAGCGTCGGGGGTCTAAAGGACACCGTTATACCAAATAAAAATGGTTTTGCGTTTGAGGGTAGAACCATTAATGACCAAGCTGAGGCTATGGTGGTGTTATTTACTGAGGCCATCACTCTTTATAAAAACAGTAAAGTAATATGGGGGAGTATGAAACAGCAGGCGGCTAAAGCTAGGTTTACCTGGGAAGCATCAGCCAAACGTTATATGGAAGAACTGTATTAATCGGCGATAAACTCAATACGCTTTAATCGTACGTCGCTAAATTAATCAGCCAAAAAAAACCTCGGTTATTTCACTAATCGAGGTTTTTTATTTTAGGGCAAATGCTCACTAATAAATGTTGGCTTTACTCAACAATATCTTGGTTACTAATAATAGATTCGGTAACGATGCCATTGCGGGTAAAGAATCCAACAATCTCTGTCACAATTTCAGCAAAGACGTCGGCATTGTCGGCGCTTACTGGTGTGCTGTGTGTGCCCTGAGTGAAGCGAGTGACTATAACTTCGGCATCACCATCACTTTCAGCAGCTACGACATCAGTAGGAATGGCGCCAAACTGAGTGATCATTGGCTCCGTGCCTGAAAGAGGGGCTGGAAATCCATTAATCGTGAAGCCCGTCGAGGTGTTTGTGTTTAAGGGGGCGGTACCAAAAATAACATCGGCGGCATTTGGAATGGTTTGGTCCGCAGCATTTTGTGCATCACCCACCACTTCAGTTAGCAGTATTCCAGTCGTCGAATTTGCGTCAGACAATAGATGACCAAAATTAGTCACATCCGCAGAATCAAGCACACCCTGGAAAATGCTCAGATAAGACTCGAGACCGCTGCGCCCTTGGGTCAGCTCATCACTCGCGGCAGTCAAGCCCTGTAGAACAGAAGGGGCAAATGCCGGTGAGTTGGTTAGCAGGCGGGTTAGGCCTCCGCCAGTGAATAAACCTGCTGCCGCTTTGATCATCGGTTGCGAGCTAAATACACTGTTCTGCACGGCGTCTTCATTGTTAACTGCAACAAAGGGAAGGCCATCGATTGCGCCAAGCGAATGACCGATAAAGTAAACGCTGCCTGAGTCGAGGTCGTCAGCTATGCCGTCAGCATCAAGATCCATCGTTGCAATAGAGGCGTTCAAATTAAGAAGGTCTATCACCATTTGACGCAAATTATCGCGTCCGCCAGCGAAATTAGATAGGTTGATAAATAAACTGCCTGAGCTGCCAGAATCCGACGAGTAATCCATGGGAATAGGAGAAGCCGTCGCGTCCGATGTCGCATTGAAATGACGCTCAGTTAGGTTAGGAGATGGATCACTGTCACCGATATTAGAAGTAATTGAGGCATCCGGATCGGTCACACTAAACAAACCTGGAACCGAGCTTCCTGCAGGTGGAATACCGTGCAGAGGTTGGTCGATGGCAATTGTTGCGAAGCATGGCACTCCGGGATTAGGTCCAGTGGGATTTTCCGCCTCATCACGCGCAACACAGGCAAAGGCCAGGGCGTCGGCCATCGGTAGTGACTGGCTTCTTTCGCCGGTAATGCCGTGTACAAAAATAATCACCGGCCAGCCATCTTCTGGTTTGCTAATACCAAAGGCTCCGAGGGTTGCTTCATCGGGTATCGTGACTAATAGCGGTACCGTGACATCACTTTGTTTGGTGGGGAAGGGGTAGCGATAGGTGATCATATCCGATGGCGGGGTTGTTCCTGCAAGGTTGCCCTGCCCTATATCTATAGCTCCACCTATCGTAGCATTGGCCACCCACGAGCTGCTCACCACTGGGCTTAGATCAGAATCGACAGGCTTTTGTAGAAAATAGGGTAGGGTGATTTCTCCTTGATATACGCGAGCAGGAGCTTCAAGGGCTGGATTGATCTCGCTGGCAGCATCCATTTTGTAAAACGACGTGGCTCTGGCCGCGGGAACGGGAAATACTGCCGAGGTAGGCAGGTCGACGCCTAATTGAGCCGACGCGCCAGCAACAATTGCTTGCACTGTACCTATAGATTCAAGAGCGATAGAAATTCCATCGCCATTGGCCGCAGAGATTGCCGCCTCAGTCGCTGCTCTTTGCATAATATAAGCGGCAGTAGCATCTGCGGCGATAGTAGCATAATCGGCACCAGCCGCAATTGCTCCGGCAATACTGGCGTTATAGAGCGCATTTGCAGGGCCTTCTCCCGCAGGAGATCCGTCCAAGGTAGGCGAGGTTAACAGGAAGGCAAGTGTTGCGTTTACTGTGAAATCGAACTCGGTGGGGGCGTCCATATCTGGAACCCCTGCAACAGTATAATCGCCACCGACTAAACTAGAAATAGCACTTTTTTTGTAAGAGGCCGATAGCGAATCCTCAAAAAATAATTCAGGTGCGGTCATGTAGGTGAGAACATCGGTGGTGCCGCCAGTGGTAAAGGTGATGGAAAAGATGATGTCCTCTGCCGACGAGGCGCTTTCCGTCATGCCTTTCTGATCGAATTCCGTTTGCATAAAACCGAAATAACCCGTCGCCAGTCTTTCCCAACCAAGCAGAGCACCTTGAAGCGGCGTTAATCTTGCGGCTGTCTCTGCGCCAAAGTTAGCCAGGTTTGTTTCTGGGTCTCGGATAAATGAATAGGCTTCTGAAGCATAAACGGGGTTGCCGTTTGCGTCTTGCAAGCCGGTGACAACCACTAAATATTTTGTTTTAGGTAGAAGCGGTTTGAGTGGTGATATCCGTAAGACGTTGTTGCTGCCGTCATCGAGACTGATAATCTCGGCTCTGGCAGTTGGGGAGGCCAAACTCCCCAAGGTGGCATCATCCGACGTGGCATTAGCCGTTTGGTAGGCCAGAACTTCAGCGAATGTGGGGATTTCTACGCTGAGGTTATCGACTGTGGCTTGGCTTAGGCCGTCTCCACTAGGGTAGGCCAGAGGTAGAAGAAATACGTTTTGGTTTGGGTTGGGCACAACAGAGGTACCTACTAGCACAAAACTACTTGCATCAAGATTTTGTGCCGTATCCAGACTGCCCGTAAACGCAATATCGAAAGGGGCGAGCACAGAATTTCCGTCAAGTGCATCAATACCAGATATAACCGGGTTGGCCGGGTCTGTGCCCGCATTCATCGTGCCGTCGGCGGCCGGTTCGGAGGAAAATAGCAAATCGTTGGGTATGGGGAACTCGGAGGTTACAGGGCTAAAAACAACAAAGGTTTTGTTGAGCGGTGCCGATTCGCTGATGGTTTGGTCGTCTCCGCCGCAGCCATTAAGCCCTATAATGGATGCCAATGCTAAACTTAAAAAGCCGTACTTGGGCATATTCTATCCCTCTTAATTATTATTTATATGTTTGATAGCTACATCAGCAATTTGACCTGACAGACAAGTTAATAGCTGTGTCTGCGCATTTTTCAAAAGATGAACCTGCGCTTCTCTGGCATTTACTACTCCTGTAAGCCTTATCGCATGTGACTTATAGGGGTAGGTAAAGGTCTTAGGTCAGTTCGGATCATTGCCTGTTAGCCTGATTCGAAAAGCTTTAAGTAGTAGTCCTTCTGACGCTATAAAAAATAGTGGGCGTCATCCAGCTGTGGTGCAATGATATGCGTGTTTTAGATTGACTTCAAACGATCGTTTTAAATAAAGTGAAAAGCTTTACATTTATCGATGTGTTTTGTGCTTAGCTGCAGTGTTGCACATGGCTGTCTAGGGATTTGTCTAGGCTTATTTCGAAGCCCGAAGTGTTTACGGCCTCAGAAGGTTAAATCTTTGCAGAGCTAAGAGCACCATAAAGCTTGGCTTGTGGCTAAAAAGCTCTTCTTGGCGCATGAATTTAGTTGGGTTTACTGGTTTTTTCGTCTAGAAAAGTTAAATGCTCTAAACTGAGTGCTGGTTCAAGTTTTGGGTGAGATGCAGGTTTGACTTTGCATAATTACAATTTGAATTTTTTAGTAATAAATGCAATTCTAAAGGCATGTTAATAGCGTGGGCTGGGACGTAAATGAGACATCTACCTGAAATGATCGCTGCGAACCCTCGCTCCTCAATCAATGCGCGCACTCTATTGATAAGTATCGTTTCAGCTTCACTAACCCAGCTTCAGCGGCGCAAGACTTTTTAGGGGCAAAAACCAACTATTTTTCCTGAGATTAAAATTTAAACCATTTAAAATCAATGGCTTAATTTTTAAGGTTAAAGTGTGGTGCCATAAAATAACATCAGCTCCTGTGCAAACACTAAAAAATAGTGCAGTCTCTTGCTCCATGTTTATACGAAAATCCCCCAATAAAAAGTAAAAAGAGCGGAGGCAGCTATTTTAGCTATCGCCTCGTCGAAAGTGTTCGCGTGGATGGAAAAGTCAAACAAAAAACTTTGCTGAATCTCGGCAAACATTTTGATGTAGATTCTACGTTGTGGCACCTTCTGGCCGAACGAATAGATCAAATAATAAACGGCAGCGATGCCCAGCAACTCGGACTTTTAGACCCATCTTCGCTCGATAGTGAGCTGGAGGTTAAAGCTCAACGTT
>JBLHGN010000133.1:0-9596 GCA_047616325.1 Lentisphaeria bacterium
GGTCTGGTATCGTTCTATTTCGGTCAACTGTGTATAGTTCATTAGCAATTTCCTTTGGCGAGAAAGTGGCGTGGAGTATACCAGTTGGCCACTTCCAAAAAATTGCACTTACGAGTTGAATTCAGGCTCAGAATACTCCCTATATATTGAGGTTAACATTATCGTGGAAAAATGATGAGTTGCTTCTGGTTTGTGTGGCAAACTCTTTAAGCCTCCCCGTGATTAACATTAACATTAACATTAACATTAACATTAACATTAACATTAACATTAACATTAACATTAACATTAACGTAAGCCCTTGTTGAAGGATATTAAAGTTGAACTATCTGATGGTTTTTTTATTGTCAATAGCTGGCTGTAGTCATTCAGATAATAGTAACGCTAAATATCGTTATCTTTTGCAACCTTTAAGCCTTTATAAAAAGATTATAACTGTCTCCGGTTTTTCTTCTGGCGGATATATGGCGCATCAGTATCATATCGCCTTTTCGGATCAGGTTGTCGGAGCTGCAATGTTTGCTTCCGGTCCATATGGTTGTGCCGAAAATAGCTTAAATACGGCTTTTGAAAATTGCCTTAATAGCCAGCACACGATGGATGTAAATAAGCTGGCGAAATCTTTGCGCGAAGCTGCCGAAAAGAGGAAAGTCTCCGCCATTAGTAACCTGCACAACGATAGAGCTTGGGTCTACCACGGTGCAGATGATCCAACCGTTAGTCGCCAGGTAGCCTCTTCTTTATTTCATTTTTATCAGGCGCTTTCCGTTAGCCCTGATTTGGAATTTAACATTTCTTCGGGCCACAGTTTTCCAACTGAAAACTTTGGCAGCAAATGTGAACTTACAAAAGCGCCGTATCTTAATAATTGTAATTTCGATGGGGCGGGAGCGGCGTTTATCCATCTCTATGAGAACCTAAAGCCGAAAACAGATGTGGCCGAAAAATATTGAGCTTTAAAAAAGCCGACTTTTTGCCAGAGGGGCAATCGAATACTTTGGCAGATACTGGTTATTTGTTTGCACCGAAGAAGTGCCTTGAAGGATTGCAGTGCGCGATACATATTGCCTTTCATGGCTGTTTGCAAAATGAAGAAAAAATTGGCATGGATTTTATCGAAAGTTCTGGATATAACGAATGGGCAGAGGCGAATAATATTGTTATTGTGTATCCACAAACTACCGCGAGTTATTTTCCGATAAACCCAAAAGGTTGTTGGGGTTGGTGGGGCTACACCGGTGCAGAATATCAATATAGAGGTGGGGCGCAACTTTCTCATATCAATAACATTGTAAAAACAATATGATGATCAGAGATCTCACTGGCTAGCGCCCGTCCATAAATGGCTCGTCGCGAGGGGAGGTTAAAATGGACAGATTTTCACCACTAGATACAGGTGTTTTCTTATTGCAAACAACTACATCTAGTGGTGTGAAGAGGGCCGTTTAAATTGCACCCCAGTAGAGTCCCATTTATGGACGGGCACTAGCTAGTTTAACCAAAGACTCTTTTATATGCGTTATTGTTTGATTTTACTAGTGCTTATTTTGATGCAGAACGTGTCTGCCACTACCGTGATATGGGCAGATAATGCCCATTGGCCCCCTTGGTATTTTCAAGATGGCCCGCGCAAAGGTCAGGGAATATCGCAGCGCACCATTCAATATTTAATGGCGCAGCTTGAACCTTTAGGCTATCAATCGAAGCTGGTGGAAATGACCACTCCGCGCATGCTGGAAATGATGAGGCCAGACGACAGCATTGTTTGCAGTTCCGACCTTAGACGCACCCCCGAACGCGAACAAGTGATGGTGTTTAGTGATCAGCCATCCATGTTTACGCTGGCGATTGGTGTTGTTCATTTGAGCGAGAAAGCGAACCAATTTGCCAAACACCTCGATGTGAACGGAAAAATCCCGTTTGCAGCACTCATACGAGATACTCATTTACGTGCCGGGCTAGAGGAGAATCGTGCCTATATAAAAAACCATGCTCCTTTTGTTTCCACCGACCCTAACTATCATCTCACCCAAGATTCAACACACGTCTATTTCAGAAACAATAAAGATCCTGCCCGTGCATTTATCAAAATGATATTGTTGCATCGCATCGACTATACCTTAGTTGATCCCTATGAATTTAATGTTGTTATAGATGAGTTGAAGATGAATGAGGATGACGCAAAAAAAGTTCCTTCTTTTGACTTTATTCAAATCAGTGAAAACAAAGGATTTGATTTAAGCTTTATCGGTTGTTCGAAAAATGAGGCTGGCACTAAGTTTGTAGCAGAAATATCCCGCATACTAAGAGCGAGTCAGTTCGATGCCAAGTATATGGACATTTTTACTCAAGATCTCCCGAGTGCGTCCAGTAAAGAAAGCTACCTTAAAAGCTATAAGAAATATTTTGCTTCGTTGTTTAATCAAGAGTGATATTAAAATATGGCTGGGGAGTCGCTATCCCCGTCAGATCAATCATTTTCCCTTTTTCGATGTAATTGCCAGGCTGGTCAAACGGTGAGCGACTATGTGCAAACGTGACCGTTATCCTGTCTCTTTATATCTGGTTGGAAGTCTTGCTTGCCAATTTTGAAATTGTACGCTCTAGGTCGGAACGACGGATAATTGTGACGACTTCAAGTTGTCGATGTTCAGTATTTAAGCGAAATAATAAGCGATAGTGAATATTTAGTCGTATGCGGTAAAAGCTAGGTGCGGCTTTTAAGCGCTTTACTAGTTTCCATGCATCGGTTGATTGAGAAGCCAATTCTGATACGTCTTTCAGTGCTGCAATATGAAGAGGTGTGGGCAACTCTCTCATAGTATGTTGCGCCTGTTTGCTAAATATTGGAACTAGGGGGTGATTGACCGAATCAACTTCAGATATTCCTTCGCAAAACAATGTATCTTCCCCTTCTTCGTTATCTTCCAGTTTCAACTCAGGCAATGGAGGCGAGGCCGTGACGTTCTTTTGCAGATGAGTTAACTGAGTTCGAAGCTTTCTGCGTTCTTCATTTCCTTGGCGAATAAGACTTTTTAGGTCTGATATTTTTGTACGTTGCTGTTGTTCTTCTGGTGACAAAATTGTGTTTTGTTTTGGTGGCGTCTGGCTTTCGATAACTGGCTTACTATTTTCGTTTAATTTTTGCTTGTGGCGTGAACCATCCACGACGAGTGGTGGTTTTGCTAATAGGCGTTCTTTTTTAGTCAGATCTTTTTCTAGTGTGTCAATTCTATCCTGGGCCGCTTTGTGCTTTGCTCGTAGTAGGGTAACCTCTTGATCAAGACCGGGATCGTTGGCCAATGATACGTCGCTATACCAGCTGTTCATCCAGCTGTCCAGCCAGGACTGTGCCGGGTCACCGGGCGATAGCAGTAGAATGTCGCGAGCAAGCTCTATCTCATCAACTAGTATTTCATTTTCAACACTTCCTGATTTGCTAATACACCCCCTTGCAAAATAAATACCCAACGCAGGAAAATACTTTAAGAGATTGTATGCAATATCGATAGCATCTTCGGGGTGGTCGTTACATAGGCTTTCCTTTGCTTGGGCATTCAGCTTAGACAATGTTGCGGCCGTTGGTGAGATTAGATCAAATTTAGTTTGAATGAAATTTGGTAGGAAGGATCCTCGCTTTAACCGCTGTTCATTGGCGATCTCGATGGCGCCCTGTTCCAGTGCTGTTAAAATCAAATCTTCCCGGAGATCTTCTAAAGTTATCAAACTGTCGAGATCTGTACGTCGTTCCAATTCATCCAGGGCAATGGAGGCCTTCTCCCAGAGGTGAAACCCAATCAAATTGGTGGCGGCTGCAAAAAGGTAAGGTGAGGGCAGTGTCTCTGGATCATACGCCGCTAAAAGATGGGGGGCCAAATTGCGAAACTGAGGTAGGGTCATTGTTTTTGCTGGATCTGTTTCCCATTGCTCTTCTTCGTCTTGTTCCGTGTGTTTGTTGATGCAACACTTTTTATATTTTTTACCACTGCCGCAGGGGCAGGGGTCATTGCGATGAATTTTGTCCGTCACTCGCCGTAGTGTTTTTCCGCTGACTATTTTTTTGGGTTCTTCCGCCGGTAAAAGATCTAAAATTGGCTCGTCAATTTGTTTGGTGAAAGGATCGGAATCGAGGGAAATAGAGTTTGCTAAGGCGATGGCCTCAAAAGCGATACTCTTGACATTTTCATTCTCAAGGTGGCGAGCGGCAAAGCCGAGTATAATTTTTGTGCTTAAGAGGAGATTTTGTCGAGCTAGAGTTCTAACGGCGCTAGAAATTCTCGGCTGTAGGTCATTGGTATTGGTGTAGGCTAAGTAGTGAAGTGCTACCGCTGTGCACTCTACAGATAAAGTGCGTGCTTCAATCAGGTCCAGCAAAGTTTTATCTATATCGCCACAGACGGAACGAAGAATTAAGGGAACATATTCAACGTGGTGTTCGATGACGGGAAGAAGTGACTTTAAATTTGCAGCATCTAAAGGAGTAGGAGTAAAGTTGGCGGCTAAAATTACTGCAATAGATGCGGCGTAATTTCCTTCAGTCATTAACGATTCAAGCAGCGACTGCAATTCTTCAGGTTCTCGGCCGCGCAGAGTTAAGACAAGCGTCTCTACGGCAGGTCGTGTCGTAACAGTCTTGTGGGCTATGTCGTGCAAACTTTTATCGGTCATTGCGATTCTTTCTTATATAAATTTCTTTTTTGATACACCTTTAACTAGTATGCAGAATTTTTTTAAAATGCACATTGCAATAACGAGAGAGTTTTCGATCTGCTAAAAAATATTTAAATGTCCATCTAGAAAGAAAAGAAATAATCATCTTCCATCATGCTGTTATAGCGCCTTTGTTCGAGGTAAAGTTTTAGCTTTTTTACACTTGTCGCATGATTGAGAAATTCTTGCGATTCAGTCATACCTTCCTTAAGGCCCTTGATGTGTTTTTTGATTTTGGCTGCAATCTGCTTTTCCGTCTTGCCCTCAAAAAAATCCACTATGGCGGCGGTCT
Source organism: Lentisphaeria bacterium (assembly GCA_047616325.1). GTDB lineage: Bacteria > Pseudomonadota > Gammaproteobacteria > Pseudomonadales > Cellvibrionaceae > JBLHGN01. The sequence continues at coordinate 5,003 of JBLHGN010000133.1, forward strand.
CATGACTTTGACACAAGATTTTTTCTCGTTCTGCGTCGAGCTTAGATATTTGTCGCTTTAGCAATTCGACAATGTTATCCATTTCGGTGCCTTCAATTTCAAGCGGTGCCTCACTAATAAATTCCCTATGCATCAAAAATATCGTGGCGATATCTTGGTTTTTTCTCGCCGAAAGCAATTTACTCATAAGGTGATGTTTTTCTTCCTTTTTAACATCGTCGGTTTCCAAGTCGGGGTGTAATTTTTTTGCAATACGACGAAACATGGTGTTGATAGAGGAAGATTTTAACAGGCGGTCAGTCTCATTGTTGTGCTTTTGAAAACCCTCTTCTTCGTGTTGAAAATCTTCCCACTCTTGATTTGAATAAAACGGCTTAAATAGGTCTTCGAAATCGCTTTCATCATCGTTTGTATTGCCATCTTCTTCCTGGTGTTCGTTGGTCTCAAATTCCGAAAAAAGGTCTTCCTGTCCCGAGTGGTCTTGGTGTTGTTTTTGAAAAAACTCTTCGGGCTCTTCGTCCTCGTCAAGCTGTAGGAGCTTGGTAAATTCCGCCGAGATTTCTATTTTTTTTGTCGGATCATAGTAAGGGTGCCTCAGCAAGATATCAACGTTTTCGCTAATCCAATCTACAAGAACACAGCGATCCCATCGACTTAAGGACTTTCGTGTAAAGAAATCCATCAATCTATAGGATTCAGCGAGCGTTTGGTCGTTAAAAGAGTTTTCAGCGGGTAGAACCTCCCTTTTGTAACGCTCTTTGAGCACGTCTATCTGCTCCTGGAAAGACTCATTGGCTTGGATCTTACTTTGTACAAGGTGCCAATATTTTTCGAAGTGGGCTAATGGGTCGGCATTTTTGCCCTTTTTCCGCTTTTTTAAGGGTGCTGATTTGATGCTGATAAGGTTCATAGGCGTATTGGATGATTTTGTTTGTAGGTGATGCATCGCTATATTCTACTCGATGCTTATGGAAATCTGTATCTCCCTTCTTATGATTTATTCATTCAGGTTATTCAATGTCGGCCAAATTATCAAACGAGGCTGTCTTGATCGGATTGATAAAGGGTTGAACCAAGGTAGTTCGTTATAGATGAATTTAGACGAGAAGCGCTTGAGCTGTCAATATTCGTTTTTTGAGAAACGGCGGCGGGCAAAATGCCGTCAGCGATTTTTGCCGCATACCATCTAGGTATTTCAGTGTTCAGTATCCCTTTAAATGCTGCACTTTCTGGAATATTTAAACCATACTGTGCCCAGCCCATTATTCGTCTTATTAACACCTAATAAAAAAGAGCACCCCATGATTACCAATGACGCCATTACCTTTGGAATGTTAGCCCTCATACTCGGCGGCGTGTTTTATACGGCAGGAAGTGAACACTTGTTCTGGAAACGCTTCTACCGCTTTGTTCCTGCGATTTTAGTGTGTTACTTCGTGCCCTCCCTTTTCACCACTACCGGCCTAGTGGACGGTGAAACGTCTCAGCTGTATTTTGTAGCGTCGCGCTATTTGTTACCGGCGAGTTTGGTGCTGTTGGCATTAAGTGTCGATTTGAAGGGCATTTTTAATCTCGGCCCTAAAGCCCTTACCTTATTTCTTACCGGCACTTTCGGCATTGTTATAGGCGGACCTATCGCCTTATTTGTTATGTCGATGGTGATGCCGCAATATCTCGGCGACGCCGGTCCCGATGCGGTGTGGCGCGGTATGACTACCGTCGCTGGAAGTTGGGTAGGCGGAGGCGCCAACCAGGCCGCTATGAAAGAAATATTCGATGTTGGTGACACGATATTTTCGGCCATGGTGGCGGTGGATGTGTTGGTCGCCAACATTCTGTGGATGCCGGTCTTGTTATATATGGCGGGCAACGCTAAAAAAATTGATGCGAAGATGGGCGCAGACACGAGCGCCATTGAGGCGCTCAAAGAACGCGTTGAAGCCCTGCAGCGCAAGCATTCGCGCATGCCCTCTCTGGTAGACCTTATGGTTATTCTGGCGATTGCCTTTGGCGCGGTGGGGTTTTCTCATTTGGTCGCCGATACTCTTGCACCCTGGTTTCAAACCCATCACCCAGATCTAAATCGCTTTAGCGTCACCAGCTCATTCTTTTGGTTGATTGTTACCGCCACCGCTATAGGTGTGGGTCTTTCGTTTACGCGTGCGCGCGCATACGATGGCGCTGGGGCTTCTAAAGTGGGCTCGGTATTTATTTTTATTCTGGTGGCCACCATTGGTATGAAAATGGACATTCTAGCTATTTTTAAAGCGCCAGGCCTGTTTATGCTTGGCGCAATCTGGATTCTTATTCACGCAAGTTTAATGTTGCTGGTTACCCGCCTATTGCGCGCCCCCGTTTTTTACTTGGCCGTGGGCAGTCAGGCTAATATTGGTGGTGCTGCCTCGGCGCCGGTGGTGGCCGCTGCCTTTCACCCGGCACTGGCGCCTGTGGGTGTAATGTTGGCGGTGCTTGGCTACGTGTTAGGCACCTATGCGGCGTGGTTTTGTGGGCAGGTACTGCGAGTAGTTGCTACTCTGTAAGTTTATTCTAAGCTATTAAATTCATTTGCTTTGTTGGCCGAGCCTGGTGAGTTTTTTATGAAAAAAATCTCACTCTTATGCTTCTTGTCACTCACCTCTCTGGCGTTTGCGTGAACTGCACCCGATTATAGTGGCGTACTCGAAGATCCCACTCGTTCGGACAACGACAGGGATAGAGATATGCGCCCACACTCCGACAAAATCCTTAACTTTGCCGGCGTAAAGCCCGGCATGCAAGTGGCCGATCTCTTCTCCGGCGGTGGTTACTACTCCAAACTGCTTTCGCTACTTGTAGGTGATAAAGGCCGTGTTTATATGCATAACAATAGCGACAATGTAGTCTATGCTAAAAATGAATTGGAGCAGCGTTTAAAAGATACCAGTATGAAAAATGTTGTCGATTATCGCAAAGAAGCTGAAGCACTGGAGTTTGCGCCCAATAGTTTAGATGTTGTGATTATGGTGAACACCTATCACGATATTTATGGCTCTTTACCACTTTTGCTGACCATTTCTCTTGATTTCCAAGTTCTGGTTGTTCGGTAAATTTCAAAGTTTTATCAGGTAGAAAGTGCTTCTTGCCTAATTTTTGGATAGATATATTCCATGTCTTGATATCCACATGCCTTTCTAATTATTCGCTTTATCGTTGCATTAAATGATTCGACTTTTTCGCTGGTGAGTTTATTTTTACAATAAGAAAGTAGTTCTTATTGATCACTATTAAGGCCTTTTAAAATCTAACTATTTCCTTTATTCCGGTTTCATTTGCCCAGCCTATCCATTTGTCTAAATATTTTCCAGCCCATGTCTTTGACGTATACGTCCATAGCTTTTTGAACGCATCTTTTAGTATGTATGCGGAATTCAAATTTTCATTGATATCAAGAAGTACCTTTAATGAAACTTTATCATACTATTTTAGGTTCCACAGATTCTTAAATAAATTGAACCGTTGAATCTTAATGAAGTTTTTTCTTCTTCCCGACGCCACTCTTCTCGACGAATTTCGTCGATCACGTCATTGTAGTTCGATACAATATGAAACTTGTCAAAAACAATACTGGCATCAGGGATTTGCTCTTTTATAAACGCTCTATAAGCACCGCTTCGATCAATGCCAACGACTTGTATACTAGCCTTTTGCCCTGGAGAGAGCTTTTGAAAAAAGCTTTCTAAACTAGTTTTTCGTTTCCCTTCTGCAATATGAAGAACCTCACCATTGATACCATTCAGTACAACGATTAAATAGTTGTGTCCTTTACCAATACTTGTTTCATCCACTAGAATGGTGTGAAGATTGTCTAGATCAGGTGACGGCAGAGTTCGTTGTAAGACATTTTTATGCCAGCGACGTGCAGTGTTAACAGAGATGGGGAAAAAACTGGCCGCTTTGTTAACAGGCATAAATCGACACAGCCTGCTCACATAAACTTTTAGTCGTTCGGTTGCCCGTCCGTTACTCCTTATTCCTTCGGGCAAAAAAGTATGGAAGCTCTCGCATTGTGAACACTTCCCCTGAGTGGTAGTAAATTGAATTGTCATTTCCTTAATTGTACCGAGGGGTAGATCCAATACTTGACGCTCAGTGGTTCTCATTTTACCCATAGGATGATTGCAATAAGGGCACTTATGGACACTTTTTCGAGCGTCTGGACGGAGGAACACCTTCCCTAGGTTTAATTCAAAATTAAGCTCGATATTATCTATAATCCAGCTAGGAAATTAGTACAACCCATTCAGGGTTACGGCTGCTGACATCAAGTAGACTCCTCATAAAGTTCGGTTTATGCATGGACTTGCAATTACATTATAATATAAGAGCTATTTCATGTGTTTGGCTATGTTTTGGTCAGTCAAAGTGGTAAAGAGCCGGGTTTTAATTGCACAAGCTCTTATTGTGGGTGTCCCTCTAATTGGTGGACTCCTTATTGTGGGTGTCCCTCTAATTGGTGAAATCTACAGCTTGGGCATACGAAGAAGAGTTTAGAATATTATTCGCCCCTGAGGATGAAAGTCAGTCCAGCAATGATGGAGAGTCGCTAATACTAAAA
>JBLHGN010000134.1:0-9487 GCA_047616325.1 Lentisphaeria bacterium
TTATTGACTCCAAAAAATGAGATTATTGGCTCCCTAACAGTCGGGGGCCTTGGTGCAGCATTACTGTTCGCCTCGTCCATTCCGACACTCAATCTAATGCTATTACCTCTATTTGCGATGGGGCTCTATGCACTATCCTATGCACTACCCTATGCACTACCCTATGCACTATCCGACATCAAGCATTCGCATAAAGTTTTAAAGATCGGCACTTGGTTAATAACCCTATTACTCGGATTTTTTATTGCGATTTACCGACCAGCTAATTTTAATTACCCACTCATTTTTCAGACGAAAGAACTCTACGAAGGTGGGCAGTCGTTCTCATTATACGCAAACACAAGTAAAGCACTCGGCGGATATCTTGTGGTGTTATGGTTGCTCGCGTATTCCACGGCTGGAAAAAACCAGCGTTCATTGCCGCGTTCAATTATGTTCGCTATTGCGGCAATCACCTGTGTTCTGTTCATCGCCAATGTATTTTTCCATGTGCAATGGCAACCCAAATTACCTGAAGGGCTGCTGTACTTTATTGTTGTGAATCTCGGTATCAGCGTGGTAGCGGAAGAGGCATTTTTCCGCTTATTGATACACGATCAGATCGTGTCATTTTTTTCCAATAAACGCGCTGGGATGTGGGTAGGTGCGAGTGCCGCCACTGTATTATTTGCCCTATCACACACGGCCTCCATAGGCGCCGCTTTTTTACTCTTTTTCATTGCGGGTGCCACGTATAGTGCGGTCTATATTTTTTCTGGGCGTTTATCCATGGCAATATGCGTTCATTTCGGCGTGAACATCTTGCATGTCTTATTGCTCGAATACCCACTTTCAATTTAGCGTTAATAGTCTTTGGTGATGTTTCAAGAGAAAAGATTTAGGGCAACATCGACGATAGGGGTACTCCGGGTAGAGGCCGCCCTTACGACCCCCACAGATCCGTACGTGACCCTTTAGTCATACGGTTCCTCAGGTATGACTCTGTACCTGACAAACCACCACACCTGTTTCATTATTTTTGACTCGGGGAGTCTCCAGACTTCTAGAAACCCCTTAAACTTATCCCAGTTGATAAAGCCGGTGTGCGAACGCCGACTTAGCCATTTCCGCCAGCACTCTCGTCTGTACTGGTAGATCATCCACAAAGAACGGTAGTTGCAACGTATTCCGTAGTAACCGTAAAGGCCAAAAAGCTTTTCTCGCAAGCATTTCAGCTGTTCTTTGATGGGTCATGCCGATTGTTTTTGCAGTATACATAGGTATTACGCATCGCTTTCGCTTGGCGTTTTCTCATGGTTTTCCGCTTTACAACCCAATGACCATTCCTCGATTTCCCCCAATAGTGAGTAAAACCGAAGAAGTCGAAACTGCCTGTGCGGCTTTTTTACTGTGTCTCGGCTTGTCCATCGAAAGTGAAGCATCTTACTTTTGTTTGGGTGAATCGTTAAGCCAAATTTTGCAAAGCGTTCCTGTAGTACCCGCATGACTTTATGCGCATCCGATTCAACTTCATGTCGTCTAATAGACATATATGGACATATATGTCCACTCCGTAAATATCAAACAAACCAATCCAAATTTCTCGAATTACGGCGAGAAACAGATTCAAATTTACTATATCCACTCCTGATTAACCGTCTTTTGATGTGAGAAGGCGGTAACGAAGACATATGTCCGGCGTCTAAAATGGAAGTGGTTTCGTAGTACCACCTCCCCGCCCTAATGAGATCCGCACCTGGCCGCCTAAGACACCCACTCAGCGTTAAAAGCTGTGTCCAATCCAGGCTCTTGCCGGGGAGGGTTAACCGCTTGATTCATCATAACTTTGGTTACCATGAATGGAATATTGCACTAGCTCGTTTGGGCTAACGATGTAGCTTTGTACGATTCCTTTTTAGTTAAAAGAACCCAAGCCAAACGCGGCATTCGCGCCGCCATAGCGACACAGGCTTTTTGAATGCCTAGACGTACGACAAGCGGCTTGGCCCAACAATTTAATAAATCAGTTTTTTTTTGTTTCTTGATACTACTGCCCGTGCTCCATGTACTAATTGTTTACGTAAATATCGGTTGCCTCTCTTGGTGATTCCTCCGCTTTTGAATGAGTCGCCACTGCTGGACTGCTTTGGCGTTAATCCCAGCCACACGGCAAACTCCCGGCCGTTCTTGAATTGGCTGCCGTTGCCAATGGCGCTATAGATGGCGGTAGCATTGATAACCCCGACACCTGAAATACTTAATAATATCTGACATAACGGATTTTCGTTTGCTACCTGCGTGAGCACCTTAAGAATCTCTCCAATACGACTTGTGTGATAATAATATTCATCGGAAATTGAGTTCAGCTGTGATTTCAATATAGGTGAAACTGCGTCTGACTCCGGTTGGCACACCTCTACCAGTAAACGACAAAAAGCCGCGTGTCCTTTGGGTGCAATAATACCATGTTCACTTAATAGTCCTCTCGTTTGATTGTTGTTACTGTGGGTGTCCAACTTTATTTCTCGTAGCGCCCACGTTATTAAAACGCTACTGAGTGTGCTCACCATTTTGGTTACAGCCTGTCAGTGTTTTTGGCTGTTTCAAAGCTAACGGAACTTCAACGAAGGTTCACTTATGTTCGCCATATCACTCCACCCTAGCCTCCGACCGCGTAACATTCGCAGTACTGAATCCCCTCACGGTTCTTCTTAAGAGTACATTATCCCCAGCGCTTCATACAAAGCCCAATTCGCATGGTGCGTAGGATACTGGAGGCAGAACTCCAGGTTGCGCTGCTGAATTTAATTCTATTTAATAAAACGTGCTTTAAATAACCGCGAATTAAAATAGCTTAACAACATATATTTATGCAACTTCATGTCGCAACTAACGCCTTTGTAATAGGCATTTTTTGTGTAGTGGAGTTTTGCGGAAAAGTGGCGTAGCCACCGCAAAACGGAGCGTAGCAAAAAATGCCCTATTGACAAACTTGTTAAATATTTTTACAAATCAAGATTTCTAGTTAAAACCTCTGCAGATGTAATAATTCGTGTTGTTCGATAAAGATCAGCATGTTTTTCGTTGTCAGCATACCCCACTGACTCTCCAGCGCCGGCGTTTACGAACCATGAATTTTCCGGCTTACGATCACCTAGTAATTTTTTAAATTTAGCCGGTTTAATACCTAGCGCTTCAGCTGCAGCATTGTAGGTACAGCGAGTCTTAGCTTTGTTAACGTAGTCTCGTATTGAGGTAATTTTACCCTGAATTACAGAATCATCTTTACCATCATCTTCTGGAGAATCGACACTAACGCCTCTAGCTACATCAAACCATTTTTCTGGATCTTTACTCATACTGCGCTCTTTGCCTATTAGTGAAGTAATTTATTCTGATTTTGGTATCACCATTACCAAAACAGAGTTTGAATTTTGAGTCTATCATAGCGTTTTGGAAACTCCGCCATCACTCATCGATACTGAGCGCTGCATACCCCCTCCGAAGGGCTCCCCATTAGATTTAACAATGGATTATGTGCAAAGCCTTCTCGGCCCCTTACACTCGGGGGTTTCTGAGGTATTGCACCCCGATGTCTGACGCATGATCACACGAAGTTGAGTTTAATGTCAATGGAGCCTGCCGGCCGTTTCCGGGAAGAATACATCCAGATCATTAGAGTCAGATTCATTGATAAAATGACAAGCCAAAATGTCCGCTTAGGCCGAGAAAGCTATTTTAAAATTATTCGCCAAACGTCCGCTTCGGGTCGTAAGCCGTCTGTTCGCTCATTTCCAATGCCTTAGGTAGAATGCTTATACTTTTGTTCATTCACACCTCTGACCTGATGTCGCAAAATGGGATCTCAAGATTCACCACTTAAGTGCTTGTACTTCTTAATCTAAGAAAATAGCATTTTTTAAACACTATTTAATCGTCTATGGTTTTTTAGTTCCAGGTATTTGCTGAGCCGCAACATTAAAGGTGTACGCTCACTCAAATATTGAGTCTGTCTTATCGGCTACATTAATTTTTCATGGACACCCACAATAAAAGCTTCCAAAATCAAAGGAACTCTGAAGTATCATGACTCTTTTTCTTTACCGATTACAGCTTTTGGCATCCAGGACGCTTTTTCTATAAAACAGGCCCACGCCCAACTCGCCCACAGAATAAGCCGTGTCGACAGCCACAAAGACCACAACAGCATCACTGCGCGATATGCCAACATTGGAACACTAATTACCATTACCGTTGGAAAAGCCTCGGCCTCCCCGACAATATCCTGGTAGTAATTATAAAAATGACTACCGCTGCCGTTACCAACCACCTTCATTTCGGGGTTTGACAATAGGCCCATGGGAATGGCTGTGACAACACAAAGAACGGCTAGCCCAACCCAGGCCACAATAGAACATTGCATTAAGTTGAAATTAAAGCGCGACATCGCCTCAGGTACTACTAACTGTTTTCTAGCGGCCAATATAAAAAACATTACGGCAACCACTAAAACGCCGTAGCCATTCACCGTTGATAAACCCACGCCCAGTAGAATCCATCCAGTGATAGCGATTGGCATTTTAAAATTTAGGGCTTTTGCCAGCATGGGCAGAGCGAGTGCTGCCAATACAATCACGCATAGCACCCCCCAATAAAGCATGGCAGGGCCAATCGGCGGACCACTCAGGTAGAGCGGCCAACGATCGCGAGGCAGCGTATATTGAAGCCTAACGTTTGTTGCACCGCTGGGCAGCAAGACTTCAGGGCTACGGTTTATCATGCCTATACTGGTAAGCGATTGAAACTCAACAACCACAGATTGTGAGCCAGGCTGCAAGGGGATTTTCACCTCTCGGCCCGACGGGATATTCATTGCTCGGCCATCAATGCTATACCGTAAAACCTCTGCATCGCTGGGCAGTGTCGCGGTGTAACTTGTACCCAGGCTCGAACGGATGTCCAAGGTTAGTGTGGAGCGCTGCAGCGTGTTACCCGCTTCCACTTTTAAAACGGCGCTTTCAACTGTATGGGTTTCGCCCGGCACGCCGCTGGGCTTGCTCACATAAACAATTAAGGTTTCAGCCGGCCATGGTTTGAATACAGGCTCAAAAGCATTGACAAAGCCATCAGCTTTTACCGGTGGAATGCCCTCGTACTTTATCCGCCATAGCGATGACGGCGAGAACGACCACTGTTCTATGTAGGTGTCACCATCGGAGGCTGTCAGCTGGAGCTGCTCGCTGGGTTCGATGGAGGACTGCCAAGATATATGCTGTTGGCTATGGCCCAACTGTACAACAATTTCTCCATTCTTAACCGCGCCCATATCCTGCATGAGTTTCTCGTGGGCAATAAGTTTGATTGGCAACGAGATAGCACCTTTTAGGGGCGAGATACGCTGCACGGTTGTTTCTATGTTCCATTTTTTGCCGAATACAAAGTGGCGCTTCACATGCACAAACGTCGGTGCTGAGTCTGCTTTAAGTGTATCAACTTTTTGCGTGGCATTTTCATCAATGGCTCTGAGGGTTAGTGTTCCATTTCTAACACGACCTTCAACAAGGCCTTCTAGCTCCCAGCCAGGTGCTGACACCGCCATATTATGAATGGCAAAAGGAAAACTGATTGTAGCCTGATCGGCAATAATTTTACCTTTCAATACAAGCATGTGATGCCCTTTAGGCAATCGAACGAAGAGGCTGCCCTGTTGTTTACGCAGTGGCAGTAACTGGCCGTTCTCACTAACAGAGACCAATGCCCAGGTACCATGACTCCGCGGCAGAGGCAGTGCAATATCGGCAGCCATATAGGCACTGAATTGAAGTCTAATGTCCGTGCCATTCACGGTGATTTGCCCATCGTTAAGGCTAAAGCAAGCGGGTAGACAATCCGGGGCTTTGGTTAAGCGTTTTTCAAGAGAATCTAGCAGGTGTTCTGGCGGATAATCATCTGACAATGCATTCGGGCTGTGAGATAAGCCAATCAGGAAAACAAAACACGTTGCTAACACTATGGCCGCTGCAGGTGCAGTTCCGCCGGCAGCGCCACCCAGCCCACTGCGCCCTGCTCCCTTAAATCGACTTAAGCTGGCGAGACGCTTCAAGACTACACCTGCATACAGCGCAATCAGAAAAACAGATAACACTCGCCAGATCGATGTGACCAACGGTGAACTGTAATAGATCGAAAGTGATTGATTGGCAGGTACCGGACTACTGGACTCGAAGCTCACTGAACTCCATGTCCAGGTGGGCAGACCGGGGCCTGTTTGAACACGATCATTTTCGGTTACTTGATAGAGGTTTTGCTTTCGAATGCCAGTGACAAGCACCTCCTCACTACGCACCTCTTTTGCTCTGGACATAGTGCGCACCTTGCTTTCTGATGCTTCAAAGTCATCTCCCATTTGTTCAGCCGGTGCCGATGCGGCCCGAGAATAAGAGCTGTTATAAGAATTTTGGTTATAGGTGCCAATTGCTGTGAGTTCGAGCGACGGATAGATGGCAAGCCGGAAAGTACTGACAGCAAAGCTAATGACTGACAGAGCTAAGGCTACACCCAGCAGAACACCCACACTGCGCAGTATCGATTTTATTTTGCCTGACACAAGCGGTAGTAGCGCAATTACTATCAGCAATAAAGGAATAATTAGCAGCGGATTTCCGGGTTCATGGAGTGCTATCAGAAAGGTTGTTCCTGCCAGTGCAGCCACACGATTGCCGATGAGTTTACGGGTGGCCGATATAATAATCAGCACCAAAAATACATCCCACAAGTCCCACTTACTTAACCATGTACCCCATACCCTATCAATACCTTTGGCATGAAGCACTCGCCACCCGGGTGGTAAATGTAAGGTTGCGCTAAATTGGTCTGCCCGCGCATTCCACCCGGATGCCGAAAAATCTGACCTGGATTCGATACGGGTGACGGCCTTCAATTCAATATTGGGGCTCCTCACTTCAATGCCCTCTAAGTTTTCATCCCGAGTAATCAAGACGGGTTCTTCGTCCACCGTTGCGCGCCCTATATTGGTTCCCTTTGCTGCATTAAGGCGCCAGCCTTTGTTCATTTCACCACTTATACGGTCTAGCGCGGTGATACCCTCGCCATTGAAGTCCAACCACAAATCCCGTGTCACATAGAGTGTATTTGCTGCAGGGGAATGATCGCCACGAAATTCTGTTTCTAATATAAGTGTCTCACCATCACTCATTCGGAATGTGGGGTACTCTGCCCATTCGCTAGGGATAGATACTTGGCTGGTATCAATGCTAACCGGGCCCGACAAGTTAGCCTGACGGATCGCGGTTGCCGATTTGAAGCTAATGTACTCGGACTGAGGCCATTCTTTGGTGAGCTTTTTTGTGGTGATGGTACTGGGTGAGCCGACAAACCTTGAGTGAACTCGAATTGTATGTTCACCGGGGCTAACTTGCGCTCTCATACTGCCATCGCTTTCTATGCGGGCCGGTATCGACGATTGGATATGCAGCACCTCGGTGCCGGCGAGCATAACACTACCAAAGGTGACTTCACGAGCTTTGCCACTCACCGACAAGCCGACATCGGTAATCATAGTGATAGGCACACCATCATTCAGTAACCGAAACACTTCTAGGGTCAAGCTGTCGTCGGCTTTCTTTAGTGTGACGTCGGATTTACTTGAAAAAATAAGCAGACCATTTCGACGATCGACAACTCGGCTTTTCCCCTCAATTAGTAAAGAAACAATGGCTACATTTTGCGGAATAGCTAGCTGGCCGGGCCGTTTATCCCACTTAAATTTACCCGACACCTTATGATGACCAGAAGAAATGGAGATATGCGGGAGCTTATTCCGCTCGACGATGGGCGCGGGCTTACCGTTCACAATGAGGGCGGTGGGCCAGTAATCGACATTGCCAGGTAAAGCAATAAAGGCGTTTTTTTGATACACGTCCACGGTGTAGGTAAAAGTAGCCCCCTCATCTCCAGCATTCAATTCCAGCTTGCCAGGCCAGATACAGGCCTTATTGTTATCTTTGGCCATTACCCATGGGCATGCATATTGCGGGTGATCCTCGAGCACCCACGATTCCCATTTTTCCATCGGGTTTGAAAAAGAAAGGCCAGTGCTTATCAGCACCAGCACACCCAACATAATATTTAATAGCGTCCGTTGTTTCGCTTGCGCCTTATTTTTCATAAACAGTCTAACTCGATTAGCCAAGAGCAGAGGCTAAAGCTGAGCCCCATATCCTTAATTTTCTGAACAGCGTACTCTATGGTGACATCACTCATTTCCAATGTTCCAATGTTATTCTTTAAGTTCAATTTGACCGGTTCCGGTCAAAAGCGGACACTGACCGTAGTGTGGGCGTCATGCTTATATTTGAGCCAGGATTATTGTGCCATAAGTTTCATCTCACCCCCATATCTGACCCCACATATCCCAAAACAGACATCTCGCCACAGAAATCAATCAGTTCTGGCACTATTGCTTCTATTTTAGAAATTGTAGCTATTGAAATATACATTTAAGTAAATCCATCCCCTTTTTCTTCGACTTCAACACCTACAATTATTACCACAAGCTTGCTGGTCGGGCCTACAGTAGTGGTTATATTTTTAGTCCTAATTATTTTGCTAGTGGCAGTAACGATGCGATGCCTGGTTCCACCTGGGGTGTCAAAGGGCTGCATAGTTATAACAGTACAGAGTGGTGGATTGGTGTTTGTCCTTAATATCTATCTCTTGATGCGCATGTTTATGGATTGGGGTGTTTGTTGGAAGGCGACTTAGACTTTTGCATTGAAGTGACTGTCGGAAGGCGTCTTCGACTTTTCCGACCTACGAAACCAAGCGTATGGACGAAGCCGCATTGCAATTGGCGGCTTTCGGAAACTATATTTGATTAAGGCTTGGGCAGTTTCTCTATTAAATCTTTGTAGTGATCGGGGTGTTTTTCTTTAAACGATACAATCGTGTCAAATAATTCATCCTTTTCATGTCGTTTAAACGCCGCTTTTACGGCATTTATTTCTCGATACATGTCGACCAAGCGTGCCTTCGCTTTGCCGCCTCGATCTCTATCAACTAAGGCCGTGTCATTTGAATCATTTTCGATTAGAGAAAGTAAAACCTCTGTTAATACATCGATTTGCTTCCCATACGATGCCGTCTCGAATATTTTCTTTTCAAGCTTTCCTTCGCCGGCCTTAGTGGGAATTTGCGAGAAGAACCTACTAAAATCAGGGGAAATATCTTGCTCTACGGCCCCACTGAAGGGGAAATGCACTACCGGTGCCCAATTCATATACCAAGGGAACATCGTTAACTCCTTTTCTTTTATTTGGGTAAAAAATGTTTTAGGTGAAAAGTCTACGTAAATAGCTTGAGTAACATGTGTGCGTAAACCACCTGTAGCATAAGAATAATGTTCGTGGGAAGTTGCATTTTACCCCATCGCAGCGATAAACAAGCGCTTCTGCGCGTCAGTTCACATAACATTTCTGGATTTATTTTT
>JBLHGN010000135.1:0-9420 GCA_047616325.1 Lentisphaeria bacterium
TCAAAGCGTGCGGCAGTTGGGTGTTTCTTTACATGTTTTTGTACCGCAACGACAAAGGGAGCTTTATTCTCAGAGCTTCGGCCAGACTTACCCTCTCGCCACCCAAGTAAGCATCGTAAAACTCTATGCGGTGCTGACAAGCGCCGTGGAGCCTCTCGCTGAAACATCACGTCAAGTAATTTATGCTTTAACCTCCAAGCCGTTTTATAGCTAAGCCCCACCATGCGCATCAATTCCAATGCCGCTATTGAATTCTTGCTTTGAGTCATCAAAAACATCGCGAGGAACCATGTTGTCAATCGCAGCTTGGTTGCATCAGTGTTCGTCCCTGCGATGGACGAACACTGATAACGGCAGCCCAGATACCCACGATAAACGACGTTTATTGTGGGTCAAAGCCGCGCGTTCCGTTACAGCGTGAGCAGCAATAACTCAGTGGTCAACGTGACTGTACAAGTGCTTCTTCACATGGCTCATCCGTACCATAAGTTTTGTAGAAAGCTTCAAATGACATGTTTTTTTGAAACGGAATTTTGTTCGCCCATTCCTTCATTCAGGCGCTAGGCCTGAGACTGGGCTGAGCACCTATAAAATATTTCCTAATTCCCACCACACCTAAGCTTCTCAAGCGAAGGCATCCATCCAAGTTTGCCGGCGGGGCTGCATTTCAAGACCTTCAGCAGCTGGGATGCGGTTGGGATGCGGTTGGATAGCCCCATTGATGGGTTTGATGGGGGCGCCTAGTCCGTGTTTTGAAATGCAGCCCCTCAGGCGAACCGAGCCGTATTGCACGAGCCTCGATACCCGCGAGCTAATTAACTCCTAAGTTCTAACGATGCCTCCGTTTCAGAGGTGGCTACGAATTATTTTAAATTTATTTTGAACCGTTCTTAAGGTCGCCGCGACACAAGAGTATACCCGCTAGGTAGGCGAAATTTTAATTCACCCAACGGGCACTAACCCTTACTTCTTATATTTAATGAAAACATTATTGGAGAGACTTATGAAACAGCTTATTTTACTTGTAATCCTTACATTGTCTGCCTCTGGCGCCATGGCCTATAGTATTCAGGGAAGCTCAGGCACCCAGTTCGTACTCATGTGTAACGACGGCACCACTAACACCAGTTCAATGCCACCCAATCACAATACTTCGGTTGAGTTTTGTGAAGGCCACGGTGGTGTAGCCGCCGGTTATCCCAAACAGGTTAATCACGTGATGAAGGCCAAGCCACAAAACCTTTCAAGCGGTGTGAGCAGGGCAACAGACTACAACTCCAGTCGCAGCAACAAAAACTCCAATCATTGACTGTCGGCTCAATTAAAAATTAAAACGTATTTTAACCATTTTTATCTGTTTTACGACACAGTTAAAACAAAACACTAGCCTGAGGAGGCACCATGAAAACCTTATCTCTAAAAACTCGCATTAATGCAGCAATTTTGATTCTAGGCGCCAGCTTTTTGTGTGCCCAAGCCGCATCGGCTTACACCGTTTATAAGCTCAAAGAGAACTATTACGCGATTGTGTGTGCGGATGGACAAATCTTTTCGTACTCGGGTGGTGTTGGTGGTATTGGCATTGTTGGTGGAGCCCTGTGCGAAGGTCACGGAGGCATTGCCGGAGGGAGCGGTGGCGGTCTAACGTTGCGTAAAGCTTCGAGTGGAGTGGCGGTTGCCGTGCAGTCTTGTCAGGGCGCAGGTGGGCGTAAAATTGATAACAAAACCACTCAATGCAAGGCGCGTTACACTGCGAAAAATCGAAACACTATGCGCACTACATCGAGCGGGCCAGCTAAATTGAGCTCGCCAGCGAAGGCGACTCATTGAGCAAGACTTTTGCTAGAAATAGAACGCTAGAAACCGTGGTTTAGAAAAACGCTCTAGAATGGATGGCAAGAAAGAGCGACTAGAAAGAACGGACTAGAACATGAACTAAGGCACACAGGGATTTTGTAATTCGATTAGCCCCCAACCAAATTCACTATCTCTTCCTTCAGGCCCTTTATCAAGGGCTTTTTGTTTTAAGCGTTCTATAGCGTTTGGCGTTTTGTTTTTGGTTAATGCTAACGCCGCTGTTACAAAGGGTGCGGCGAAAGATGTTCCCGTGTGATAACGGCCACTGTTGGCAGCATCTGCCGCCCACACGTCAACGCCCGGTGCGGCGAAGTCGATGTACTCACCCCGATTAGCATTTGTATAAAGTGCGCCGTTGGCGTCTACCGCTGTCACGGCTATCACCCCTTCCTGTGCGGCAGGATAAACAGCGGGGCTATTTGGCCCCTGGTTACCCGCAGCGGCAACCACGCTAATATTTAGTGCCATTGTGCGTTGCAGGGCCATGTCAAAAATTCTGTTTTGTTTGCCCCCCAAGCTTAAATTAATCACCGAAACTTCTTCGCTTATCAGCCAGTTAAGTGCATTTAACAGGGCCTCAGTGTTGGTGTCGGAGATGTCTCCCCGTTGACGAAATACGTTGGCCGCAAAAAGACGGGCGCTGGGTATTAACCCGGCAAATTGCGATTCTGGCTTGCCGATAAATAAGCTCGCAATTGCGGTGCCGTGCACAGAGACTTCATTTGTAACTTCAAAAAAATTCTGGCTGTGCAGCTTGGCGTTGGCAAGGGCAGGGTGTTTGGTATTTACCGCGGTATCTATCATGCCAATATGCAGTTCACTGCTGTTTGTGCAGGCCAAGGCTTTGGCAGAAGGCCATTTAACCATGCGCTGCGCGTAGGTCTTTCGATTACTACTCAGCAGTTGATAGCGCTGGTTGGTGTCGGTGACTAGCTCGGGTAGCTCCCCGCGAATTTTTCTCAGCAGTGCCAGCGTGTCGCTATTTTCGGGGAGGCGGAATACGCTTATCACAAAGTCTAGATTGTTTAACTTTTGGCGCGACTTAATGCTCAGTTGGTAGCGTTTAAGCTGGCGTGCCGCCGCCAGGGCAGACTTCATGTCGATACTGCTTAACAAAAGCTCTCGCGGTTCAAAGTCTTGCGCCTTGTCTTGCTCTCTGCTCGCGCGGGGCGCTGGCTTTGGGTTTGCATGTACCTGAGGAAATTTGGGTATTTGCCGCATAATAGGGGCGTTGTTCAAGCCGGTGTTGGCTTTTAGTTTTGGTTTTTTGGGCGGGATAAAGCGTTCTGGTGCGCTTGTTTCGGACTCATCGCGCTTTACGTCGACTTGCTCTTGCGTGGGTTCTTTTTGTTGTGCCTGCTCATCTGCACTCTCATCTGCACTCTCTTCTGTGTTCTCTAATGCATTCTCCTGTGTTCGAGCTTCGCCCGCGCGTAAGTTTTGTTGATTTTTGTCGGCTTGACTCTGCTCGGCAACGCCTGCGCCGCTATTGGCCTGTGTCGGCTGCGCCCCTTGTTTTGTGGCGTCTTCCTTTTCGTTGTTTAGCGCCGAGGGCGCAGCACTTGTCTGGCTGTTTACAGCCTCGCTAGTCGGCTGACGCGTTTGGGCGTTTGCCAGTAAGGGAGCGGCTAACAGGAGAGTGAGCATTAACACCTTGATCGCCAAATCCCTGCGCCAGGGGCGACGTAGCATCACAAGCCAGAGACCTCTAGTATAAAGTCGTAGGCTAGCAGCGTGTTCATTGCTTCTATTGCGTCGGCATTTTGGGGCAGCGCTAGGGTGACGATACCGAGGGCGCTCGGGCCGCCGACTATGCTGCCATTAACCCTCGTCAGGGCGGATATCAATTGGGTCATGGTGGCGTCTTCGTGAATTACCGCTTGAACTCTAGGGCCGTGTTGGGTGACAGAGCCAGACATGGGAATGATGTTAGTAGCGTCCGAGTCTGTGTTCTGCCAGGGTAGCAGCGTCATAGTTTGAATAGCCAATAGACAACTGGCGGCTATGGCTAAGGGCTTCCAGTAGCGCGTCTTCGAGATAGTTTGTACTTGGTCTGCGCCACTATTGTTCTCTTTCTCATACGCGGTCTGCTTTTGTTTCTCTTTGTCGATATCGCGTTTCAAACGTGCCAGGCCTATCTCGCCGGGTAAGGGAACATCTTGCTGTTTAATACCATAGTGCAACGTTTTTAAAAACTCGGCTTCACGGGCCAGCTCGGCGTCTTCTTGTATGGCTTTTTCCAGCTCGGCGCACTGCGCTTTGCCTAACTGTCCGTTCACCAGCAGGGGTAGTTTTTCGAGTACTTCGTCTTTAGTTATCATGGCGACCTCATGGTGTATGCCAATTGTTTCTTTAATAGGTTTCTCGCGTGAAAAACACGAGATTTTACTGTGCCCTCCGGCACCTGGATAATGGCGGATATTTCGCTGTAGCCCAGTTCTTCAAAAAATACCAAGTGCAATATTTCGCGGTGCTCTGACGATAATTTATCTATGCACGTGTGCAGCAGTTTGCTGTCGCTGGCGCTACTTACCATCTGTTCCGGGTCTGCATGAGGCGAGTCGTCTGGCATGGCTTCGTCTAGCTCGCTATATTCTCTGCCGCCCTTTTTGCGGTAGTGGTCCACCACCTTATTGTGGGCAATGCCTAATAACCATGTGGTCACTTTTGCTCGCCCTTGGAAGCGCGCAGCCGACTTCCACACCTCCAACATCACCTCGTTAAGAATGTCGGCCGCGGCAAAACTATCGCTCAGCTTAGACATTGCGTAGCGCATCACCCGCGCTTCATGGCGTCGGTAAAATTCGCTAATGGCTTCCATATCGCTAGAGGCAATAGCGAGTAATAAATCCACATCGTCGCGCACATGGGTGGTGGCCATAGTTTCCCCGGTTGTTTTTTTGGTATGTCGCTCTATTTATTCTTGCATGCGGATTTCCCGCAGCGGGCTCGCCCCCATAATAACGCCATCCGCCCCTATTGCCACTACTCGCCAATAATAGGTGCGGCCAGGTTCTAGATTGTTCAACACGCTGATCGACAGAGGGCTGCTTGTTTGCGTCGCGGCAAGCTGCAAGCCGGCCTTGGGTATTATGTCTTGTGGAATCGTATTTTGTTGGCGGCCAGTGAGGGCGTGGTCAAATAATTCAATTTGATAGGCCTTTGTACCCGGCGCCGTGGCCCAGCTAAATTCGGTGCTTGAGTTCAATAAGGCATTTGGGGAAGGCTCGCTTACGGCCAGCACCTGAACGTGAGTAGTGTGGGTTAGTGAGCCGCTACTTACTTGGTAGCGCAGCACTACCTGCTCTTGTTCAATTCTCGGTTGCACAAGGCGTAAGCGCATAGCGTATACGCCAAGCTCATTGGTGGGCAGTGACGGACTCTGTAAGGCTACCTGACGGCCAGCGCCGATATATTGCCGCACGTTCTTCAACGGGCGAAAAACGGTTTGCGTTCCGGTTTTAAGTGACGCCACTTCCCATACGCCATCTAGCATACCGGCGCCGTTAAAGTTAATCGTGGCAATCGCATGTAGCGCGCCGTGTTGTGCCAGAGTTTCAACCAGAGTGCCGGTGTCGAAACGCAGGGAGACACGGGAAATACTCACGGCGCTGGCTCCGCGCTGGGTGGTGAGGGAGATAGAGCTATTTGCACCGGGGTTCGCTTGGTTTAGGCGGATTATTTGGCTTGCTGTTGCGGTGGCGCCATCGAGCGTAAAGCTGCGCACATAGTTAATTTGTCTAAGTCCCAAAGCGGCCGCCTGCTGGCTAAATTCAGCCGGCAGCAGCAATGTTTCGTTGATGCTAAATGCTAGGGGTGTGGCATCCGCTGTTGCGTTTAGCGTTTGAGTGAGTGCGGTGTTGACGCTGAGCTGTGCATTGCGACCAAGTCCGCCTTCTAGCACTATTCGTCCGTCTCTGGAGCTAAGCGTATCGGCCTTTCCCACCATGGCTTGGCCGCGCCATATCAACTGAACCGAGGTGTTTACCCCTGGTGTGATGGCGCGGCTGACGGTGCATCGGTTGGAGCCATCGCAGAGGGAGGTAATTTCTGCCGTTGCAGCGGCGGAGGTAAACATGGTCAGCAGCGCAAGCAGTGCCGCGTGTAAATATATTAGGTGCCTTGTATTCATTGCATGCCTCCAGGGAAGACGCTAGGCAGGCTAGTGCTGAGCGTGATTAAAGCGTTGTAGCCATCATTGCTCTCTATGGGGGAGCTATCAATGGTGGAGAGTCGGTTGGAATAGCGATTTTGAGTGATACTGAAAGTGAGGTCCAAACCGGCGCGATTTTGTTTCACTTCGCGTATGCGCCATTGAATATTGCCACTGGTGTAGGTCGACTGGTCTCGAAGGGCAAAGAATGGGTCATTGGCGGCGTTTGTTTGATTCACCCCGACACTTATGCTGGCAAACAGTCGATTGGGAATGCATTCGGCGCGCGCATCCAGTGAATAAAGTTGTCGATCTGTGGTAACCGCTTCTGCCTGGTAGCGGGTTTGCTGCAATTGCCAGCCGCCACCTATAAAGTAGTATTGGCCCAGCTGAATACCGGTGTTTAGCAGTAAAGCGCGGGTGATGGTGTCGGGTTGCCAGCCAGATTCGTCCACTAGATCGTCGCGGGTGAAGCCCAGCGACCACTGCCAGCTCTGATGAGCAAAGGCTGCATTTACCGCAACGCTTCGAGTTGTGGTGTCATTTTGGTAATACCCCACCGGCGTGTACTCATCTTTGAAGGCCAATGAAGACAGCGACCAGTTGTAACTGGGCTGACCCAAAATGGCGAATAGGCTGCCGGGAGCGGGCGTGTCGAAAGCGCCGTAGCCGCCGCTTAGCGACCACTGGGTTTTGTTTACCGTGGCGTAGTCAATGTTGTCGTTTAGATTGTTGGATTCTACGGCGTAATTGCCGTCCCAAAACCAGCCATTGCGTGCAACACTGGTAAATACGCGCTCTAGATATGTGTCTGTGGGCTGATAAATATTGGTGAGGCTTTTATAAAACGTACCAATCTTTTGTGCCTCGAAACCGGCATTCCACACTAACGCGCTCGTCTGCAAAGCTGGTGTAGGCTGATAAAAAACCAAAGCCGACCAGGCCTGGTCTGAGTTGGCTTCAAAGCCAAAATCTCGGCCGTCAAAATCGTAGCGCGAGCGAGCGCCTTCCAGGCGTATGCGTAATTGCTGGGTAAAAAATTGACTATCTAGGGCGATATTAGCCGCTTCGCCGTCGTATATGACTGGTTCTTGTGGTGCTAAAAATGTGTCGAACTCAAGTGTGCCGTAGTCTTGTTGACTTAAGCGACCGGCGAGGTAGCTGCTCGAAACCACCACTGTGCTGCGCTCACTGTGCAGTGCATGGTAAGACCAATTAATACCACTTACACGGTTGTCTCGCGAATCGATACCTAGGCCGCCGTCGATACCCACGCGTTGATTGCTGCTAACGCTATAGGCGGTAATAGACGAAGCCAAGCTGGAAACTTGAGCCCGAGTAGACAGGCCGCGTCGCTGAAAACCATCATCGACCAAGTTGGCCTGGCCGATGGTTTGATCGCCCAAATGCAAACTGTAGGGGCCGCCGTCGGCCACAATGGAAAATGTGGCTATATCGGCACGGCGTCTAGTTAAAGATAAGTTCTCATCGTCGGCGTAGGCCAAATCGGCATTGCTGCGTATTTGCCACTCATCTTGCGCAAGGCTTGCGCGCAGTTGTGCGCTGCCCTGTGCACTGTAGTTAGATGCGCTGTTAGAGGTGCTGCTAGCGGCGTAGCTGGCGGCATCGGAAGTATTTTTATCAGCAAGAACTTGACTGGCACCGGCATCAATTTGCGTCTTAAGGCGCGCGTCTGCGAAGCGTTCAGATTGCCGCACATAAATCTCCCAAAACCCAAATTCAGTCACACTGCCGTCAGCGGTGTAGTGCACCAAGCGCAACGCATGTCGACCATGCTTTAAGCGCTGAATGGGGGTGTAAGTGAGCTGTGATGTATTTAGCCTAGCCAGTGCGCTTACATCGATATTGTCGAGTTCAAGACTAAGGGCGTTCGCTATGGAAAGGGGTAAGCCGCTTGGCAGGTAAATTTTTAAGGTTTCGTTCGCCGTGTAAAATCCCGGTGCAGTAGATGTTTGTAGGGAGACGGGTTGTAGGTTTACCTCAGCATAACCAAGGCTTGAGACAAGCGCGAAGAGGCAAATAGAGCAGGCACGCAATGCAATCATAGCAGTAGATACTCAAAATTCCCGAACAGGTTGCCCTGCGGTAGATGAATGTATGTAACAGGTATGTCGTAGATACTTTTAAAACGGTTCAATTATTTTTATAAGGCTGTAAATCGCTTAATTGTTGAAGAGCAGTCTAGCAGCTTAGAACTAAGAGCTCAGAAATATTGTGCTTAGAAAACTCTCAATCGCTTAATTTTCAGCCCTTATTGTTCTTGGCGCGTGGAATGGTCTATTTGCGTCGTTTTGTCTTTGATAGATTCTAAAACGGTATCTACGTTAAACGCATATTATTTTATAGCTTTATAGTAAACTTTTGAAAACGATTTGAAGGCGATTTCCCCCCATTGCTTATCGTCTAAAAGATTACTCTTCTCATCTACATTTTCTCGTGTAATAAAATCCATTTTGAATTTGAATCGCATTTGCTGGTTACCAAAATCGATGCCGTAATAGTGGTCGTGTAATAGCATAAGGGCCCAAGCACCCGCCATAAAATGGCCGGTTAATGACGTAGCAATTTGTCCATTTTTAATGGCGAATAGGGATGCATCAAGTCCATCAATGCCGCCTATTAGTATGTTATTACCCCCACTGTTTTGACATACGTTGTCACGCCACTTAAAACGCCCAATGCCATGACGTCACTTGAAGACCAAATAATAGCGGTGTTTGTGTATCTGTCCAAAAGAATTTTAACTTTGCTTTCCGCTTCGAGTCCTACCCAGTTGAGAAATAACAGCGGATCTAATTCCTGGTGTGGCTGTTTTTGTATTACCTCTATAAGACCTTGATTTCTATCTTGTGCTGCACGTGTATCCCCACCACCGCTGAGTCACCACATCAGAATTAATGCACATTTCATGAAGGCTAATAGTGTAATTCCACTTTGGCAAGGTGGAGTGATACTTAATCGCTAAGTCACTAAATTCTTTTTTTGGCATGCTCGGTAAGGGGGCTTTGACTATTTACCTCTAGGAGCGGGTGAAATATACGGTTCTCGAGCGGCTAGAGAGGAATATAGTGATGAATTGGCCGTTGTCGATTATATTATTTTATTTTACCACTGGCCCATTTGTTTTTTTCGTTAGCAAGGCTCATACTGAATTCGCCGAGCGATTTGAATATGCGCTAAAGGCCACTCTTGCAAAAGGTGAATTTGATGCGTTATTAAAGCAACATTTTTCAAAGCTGATCGATCGTATAGACACGCCTATCACCAAGATAATTGTTCTCAATAATCAGGAATTTACCGGAGGGAATTCAAACACACTCCCTACGCTTTTGAATAATGCCGTTACTGTCAATCGCTCTTCCGGCTTTTAGCCAGGCTGTATCTCGTGG
>JBLHGN010000136.1:0-9376 GCA_047616325.1 Lentisphaeria bacterium
TTTTGCGACTAGCGACCCTTTGTCAAGAATTTATTTCATTGTTTTTTCACTTTACCGCAGTCAATCAGTCCAAAGTCAAAATAAGCAATATGTGCCAATATTAGCGTGCTAACGCGCTAACTTAACTTTCACATGGGGGCCTTGCTCGCCGGCAGTTAGGCCAAGACCTTCCATTTGAACTCTACGCGCGCTAACGCCTGCGTCTATTAAATTTTTGCCAACTGTTTGTGCATAGCTCAATGCGCGTTGATTCTGCTGCTGCTCATCTCCGGCTAGGTTGTCGTAGCCGACTATCAATAGCTTTTTGAAGGGCTGCTCATTTAGAGCTCTGGCCAAACTTTGTATATATTTTTTATCCACATTCACGGCCCCCTCAGAAAAAGTCAGTCCGGTAACCTCGATCTCGCCCTTGCTATAAATTTCTTTTGCGAGAACTCCAGGACTGACAACAAGATTGAGGGTGTTATTTTTTGCGAGCAGGGTATCTAACTGCGCGTATATGCGATGATTACCACGCTGCACCATATAAAACACTACGAAATAGCGGGCGCTGCCCTGATTCAGTTCCAGTACTTGATAATGCTGCTGTACATCCAAACCATAAAGTTGCTTTATTTGAAAACGGGTATTCGCCCAGGCGTTACTGCTTCCACAGTCCAAACCAGCACATTCATAGATTATTCGAGCATCCCGTGCATTAAAATACGATTGGGCTTCCAGCCAAAGAATATCGAGATGCTCGATGCGATCTATTTCGATGGTGCGCCGCGCAAGGCGCCCATAAACAAGCTCCTCGCGCTCGGCAACCCACACTCCATTTATTTTTCTTAAGGGGCCCAGCGTCAACCGATAGTGAATTTCGTGGCTGGGTGACGAATAAAGCGTACGCTGATCTTCAAACAAATCAGCAAACGGCGCCACTTGTGCATGTACAAGCGAACTAATGAATGTGCATAAACAAAAAACAATGCCCGTATAGGCCTGTCTTTTAACGGTTAAAATAGCCATTAAATATTGCAGCAATTGGCTCGCACTGTTTCGACATATGTAGATGATGGTCACCCTCTAGATTATGAATCGTAAGATTTTGTGTAAGTTCGACAAATGGCTTGAAATGCTCAAAATCATTCATTAGACCCTGCTCGCCAACAACTACTTCTATCGGAATAGTGATGCGCTGTACGAATGCCCACAATTGCGTTTCTGTAAACTTAAGTTCAGAAGGGGCATTCAATTTGATGTCATAATTCCAATAAAACAAACCCGCACTATCTTGCTCTACCCCTCTTTTCGCAAGAACCAGCGCATTTTGATGGCAGAGTTTAAGCATACCATGCTCTCTCGCTTTAACAGCCGCCGCGAAAGATTCGTAAGTATTTCGCCTTTTTTTCAATTTTAATAATACGTTTACCGCCGCAGCCAGCTGGCCGGGAGCATCTTCGGCGGGAAGCGGCTGAGGCACAAAACTTTCGATCAATGCCAGATGAGAAACGCGTTCCGGAAAGGTTCCTGCGATCAGGGTCGCTATCATTGCACCTCGAGAATGCCCTATCAGACCAAATTTCTTCCAGCCGAAATGATCTGCCACGGCTATTACCTCGGCCACATCCTGCCAAATATTATACGCAGCAAGTCCGCTACGGTGATCACTCTGCCCCTGCCCCGCTAAATCAAGCGCCAGCAAATCAACATTGAGCATCGGAGCAACAAAATCAAAACTTGCGCAGTTATCTAACCATCCATGCAATGCGATTACGGGCAACCCCTGCTGGTCGCCCCAGCGTTTTCCGCGCAGCGTCATCGGGCCAATATCGATTGTAACTTCATTCACTACATTGCAGGAAGCGCTCACCGGTGCCCCTTGTTATTGCCAAGTGTGTTTATTTTAATTTCAGAAATTTTGACAGTTTTGTTTTACGCGCATTTTTGTCAAAAAAAGAAACATCGGAGACTAAACAGACTTTTAGTGTGAGTGATGGAACCAACGAGCACGACAACAGGCAACGGCAAGCACGTCGAAATCGATTGCTACCAACGACGCTGTTGCCAATCGATGTACGCCTGTTTCGAAGCCACATAATTCATCGACCAAAGTTCCCAGCAAGGGCTGATGCCCTACAAGCAAAATAGAATCATGATTCTGCTGGTGAAACAGCGAGTGTAAATACTCTATAAGTTTATGGGGGCTTCCCCCCGGCACGAGCAAACGCGTCTCCTCTCGTTTACTGACAGCTTCAGCGGAGGCAAACCCTTTGGCCCCAAGTTCATCCAATACAATTTTTGCCGTCTGCTGAGCGCGGACGTAGGGGCTTACAAGTACTTTTTGCACCGCCGACAGAGCATCAATTTTAGCCAGTACGCTCGCCTTAACTTCCGTTCGCCCTTGGGACGTCAACTCGCGCAGACTATCTTTTAATGCCTCTGGCTCTGCGTGACCGTGGCGTAAAACAAATAGCTCCATAAAGCCTCCTTACCGCACCCTGGCAAAAACTTAGCCGAAGGAGGGTTTAAATGTATGAGTCCAATTAGCCAATTTAATACGACGTGAGTTAGATTATTCGGGCCGAATAAGGCATGTTTGAAAACACAAAGGGACCCTGCCTCATTCTGCTTGCTGCCCTTCATCGTCTTCTACTTTTGGTTTTGGTTTAGCTTTGGGCTTGGCTCTAGGTTTTGCCTTAGCCTTTGGAGGAACAGTCTCTGTGGCAGCTTCGCCCTCGGCTTGAGCTGGCACCGGCTCGACTTCTGCTGGCTCGACTTCAACAGCAGGAGAATCCGCTTCATTTGCAGCTTCGCGGACATCGGCTTCTGGCCAATCATCAAATGGAAACGGCTTTTCCTCACTGTTGTAAGTCAAAAAGTTCAGCGCTGCATAAATGTATTTAGTGAGGGAACTAGCGAACACTCGCAAGTTTTCATTTGCTTTACCGGTGATCAGCGCGAATACAAATTGCACCGCAACCAATACAGACATCACTATGGATGAGACCTGTAAACAAATGGCAAAAAACACCATATATAAAAGTCTTAGCCAGTGTTTACTCGATGTTAAATTTGATTTTAATTGTTCGTCCATCAGACACCCCCTTGTAAGTCTACGTCACTTGTCATTTCGCCCAACATAAGACCCTGAACAACACTCACTATTTCCTGGTCTTCAAAAAGTATGGCGTGTAAGCCCTGTACCAACGGCATATACACGCCTAACTCATCCGCCTTTTGCTTCACTATTTTCAGAGTATTTACACCCTCGGCCACTTGCCCGATTTCAATCAATATTTCATCTAGAGTGCTACCCTTACCTATGGCATACCCAACCCGATAATTGCGGCTTAAATCTGAGGTACAGGTGAGAAACAGATCCCCTACCCCGGCCAAACCTAAAAAGGTCATAGAATTAGCGCCTAACTCTCGCGCAAAGCGCCCCATTTCGGCCAAACTGCGGGTGAGTAGCATAGCGATTGTATTGCCACCACAACCCAGCGCTTCCGCCATACCGGTAATTATGGCGTATATATTTTTAAGTGTTCCGCCCAATTCAACGCCAAATCTATCGGAATTACTATAGATACGGAAGGTCTTTGACGAAAAAACTTTCTGAATAACGGCACACACTTCTGGGTCATCACTCGCGATAACGCTTCCGGTAAACTGGTTTTCGATAATTTCTTTGGCAAAGTTAGGCCCACTAAGCACGCCTATTTGCACATCGGACAATTCTTGTTCAAGAATTTGGCTCATCAGACAGAAAGTTTCCGCCTCAATGCCTTTTGTAGTGCTAATAACAATGGTGTTTTTGCCTATGTAGGGGGCAACCAATTGGGTTACATCGCGAAACGACTGGCTTGGCACCGAGATCACCACAATATTGCTTGTGCTCACACACTGCGCTAAGTCATTGGTTACAGTAAGATTTTCGTGAAGATGGTAGCCTGGAAGATACTCGGGATTTTCTCGTATCTCCTGGCATTTTTGCGCACGTATCTTGTCGCGCATCCATAAAAATGTAGGGTGACCATTTGCTGCAATTATATTGGATATGGCCGTACCAAAACTACCTCCGCCCAATACAGCTACGGTGTATTTTTGCACCTTGGTTACTGCTTCGGTCATAACACACCTTTTTAAATTTTAGCTCTATTATTGTAGATTTATTGCTTTAACTTAAGTGGTAACAGCTTTAATCGTAATAGTTTTTGTTATGGTAGTTTTTAAGTTAATAGCTTTTAGTAGCAGCTTCCTGCCTAGAGGTAGATTCTCCTAGTAATATAGTTTCGACTCTAGCTTACCCGTATTGCATCAATGTTTAATGGCCCGCCAAATCAGCCTTCGAACTGATCACATTCTCACCACCAAATAGTTAATCGCCCCTCAGATTTTTTATATTTACCTGAGGGGCGAAGCGCTTATTCTACTACGTTACACACGGCACGCACTATTTGCTCATTTCAATAAGCAGTTTATTCAAACGACTGACATAAGCAGCAGGGTCTTTTAAGCTGCCACCTTCCGCGAGATTAGCCTGATCGTAAATTACGTGAGCCAAATCTGCGAAGCGATCTTCATCCTGCTCGTGGTCCATTTTAACCAACAATGGATGCTCCGGATTTATTTCTATGGTCGGCTTTGACTCGGGAAGGGCTTGACCTGCCTGCTCCATCAAACGTCGCATTTGAGCCCCCATATCATGCTCGGCAACCACCAAACAGGCAGGTGAATCGGTAAGGCGATGAGTAATGCGCACCTCCTCAACCTCATCTTTCAACACTTCCTTCATACGAGCAGCAAAATCTTTGAATTGCTCTTCAATTTTTTTGTGTTCCTGCTTTTCTTCTTCGCTATCCATGTCACCCAAGTCCAGAGCACCCTTGCCAACATCTTGGAAAGACTTGCCGTCAAACTCCATCAAATGCCCCATCAACCACTCGTCCACTCGGTCTGACAACAACAGCACTTCGATACCTTTTTTGCGGAAAACTTCAAGATGAGGGCTGTTTTTTGCGGTATTGAAATTTTCAGCCACTACATAGTAAATCTTGTTTTGTGCTTCCTTCATGCGCGACACATAGTCAGCAAGGCTTTGGTCTTGGGTTGCAGTATCGGCATGAGTACTCGAAAACCGGAACAAACCCGCAATTTTTTCTTTATTCGTAAAATCTTCAGCGGGTCCTTCTTTTAAGACCTGTCCAAACTGTGTCCAAAACTCGGCATATACCTCTGGCTCATTTTTGGCAATTTTCTCAAGGGTATCCAACACTCGCTTGGTAAGTGCCGCGCGCATGCTGTCGATATTCGGATCTTTCTGTAAAATTTCACGCGAAACGTTCAACGATAAATCATTGGAATCGACCACGCCTTTAATAAAACGTAAATACGATGGCAAAAACTGCTCGGCATCATCCATGATAAATGTGCGCTGAACATACAATTTCAGACCGCGCGATGCCTCTCGATTGTATAAATCGAAAGGGGCTTTGGACGGGATGTAGAGCAAGCTGGTGTAATCGAGTTTACCTTCCACACGATTGTGACTCCACTTAACTGGGTCGCTAAAATCGTGGGATATATGTTTGTAGAACTCTTTATATTCTTCGTCTGAAACGTCTGTACGAGAGCGCGTCCACATGGCTTTTGCCGTGTTAACCACTTCGTCTTCTGGTTCTTTTTTGTCAGCATCTTCACCAACATGTTCTTTCAGCATTACAACAGGAAGCGAAATATGATCAGAATACTTCTTAACAATGGAACGTAGCCGCCAACTGTCGGCAAATTCTTGTTGATCTTTTTTCAAGTGTAAGACAATACTAGTTCCGCGATCGGCCTTTTCGGCAGTGTCTATAGTGTATTCCGCTTCGCCATGACTCTCCCAACACACACCTTGGTCAGCAGAAACACCTGCGCGACGCGTATACACTTCTACCTTGTCTGCGACGATAAAGGCAGAGTAAAAACCTACACCAAACTGGCCAATTAACTGCGAATCTTTTTTCTGGTCACCGGACAAGTTTGACACAAACTGCGCAGTACCCGACTTGGCAATAGTGCCCAGGTTTTGAATAACGTCCTCTCTCGTCATACCGATACCGTTGTCGCTAATAGTTACGGTATTGGCGTCTTTATCAAAACTTATACGGATCTTGAGCTCGGGGTCATCTTCGTACAGTTCACCGTTATGCAGGGCTTCAAAGCGCAATTTGTCCGCCGCATCCGAAGCATTGGAAATCAATTCGCGAAGAAATATTTCCTTATTAGAATACAGAGAATGGATCATCAAGTGGAGAAGCTGTTTAGCTTCAGTTTCAAATCCACGGG
Source organism: Lentisphaeria bacterium (assembly GCA_047616325.1). GTDB lineage: Bacteria > Pseudomonadota > Gammaproteobacteria > Pseudomonadales > Cellvibrionaceae > JBLHGN01. The sequence continues at coordinate 6,313 of JBLHGN010000136.1, forward strand.
TTTCTTTAGTGGCCTCAACGGTCATCGGGGTAGACTCCTGAAATCTGGGTTTAACTAGGTGATTTTAAAATATCCCAGTGGATCAATACGATATCATCGATACCCACTGAGGAGAGCACACGAAACACGTTAGCTGCTCAGTAAGCTGAAGGTGGGGGCTGCAAAAAAGATTTCAAGCGCAGACACAGAGAGAGCGATTCGAAGGCTGGCTAATTTTTAGCCCAGTCACCGCCAATAGCGAACACACATTTAGATAAAAGGGCCGCGAACGGCCATTTTATAGTCAAAAAAATGATTTAAGACACCCTACTGACAGGAGTACACGTCAAAGGTTTGACGCCCTTCATTTATCGCATTTACTGCAACAATGGTGTCGCCTCCCATCTCGGCAGCTTCGTTCTTTGCCAGGGCCATTAACTCTTCAGCCACCAGCTTTTCGCGCCGATTGATGATGCCAACGCTGTCTTTGACATTCGATGTGGTCGAGCCAAGACGCGTACAAGTACTTACGTGAGCCGGTTTCACCAACGACACATGAAGCGCTTTTTCGGTGGGTTTTACCCACTGACAACCCGCGCCAAGCACAAACACACCCAATACCATCGAAAACTTGATTAGCACTTTCATTGACGCCCCCCCTAAAGACAGATTTTGGTGGATACTACCACAGTGTCAAAATCAAACAACGGCAAGCATCGAAAAATTAGAATTTGAAATACAAGTCAATCAATAAAGACATGGATATGCACAAGCTATCTTAGCCGGACTTAATATTTGCCCCTTCGATACAGGCACAACTCTTCCACTTACTCGTTCTAGGGCACGTTTATCTATACTTCAAATGCATTGGGCCGATCTGCAATTTTTCATCGTACGAAAGTGCTCCGTAGAATCTGGGATAGGGCCATACCCCCAGCGAAAACTAGTAGGGAAAAATGGCGAACCTCCAACCCTTACTCCTGCCAACATAAGTAGTGCGATTTGCGGCTCACCTACCTTGGCAACACACTGCTCTAGCGTCTTGTCTGCGCTCAACCTTTCGCGGTAAGTGCCCCCTGCCAGTAGGCATAATCGTCATCGGTGCTCCCATCGAAAGAAGTCATGGTTAAGAAATCGCCTCAAGCTTCCTATTTTAAAGGGCGTCAAGCGCACATCTAAGCCTTTTCCAAGCTTAATGCTACATACAAAAATCGAGGCCTCAGGAGCCGGCACTTTGAACCGAAAATAAGATACTAATGTGCAAAAAAAGACTTGCGATTTAAAAAATAAGTTTTCAGGGTTTTCGTTTTATAAGCCATCAACCGAGGATCTGGCATGAACGAAAATATAACACTAATTGACTATATTATTGAGCATTGCAATAACAGTATGGAGACAGCGCTATCAGCGGAACGCTATCCTTTATGGAGGCGATCATGCTCCGAAATGAATGATATTGACTTTATTCGTTTTGGACTATTGCGTGGTATTGGCCCTGTTGATAGTAGTCGCCATTTTTTACAGACAGCAGAAGAGGTTCATGGCGAACCTCTTCTGCTGTCGACTTATTTTAAATCACTTAAGTCGCAAAGGCGCACGAACATGCTTGAGATGTTCGAAAAACAGAGCTATGCGCTTCATGGTAAAACGCTGTCGTGGCTAGAAATTGATTATCTCAGACAATTTCAAGAGTTCGATCAATATACCGTAGAAGCCGCTGATGGGCATTTTATCGACCATGCTTGTCACACAGAAAAAGGAGCCGACGGGACAGTCTACGCGGCCGGTTTTATTTATTCGATGAACCTCAGAAATGGGCTACTAAAGGCGCTTTGCTGCATTACTAACGGAACAAAACGAAATCATGAAATTCCGGTTCTACGCAATCACATCGAAAAACAGAATAAAGAGGCGAATAAACCAGAAAAGTGCCTCTACGTATACGACAAGGCTGTAACGGATTATGTCTGGTGGAACCATCAGACACGGCATGAAAATTACATGATTTCGGTTTTAAAAGAGAATTCAGTGGCAACCTTTTTTGAATCCATTCCATTCGACAAGAGTAATAAAATCAATATAGGGGTCGAGGGCTACAGTATTTATGAAAATGGGGGCATCAAATTTAGTGTTGTGGATTACCGTGATCCAGAAACACAGAAATGTCACCGCTTTGTGACGACCTTGCCTACTGCATCTATTAACCCGGTAACTATTGCCATGCTGTACTACAAACGCTGGACTATGGAGAAAGCGCTCAATAACAGTAAAAGTAATTTAAATGAAAAAAAGGCCTGGTCACCTGATGTTAACGCACTCAAAAACCCAATGCGCTTCACCTCAATGAGCTATAATTTAATGCGTATACTTGAAGAGGTTTCAAAGACACAAGATCCCGAGTTGATTCATCCATCCGATAAAAAATATACCAAAGCACTGGAAAAAAGAGCGCTGATTGCGAAAAAAAGAGGCGGCTTTGTTAACCTGTTATTTTTTGAGGCAAGAATAGTGCGTATAAGCTCATACGCAATTCGGGGCGCTCAAAATGCAATACTAACCGGAAAGTCTTTTGTGTGGATTATGAGCGTCCTTGTGGCTCGATTAGTCTCACGGACGCACCAAATAGGGGAACACTGATGATAATCGTGTGCATAGCAACACGCCAACCATAATGTATTTTTCGTGACCGATCCTCCGAAAAATACACTGCAACCATCACTGGAAAACGGCTCGATAGCTCTACACAGATGCGCGTAAAATAAAAACACCAATATAAATATAAATATAAATATTCGCACCGTGGCTCTTAGCATAAGACTAAACACCCAACTTCGAACTAGCCGTTAATGCTTTAACAAGCTTTACAGACACAACAAATACCAAGGCACCTAGAGCACAGGTTAGCAACTCCGTTTCATTCGGAGGAATGATCAACAGAAAGTTATTGCCTTTAATTAAGGCTCTTCAGTGGTATCTGTGGGTTGATTTGGTCGATTTCTCTAGGGTTTTTATTCTAGAGTTCCACCCCGAAGTTAAATACTCAGCTCGGAATTCAAGCAAGAGGGCTTGCCCATCATCTTCGTCT
>JBLHGN010000137.1:0-9323 GCA_047616325.1 Lentisphaeria bacterium
AGAACAGCCCATATACACCTCGCTCTATTTGTTTGTGGTATTTGTTTTTTTGGCGATGTTATCGCGCAGGAAAGTGAGTATGTAAACGCGCCGTTAGAATTGGAGGCGAAAGGGGGTATTGGTTATCATTCATCAGTACCTGAAAACTCTGCACTTAAATATGACGACAATGCTAATACGCAGCGTGTCGCAAGTTCTGACGATCGCGTAGAGTTGGTAGATATAGATGCTCGTTTGCCTACTAGCGATAAGGGCTTGGCAGAGAACTCCGTTGATGGCGCGATTGTTGGAGTTGTCGATGGGTCAGTAGATGGCGCCATCGGTGGCCCCGTAAATACCTCAATAACAGGTTCCGTTGTCGCTAAGCAGTCTAAATCGGGCTTAACAGAAAAGCTAACTCAAGAGCTTTCCGATAAGCCTGTACCTTCCACGGCCCAGCCGGCCCTGTTTATTTTAGGGAATGATGTGCCTGCAGGCACATCTGCACGTTTAGATTGGACGCCGGGGTCTTCTTTTATCGGCATAGCAACCCCTACTGCGGTTTTGGCTCTTAACGGTGTAAGAAAGGGCCCAACGCTGTGCATTACAGCCGCTGTCCATGGTGACGAGCTGAACGGTATAGAGGTGGTTAGGCGGCTAATGTACGACATTATGCCTTCAGAACTGTCGGGAGCGATAATTGGTGTGCCTATTGTGAATGTGGAGGGTTTTCGTCGCTCTTCGCGGTATTTGCCCGACCGCAGAGATCTCAACCGATTTTTCCCTGGCAATCCCAAGGGCAGCTCGGCTTCTCGCATTGCCCATTCTTTTTTTACTGAAGTAGTCTCTCACTGCGATATGTTAATCGATCTTCATACAGGTTCTTTTGGTCGAACCAACTTGCCGCAGCTTAGGGCGAATCTTATTGATCCGGCTGTGGCCAATTTAAGTAGAAAAATGGGCTCTATTGTTGTGCTTCAAAGTAAGGGTGCTGCTGGAAGTTTGCGGCGTGCGGCAACAGAGCGGGGGGTTCCCTCTGTCACGCTGGAGGCGGGAGCGCCACACGAATTGCAAAAAAAAGCGGTCGATCACAGCGTCAAAAGCATTGAGACAGCTATGGATAATCTAGGCATGATAAATCGCAGGCGATTTTGGGAACGGGCGGTAGAGCCGGTTTACTATAAGTCGACTTGGGTGCGCGCAAGAGAGGGGGGGATTCTATTTAGCAGTGTCTCCTTGGGCGCCAATGTGCATGCGGGCGACGTTCTCGGTGTAGTAACTGACCCCATCACCAATAGAAGTGTAAAAATACGGGCGCCTTTCGACGGAAGGATTATCGGTATGGCCCTGAACCAAGTGTTAAATCCAGGTTTTGCCGTGTTTCACATAGGATTAAAAGCTTCGGTTGAAGATGCAGCGCAAGATGTGACGCTGGACGAAGTGGCGGCTAAGGGAATGCCAGAGACCGGTGATGATGTTGCCCTTGGTGTGGATGTTAATGGTCGGGCAGATGCAGGTCAGCCCTTAACTCCGCTGGATGTCTCGGCGAGCTATTTAGATGGCGGTCAAATCGGTGAACAGCCGCAAGATACTCGCCTGTTAGAGGGGATAGATTTTACGCCGCTAGAGGATTCAGATTGATTTCGGGCGCGCGGAAAAGAACCTCGAGGTAAGTGAATCTAAGAGGTGGGGCGATTTAAGGTTTGTATCGAGTATTACGAAGACGCAAAGCTAGAAGGGAAGCTTCCGACCACAAAAAACAGCAAATATTGTGCGTTCTGCTTTAATGCGGTCGGTGAGTCTTAGGCCGCAGCCAAAGCTTTAATTTTTGCGTTCAAGCGGCTTTTATGACGTGCGGCTTTGTTCTTGTGAAAAATGCCTTTGTCTGCGACGCGGTCTAAAATTGGAACGGCTGCATCGTAGGCTGCTTTTGCAGCTTCTGCGTTACCGGCCTCAATCGCCACATCTACTTTCTTAAGGTAGGTGCGAACCATAGAGCGAAGGCTGGTGTTGTGAATGCGAGCCTTATCGTTTTGACGAGCGCGTTTTCTTGCTTGAGGTGAATTTGCCACCGTGGTGCTCCTATAACGTAAATTCTGAATTAGTTGGGTTTTTGCTTGTAATTAGTGCCCCATTGGGGCAAATCAGGACGCCGTATTATCCGTGTTTGATAGTTAATGTCAAGTCAAAGTGTGGAACCGCAGTCAGCTTTGTTGCGGGTCTAGCGATTGCTAGTTAAATGCTTATTTGGAAAGTCTGGCCGGCAGGCGAACTTCGAATATAACGCCGCTATCGTCCGGCACGTTGTATCCCTGAACTTCTCCGCGATGAAAGTCGGCAATAAGTCGTACGATATAAAGCCCCAAGCCCAGGTTATGGCCTCGGTTGTCGGGGGTGGATTGGTCGCGTATAGATACCATCGAATCAAATAGTTGACCGTGCATATGGCTGGGCAGGGGCGGCCCCTCATTGCGCACGGTAAAGATAATATCTTCGCCCTGGTGATAGAGTCCCAATTCAATCAGGCCGTCCTGCGGGCAAAAGTCGGCGGCGTTGTCCACCAGTTTATCAAACAGTTGCACCAGGAGTTCGCCCGCCGCGTGCATGCTCAAGTGTTGTTTTTTACCGCGAATATTGAGTTTAAACGTGACATGGGGGTACACATCGGTGTACGCCTCTTTGAGGCTGGCGAGCATTTCGTCGCAGAGAATACGCTCGAGTTCGGCGGCGCTAATGGCTTGTTCTACCCGGCTGGCGGCGCTCATGCTGTTTAGTATGTTGGAGAGCCGGCTTGCCCCCTCTCTCGCTCTGTCGGCATAGGTTCTTGCTTTGCTACCCAGCTTTTCATGCTCTAGGTTGTCCAATGAGGATTTTACTATGGCCAGCGGAGTTCTCAGCTCGTGCGAGAGTTTGCTGGAAAGTGTGCGCAGGTAGTTGGTGTACTCTCGCAAGCGTGCTAGCAGCTGGGCGTAACTGCGGGAGAGTTCGCCAATTTCGTCGGTGCTATCGGATACCGGGAAGTTTTCCGAGAGCTTGCCGCTGTCGCTAATGGCGTGGGCGGCCGCAGTGCTGAGGGTGCGAATGCGCAGTGACAGCCAGGTAGCATAGATGACTAGGCATAGCGCGGCTATGGTGGAGACCAAAAACGAGTATGCAATTAGGCGGTTAAATGCACTGTTGGTTAAGTTGGATAGGGAATCGGCGCTCTGCTCCAATATCACCGCGCCAATCACTTCTTGGGATGCCAGTAGGCGTATTGGCAAGCTGGCTCTGGCTATCAGCTGGTTGCCGTTTTGATACCATCCAGACGCGCCCTGTCCTCTTAGGGCCGAAATGACCTCTGCGACTTTGTAAGTGCCATTTTCGGCAAGTGTCTCCATTGCTGGGTAGTGTTTGTCGCCAAGGGCGAGACGGTATATCCATTCCAGTAAGCCGTGCTGTCTATCGCTATTGGATACCGTGTGCACCTTGCCAGACGCCGCAACCAAATAGGCACTGTTGGAGCTTATGTTTAAGCGCAAGCTGTTGGAAGAGAAGATTTCCAGTTCCCTTGAAAGCTCCGGTGATATTGTTATCAGCGGCGCTATAGTGAGCGAGGTGCTGTCGGTAACTTGCTTGTGGGTCTCGCTGCGAATGCTATTGACGTTGCTATTTTTCTGGCTGGCCAGGGTTTTGGGGCTCAGGGCGCTAATGCGTAAGCCGGCGCTAGCCCAAGCAAAAGGGATGCTAAATTCAAGCTGATACCCGTTGGGATTTTCCAGCCAGAACCCCTTAATGCGGTATTCTGCCGTTTTATCGCTGATGGTGTGTTCTGGATTTACTCTAACAGCTTTTATTTCTCCCGGTGCGCCGGCAAATATGTGAATGGGTGGCTGCCCGCTGTGCTCTTGAAGTTCGAGCGCTATATAGTCGGAATTTGTGAGGCTGTTCTCGACGGGGTTGAAGTAGCGTATCGACGTAGTTTCAACGGCTAAAAAAATCGTTAGTACGTCTTCGTATTTGCCCAATAAGGCGCTGTACGATAATGAGCCTGGAGGTTGGTAAATCTGTGGCGCGTAGTCTTTGCTAATCCATTCGTCTATGTAGCCGTCTACCACTATGCCGGAACGCAAGGAGTGAGCGTAGTAGCTCATGTGGGGTTTGTCCGTTGAAAAGCGTGAAATGTTAGCTGTGATGGTGGGGTCGCTGCCCAGTCTTAGACTTACGGCTCTGGCCGTGGCTTCCAGTACGTCGGTTTGCCCTTTGCGAAGTGTGGTCTCCATTTCTTTGATGTATTGGCAGCCCACCCAAGGAAGGACGAGCGTTATCAAACTTAGAAAAAAAAGTTGCTTGCGAAGGCGCATTTAGCTTTTTAAAACGACGTAGTTGACATGAGAGATGCCCATTAATCGAGCACGGAGTTTTCTGTGAGCCAGCGGTAACCCATGCCGTAGGCCGTTTGAATGCAGTCAAAGCTGGGATCGATTTCTTTAAATTTTTTGCGAATGCGTTTTATGTGAGATGTGATGGTGTTGTCGTCGAGTACAACATTGGCCGCATCCATTAATTGCTGGCGGTTTTTGACGTGGCCGGGGTGAAGGCCGAGCGAGTGCACTATCCAGAGCTCTGTCACGGTGAGATCCAAGCGTTTGTCCTGCCAGTGGGCGCTCATTCTGTCCATATTAACCCGCAAGTTTCCCCGTCTAATTTCTGTTTCGGCTGTCTGTGGATTTTGTAGGCTGTCGATTCTGCGAAAAAGGGCCGTGATACGAGCAAGCATATGCACTTGGCTGATGTCTTTGGTGAGGTAGTCGTCTGCACCAAGGCGCAAACCGGAAACCACGTCAAATTCGCTGTCACGGGCGGTGAGAAAAATAATAGGCAGTTCCGGCGCGCGCGATCGGAGGTCGCGGCACAACACAAACCCTCCTTCAATATCATCGCCAAGGCCGATGTCTATAATTGCCAGGTCGGGTAAGCGCGTTGAAAACGCTTCTGTGGCTTCGGGACGCGAGCGATAGTGAGTGACCTTGTAGCCCTGACGGCGCAGTGCGTCGCAGTAATTTTGGGCGATGGCTTCTTCGTCTTCAACGATTACAATGTGTCGCGGCATAGTGAATAACTTTTGATTGGCTGATTATTGTGGAAATTATTCTATCAGATAGTCACAATGTGGTTTTATGTTTCCGTTTAAAGCACTATTTATTGAGCTTCTCAGATGCATTGCCTTACGTTGTGACGTGTTTAAGATGTTTTGTTGAGGCACATGCACTTTACTAAAACGCAATGTTTCTCGGCTTTTCTCTGCATTTCGCTATGTGTCGAGTAAAAAAATCAGGCAATAAATATTAGTGTTAAGTGCGAGAACGAAGAGCGAGTGGCCGATCTTTCGGTGCTTTCGGTAAATACAAACTAAATAACAGGGTAATCGGTAACTTAAGCCAGCAGAAACTTAAGGGTGCGTAATACGATATAGGTTCGATATATAAGTTCAATCTATGCGTGCTACAAAAATTGCTGACAGCCTGCAGTAAAGGGTTTACACATGTTTCCATATATAGTGGCGGATATAGGCGGTACCAACGCACGTTTTGCGCTTGCAACGGGCAAAGACGGTGAGCAATTCACTATTGAGCATATTAGTATTCTCAGTGGTTCAGACTACGCACGGTTTGCCGATGCGCTGCAAGCGTATATCGATTCTCTCAATGGCATAGCGCCCACCTCAGCGTGTATTGCTATTGCCGGCCCGATAAGTGGCGACTTGGTGAAAATGACCAATCTCGACTGGTCATTTTCCAAAAAAGAAATTCAGCATCAATTTGATTTTGATGCTTTTGACGTAATTAACGATTTTGCCGCAGTGGCCATTGCCACCAGCCGTCTTACTGATAAAGATTTAATTCCGGTGAAGCCGGGCATTAGAATCGGCAGTGCTAACAAAGCCATTTTGGGGCCAGGTACTGGTCTGGGGGTGGCGGGGCTTGCCCATCACGGCATTTCGTGGCTTCCTATTCCCAGCGAGGGAGGGCACGTTAATATGGCGCCGGCAACGGCTTTTGAGTGCGATGTAATTGCTGCGGGTATCAAGCGTTTCGGTCATGTGTCGGCCGAAGTGTTTATATCTGGCCCCGGTCTGGTAAATTTGTATCAGTGTGTTTGTGATGTGCGTGGGGTAAGCCCCGCCGCCTTGGAGCCCAAACATGTCACAGCAGCGGCTTTGGATGGCTCGGACGACCAGTGTCGCGAGGCGCTGGAAACTTTTTGCTGTTTCTTAGGCACCATATCGGGAAATTTGGTGCTCACTTATGGCGCTAAAGGGGGTGTGTATTTAGCGGGGGGAATTCTACCGCGGTTTATGGACTTTTTTCGAGCTAGCGGCTTTATCGAGCGCTTCTCTAATAAGGGTGTTATGAGTCACTACGTGGCCGATGTTCCCGTAAGTCTTATCAACTACGATCAAACGGCATTTTTGGGCGCCGCCACATGGTTGGATCAAATCAGCGGCTAGGGCGTTCTTTTACTATTCGCTGAGCTTTTCTTCGCTCAGATTAAACCCCATAGAAGGGGATAATCACTTTACCTGTGCCCACACTCACCATGAATCATACCCACACAGCGCTATTGGCGCTTTACAGCTCAGTGGTTTTGTTAGCCCTTAACGGGCTGTTCGCTAAACTAATACCTCTGGATTCCGTTACCATTACAGGGGTGCGAAGTGTAGTCGCCTGCTTTGGGCTACTGGTATTAATTCAGCTAAGGCATTCCTCCATTCGTTTGCCCGCATTTAAAACGCTGCTGGGTATATACGGCTTAGGCGTTTTACTTGGCTTGCATTGGATCACTTACTTTCAGTCTATGCAGGTATCAACCGTTGCTATAGGTATGTTGACCTTGTTTAGCTATCCGGTGATCACCGTATTGATTGAACCGCTATTTAAGCGCTCACTGCCCCAATGGCAGGATGTGTGTGCCGCGTTTTTGGTATTTGTGGGAGTGGCTATTATCGCCAGCGATGGCTTGTGGCATTCACAGCGAGTGAATAGCGATTCGTCCTTGTTGGTCGGCGCACTCTGGGGCTTATTGTCAGCAGTGTTGTTTGCTGTGCGAAATACGCTGCAAAAATATTGTTTTCACGCTACCAATTCTGCCAGCTTAATTGCCCATCAAGTATTTGCCGTTTCAATAATGTTGTTGCCCTTTGTCGATATTGCTTCGTTGGGGCGAATGCCATTTGAGGGATGGACACTGATTATTGTGCTGGGTTTGGTTTCTACCGCTGCGGCGCACAGCTTTTTATCTATGAGCCTGAAATATCTCGACGCCAAATCAGTGGCAATGATCAGTTGCTCTACACCGGTGGTTGGTGGGTTTTTTGCCTGGTTACTGCTGGGGGAGAAGCCCCCGATCGTGGTATATTTTGGCGGTGCATTGATATTGTCTGTTGCCATCTACGAATCATTAAAACAAAAAACCAAATATGCCTAAAAATAGTACAACAAAAAAGATAGATCGCACTTTGGAAGAGTCTTCGAAGGCCATTGATGATTTGAAATTGAGCATGGTCGAGAGTGTTGAGCAGATTCCATCAAATACCCTCAAAATGGAAAAACGCTTACACGACCTGCAAAATGAACTGGACTCCATTAGCGGTAAAATGCTGGCCTATAAGCTACGCCGTTTGGCAGATTCAAAAATATTGCAGTCGCTTAATTCTTTTTCGGCAAAAAAGCACTCAGTTAAAAGTGAGGCTACTCAGGAGTCTCTGTGTGATGTGGCTAAGAGCCCGTCGCATGCTTCAAGCACCTTTCGATGTAAATCCGACCTTGACCAATGTCTTGTCGGCGCCAACACCGCGCTGGAAAAAGCACTGTGCTACGCGCTATTTATTCGCTGCGCAATAAAGGGATAAACCTATGGATCACACTGGCTTACACAACGCACTGGCCTATCTCGCGGCGGGCGTTATTGCCGTGCCTATATTTCGTAAGTTGGGGCTGGGGTCTATTCTCGGTTATTTAGCGGCGGGGGCAATTATTGGCCCACAGGGCTTGCATCTTATTGAGCATCCAGAAGAGGCCATGCACCTGGCCGAATTCGGTGTGGTTATGTTGCTGTTTATTATTGGCCTAGAGCTCAAGCCCGAAAAATTATGGGACATGCGGGTACAAATTGGCGTGCTCGGTGTCGGGCAACTTATTATTAGTGCCCTGTTAATAGCCGCCGTCGTATATTCAATATTCACCGCCACGTGGCAAGTAACACTATTAATTGGTTTAACTCTGGGTTTGTCGTCTACGGCGTTTGCGGTGCAATTGATGGACGAACACGGCATTATGGGCGGGGCCTTAGGGCGTAAAGGTTTTGCCATATTATTGTTGCAGGATATGGCCGTCATTCCTATTTTATTGTTGGTTAGTGCCTGGGCGCCGTCGGCGGTTGGTGACGATATTAAGCACGCACTACCCTGGTGGGCGGGCCCTATCGCCGTTATTGCCGTGTTGTTGGTGGGTCGATTTCTCGTCAACCCCTTGCTCAAGCTAGTCGCGCAAAGCGGCAGTCGAGAGATTCTTACCGCGGCGGCACTATTAATAGTAATGGGGGCGGCTATCTTGATGCTCTCGGTAGAATTGTCCATGGGTATGGGCGCATTTCTCGCTGGTATTATTCTCGCTAACTCCAGCTTTCGCCACCAACTTGAAGCCGATATAGAGCCTTTTAAAGGATTGTTATTGGGCTTGTTTTTTATTGCCGTGGGCATGACGCTAGACCTTGCGCTATTTGTCTCGAAACCTCTGATAATTTTGGCCTTGGCATTTGCGCTAATGGCAATAAAAACCTTGGTGGTTATGGTTTTGGTTCGTGTGCGCCAATGCAATTGGAAGGAGGGTATTTTACTTGGCCTTATGTTGTCGCAGGGTGGTGAATTTGCCTTTGTGGTAATGACTAAGGCGGTGGGCTTGTCCTTGGTAGATCAGTCATTGGCTTCGCATTTAGTGCTTGTGGTGGGCATCTCCATGGCACTTACTGCGCCGATGGTGATGTTGTTCAAGTGGTACCTCAAACACGTAGCAGCAAGCGCTAAAGATCAAGGTCGCGAATACGATACGGCGATAGATGGCGAGCCTGAAGTGGTGGTAGCGGGTTTTGGGCGATTTGGTCAGATTGTAGGGCGAATATTGGCGGCCAATAATATCCATTTTACCGCCTTAGATAAAGATGCCAAACACGTCGATTTTGTGAAAAAGTTTGGCAATAAAATATTTTTTGGCGACGCGTTACGCATGGATCTACTGGAGGCCGCTGGGCTGAATCACGCGCGCATATTAGTGGTTGCCGGTTCCAATTCGGAGCAATCGATAGAT
>JBLHGN010000138.1:0-9308 GCA_047616325.1 Lentisphaeria bacterium
GAGAAGACACCTATACTATCGTCAAGAAAGTGGACATGGTTTTTTGAATCTTCTTAGGTTCTATCTAAATTACACATCTTTTTTCGCAGTGCCCCGAGTGGCACGCCATAAAAAATCTCCGGCGGAAATACTGTCAGGAAAACCGCATCCTCATTGGTTGGAGATGTTAGGCTACGAACGCTTTAAGTGCACCGCCTAACACTCAACTCCTCAGATTAAAATACACACTGAATCCCGGTGGGCTTAAACTCGTCTACTGGCACCCAAAACACGCCGTTTTTTAACCGTGCCGGTTTTCGCACGCCAGAAAGTCGCCAGTGACACGACATCAAACGAACACGCTTTAACTATCAGTCATTGTTAATCTTAGGCATATGGTTTAACTTTACCATCCAGAGTAATTAACTCACTGCACATCAAATTAATGTTTCTTCAAACTTCATGCAAACTATTAAAGAAGCCCTTTCGGGTATTGTCCAACGTGTAACCTTCCATAATGATGAAAATGGTTGGTCCGTATTGAAGTTGCAACCCTTTGACAGCCCGAGCAGTCAAGAGACAGTAATAGTCCATCAGACCAAGGTATTTGCTGGTGCGACGATGGAGTTTAGAGGTGCCTGGATCCAACACCAAAAATTTGGTCGACAATTTCGGGCTGACGAGGCTGTGGAAAAAAAACCAGCGTCGATGGCCGCTCTAGAAAAATATTTAGGGTCAGGCTTAATCAAGGGGGTCGGCCCAAAAACGGCAAAGAAAATCGTTAAGTATTTCCAAAAAGAAACACTCTCCGTTTTTGAACAAGACATTAGTCGCTTGCTGGAAGTGCCGGGTATTGCAAAACGAAAACTGACCGCTATAGAGACCGCATGGACGGAGCACTGTGCAATTCGAGAAGTAATGATTTTTTTGCAGGACCATGGTATCAGCACCTTATTTGCCGTGCGCATTTTTAAAGAATATCGCGACAAATCGATTAACAACGTGATGGAAGACCCCTACAGGTTGGCCAAGGACTTTTACGGCATAGGCTTTTTCTCGGCCGACAAGGTGGCCTTAAGTCTGGGGTTTTCTGAAGATAGCCCAAAGCGAATGATGGCCGCTATTCGACATGTACTGGCGGCCAGTCGCGATTCCGGGCACTGCTATCTCACAGAACAACAGATTAGTGTTGACGTCACCAAACTGTTAGAGCACGATTTTAGCCATACCGTACCGGCATATTTGGTTAATATGGAGAAGGACAACCAGTTAAGAACACGACATTTGCAGAATTCGGAAGGTGTCATGGAAAAGTGCTACTACTCGAAGACACTGTACTACGATGAGGACAAGGTCGCCAGTATCATTCGGCAGCATCGCAAGCCAATAGGTATTGATGAAGACCGTGTGACACGGTGGGTTTCACACTACTGCAAATCAAAATCATTGACACTTAGCGATCAACAACAACTAGCCGTCAAACAAATTGCCGGACAAAATTTTTCGGTGCTTACCGGCGGGCCAGGATGCGGAAAGACCACCACCGTTCTTGTTATCGTCAAATTACTGGAAGCCATGAAAAAACGTGTTGTTTTAGCCGCGCCGACTGGCCGAGCAGCCCAAAGGATGAGTGAAGTTATTGGCCGTGAGTCAAAAACATTACACCGCTTACTCGAGTGGAAAAATAATGGGTTTCAAAAAAACGAAGAACAACCACTTTCGGCGGACTTTATCGTCATCGATGAGTGCTCCATGTTGGACATCAGCCTATGTGCCTCCCTACTAAAAGCGATTAAAAATACGTGTCAAATTCTCTTTATTGGTGATGCTGATCAGTTACCGTCGGTGGGTGCGGGAAATGTCCTTCATGACATTATACGCTCAGGAGGTGTTCCTGTTTTTCGTTTAACACAAGTGTTTAGGCAAGCTCAAGCATCCAAGATAATTCAGCACGCCCACAAAATCAATCAAGGTCAAATACCCTACATAGACTCACCTTTTCATCGACCTGAATTATGGACGCAAAATTGTGACTGCTTATTTATTGATTCAGAGGAAATAACCTTGGAACAATCACGCTTTATTGCCAAAATAACGCGCCATTTTAACACTGAACGTTCTATCCAAGAAAACCCTTATAAATTTAATTCTGATACACCGTTAACGTCTTATTACGATGACGAACTGGTGATACCAACTAAGTTTCAGCATGTTAATTTAGATAACCTATCAAAACTCAGCAGAGAAACAGAACAGCTAAAATCGATATTAAAAAAGGTTCACCCATGGTCGTCACTTAATTATGGGTTGTCGGCTAGCGATGTATTGATCCAGCTGTATTTAAAGTGGATTCCCAAATACCATGGTAATAACACGGAAATACAAATTCTTTCACCAATGACTCGCGGAAGTCTAGGCACGGCAAACTTAAATCGTTTGGTGCAGCAACATGCAAACCCATCCAACCAAGGCAAACGGCAAATTAAGATCGGAGAGAAGATATTTCGCGAGGGAGATCGAGTCATTCATCGGCGAAACAATTACGACCTTAATGTATTTAACGGTGACATTGGTAAAATTCTCCGCATCGATAATGAGGCGGTTACGTGCACAGTATCGTTTTATCCAGACGGTCGCGAGGTTGAATATCAAAAAGAAGATATCACTGAAATAGATCTAGCCTATGCAATCACTATTCATAAATCTCAGGGGAGTGAATTTAAGGTCGTAATTATTCCCGTAGTGTCTCAACACTTCACGATGCTTTACAGAAATTTAATTTATACGGGGTTGACTCGCGCTAAAACACTTGCCATTTTCGTAGGCACGCGTCGAGCCTTAGCAACGGCTATTCATCAAAAAGATTGCAGTCAGAGACAAACGGCCCTAGCAACGCTTATAAATGAGCGTTAAAACGAAATATTCTTTCGGAGTGCCATTATTATCTTCCGAGCCTCCATTACACGCGGATTAGAGTCGGCGGGCATAGACCATTTAGACCTCACAAATATTGTCAGCCCTGGCGAATTGCAAATTTAAGCGAGTAGAAATCTCAGATGACATAAATGCTGTTGCAGACGGTTTGAACTTCCCATTTTTTCTAATATTAGGAATTAGCCCGGTGCATATTCCTGCCCTACGTGAATGCAGGCCTCTCTTTTAGGGCTGATGAAAATATTCCATAAAATCCTGCAGACCTTCTGGATCGAGCTCGTTTAGCATTTCGATAAATTCGGTTTTCATGCCAACACTCAAGGGAAACAGGTCACACCCTTTTTCAGGCGGGGGCGGAACAGTTTTTCTAAACATTTTTTTGAATGTGCCTCATCAATAGATGTTGTATATTGCCCTTCTCACCCTTGCTCGAGTATGGGTTTAGCCAGTTCAAATCGATAGCTTCTGCAAATAACATCTCTTTAAATGCCGACTCTGGACTAAGCAAAGCCGTTTTAGCTTCCAGTATGCGGGTATGACGTTCAGGAAATTTCTGTAGAGGGTAGCGGCGAGCCAAGCGGTTGTACGCAGCAACAATATCAGCGTGGCTCGCTTGAGCCGTTAATCGTAAGGTGCTGAGCGCTGCTTCACGATTCATCGTAATTGGTCACCAAATAAATCCAAGCTAGATGATGGGCTTTCTTTTAATTGCATGACTTTTTTCGTACGACCTTGTGATGAAGCAGCCTTACTTGGCAGGTGCGGTGGACGGCGGCTGACGGCGCCCTCCGCCCACCCCTTGCGCCAACCATTCGCAGCAAGTGACTGCTAGACACTGTTCGACAAAAGCACTTTACTCCGAGGGTACATCGGTGCTCATTAAGAAAATAAGACATTCAAGTTTGCGCTCGAAACCTTGCTTAAACAGATCGCCCTCATTTGCGTAGCGGCTTAGGATCCGACACCTAAAAGCCTCCAATGAGAGCATTTCGGTATACGGCATAGAAGTTGTATCGACCCGCTGATCTAACAGGTTAAGCGTCGTGGTATTGGCGTTTGAAAATACCAACTGCGACCAACAGGGTGCTATTGGAGCAGCAACCAGGCCACCGAGACGGGATAGCTGCGGACAGCGAGCCCGGGGATTGGCGCTGTGTGCTACTCAGGCGTTGCTGTAAAAATACGCTGGGTAGTCGACGTAAGCCATCGAACCATTCATCTTGCTCGCAGGGCTCAATATTTGTTAACGCAGCTTCCAGTGCTTTTACAGTTTTTTGCTCAGGCTTGGGAGATTTAAGCGCCAGGAATTTTTGCAGTGTTGGCAGTAAGCTCGCCAAAGGACTATCGCCCAACCAATCATGCAACCAACTACGAAGATTTCCATCGCTCATAACGTGTCGGCCCAAGACCCAAAGCAGCAGGCAAAAAGATGCACACAGCAATTCACCTGCGTTATTGCCTGGTAGGTTGAGGTCACAGGGAATGGCATCATCGCGTATGACCGTGGCCAACGTGTCAACATACTCATCGCCCTCCGCAAGGTCAGGCTCACTTATTAGGCAGTACACATGCAATAAGGGATATAGCCACGCCAGATCTGCCTGCTTCATGGCCCGTCGGTGCGGCAAGAGTGTGGCTAAATCCCCCTTGGCCGAATCACGATGAAAAAGGTAATTGATAAAGCCTATCAATAGGGGTCGCAATGGCCGAGCGGTTAGCGAAACTGGGCGAGCGCGAATTAGCCGGCATGGCCCGTTTCCTCTAGATGTGTCATTGTTTGTGTTGAGGGAGCTTGTACTGGCACGGGCCCTTGAGAAACGATGACTTTTGCGACACGGACCGCTTCGCCCTGCGCAGCTTGATAGCCCTATCGCAATACTTCAATTACAGTGCCTGGCGGCCATTGTGGCTGTTCCAACGCTGCCTCACCTACAACTGCGTCTATAGCGCCGACCGCCTCACACGCCTTTGCAGGGTAGGGTTTACCAATCTCTGCCACCGCCTCCAGTGCACACTGAGAAAACAGGTCTGTTATAGCGCGCTCGATCAGCGGAGCCATTAGGGTAAGTTACATTACCTGCTGCCTGGTCAATTTTGCTCAGATTATCTAAGATTTGCAAAATCTGTTCGTAGGTAAGTATTAGCCCATGACGTTCATTGAGGACAAATTTGAGCGACGCAGACTCCTGGGCAAGCAGCGCCAAGGTATCACTCTGCTGTTTTTGCGCCATGGACAACCGACGCAAACCTTTTTGAAGGCCGATCTCATTCTTCGACACCGATTCGCTCAAGACGTCAATCGAACAAGTCATATCCTCCAAAGAAATACGCTGATGATCGCCTTTCCCCAACCACCGCTTAAACCAGCTTACAAGCAATATCCCCCCCCTTTTTTCCATTTTTCCTGAAAATTCGACTGCCTTTTTAAGAGACTGCAAACGCAAAAGCGATATTATATATATATACCATAGAGAACGCTGCATACTTCAAACTGTAGCCCCCATCGCTCCGTAACTACATCACGCACACGGCCCAGAAAGAAAGTCATAACGCCTGTACCATTCGAGTGCTCCGCGCTGGCAACATAGAAGGTATTGTATTTGATCAACTCAAGATTCTGTTTAGACAGCCGCAGGTCATCGTACACACATGGAAAGCCACACAAGCGCAGGATAATACAATCTCGGAAAACGATGTGCGCAAAGGACCGCAATCCATCGAGGCCTTATGGGATCAGCTTTTCACAATGAACAAGCAAGGCACTTGCACCTTTTTAGACAGAGAATCGATGCTGTGATAGGTGGTGTAGCCGTGACAAACCGCACCAACGGGGAGAATGATCTCGTTCGCAGCATCAAAAAAATACACACATCGAAAAAGGGCGAAGCCTATGCACTCTGAGGTTACCGCCAATCACGATCTGTCATTGATTAAGGTGTTTATCCCCGTTAGATTGAAACGGCATGTTGGGCGTAAGACATTAATATCGCCACAGGGTCAAAGCATTAACGCCGACCGCGACCATCAACAAGATAAAACGCTACTCAAAAATCTTATCAATGCCCACCGCTGGCAATGGATATTAGATTCGGGGAAGTACACGTCGATTAGTGATTTGTGTCGAGGAGAAGGGATTACTAAAGACAATATTTCTACCGTCATCCGTATGGTGACATTGGCGTCTGATATTCAGGAGGCTATTATCAATGGGCAGCATCCAAATCATTTAACGCGTGCGGATTTTGTGGCTGTGTTTCCTGTAGATTGGATGGCGCAGAGGGAGGGATTTGGGTTTTTGTATTGCAATTTTTTTTACAGGCACATCTGCCGGAAAATAATTGTCGCGTAATGTTTGAGCTTCCCGTGTTCTCATAAAGTAGTAATTCGCTAGGGACAGGCTAATTTACTGCATCACGTTGATCTCACGACAATATTGGTACGGGTCCGATACAAGTACTTAAACGCTTCTGGGGATAAGCCTGTCCAGCCGTCGAAGGTAGAACTAAAACTCGTCACGTTTTTGAACCCTAAGACAAGGCTTATCTTACGTATTGACATACCAGTGTCGACCAGCATCCGCAGTGCAAAATGGCGTTGAACCTCAAGTAAGATCACTTCAAATTTAGTACGTTCTAATGCAAGCCTGCGGACTAACGTGCGGGGTGTGAGGTCTAGATCCCCAGCCACGCTCACTGAGCTGAGAAAGGCACTGCCCAGCACACGAGAACACAGCGCTCGCTGAACGGCCTGCGTCAGTCCCGCATATTCAGGAAGAGCAGTGTCTGCCAACTGATCGTTGAGAGCCCGCTGGAGTTGATAGGCCTTCAATCTAGAAGTATTTGAGATAAGTACGTGAGAACCAGACATAAGAAAACCCAGAAGTATAGGCGTGAATATTGTTCTTATTAGCGAAAGTGGCGAGTAAAAAAATATCACTCTCGCAAAACGATCCTACCATTGTAGCTGCTCGTTCTATAGGTGATGACGAGATGAAGACACTAATACGATTCTGCGTGCCTTTTACCCAAAGTTTACTTCAGATCTCGCCTTAAGCGTTGATTATCCAGTGTAATTTGGCGCAAGAAATAGTGGATTGTTTTGGGCCAAGCGTGTCAGCTCACGGAAACTAACCAAGATCGCCTTAAAATACTGCCCTATACTTATGAGGTCGGTTTATTCGGAAGTTCTTCGTTATGTCAGATGAGCGTCGAGAGCATAGACGGTTCCTCTTTCAGTGCAAAACCCGTGTCGCACTGGCGGTTCATCGTGTCATCGACGCTTTAACACGCAAAATTTCAACCGGAGCTGTAGCCTTTAATTGTTCAGAATATATTGTTAAAGGATCCGCCGTAAAAGTAGAATTGAGCTTCACACTTCAGGGCAATCCTGTTACATTGCGCGCCAAAGTATTGCTTGTTTTTAGCATCATACTTTCAGATAATCGAGGGGCCAACATTGGCGTCGTGTTCACTCAGATTTTCCCGACCGACAGCTCGGCAATCGCTAGTGTGATCGATAATTTCTCATCAGAGTGACAGCCTAGCAATCAATTCATCAAGTATGTTTTCTGATTTAGCCATAAAAGAAGGGGCTACGATTGTAAACCTTATTGCTAATACGACAACAAAATGCGGCCTTTCCATAAAAACTAGCATTGATAAAGACACATATAAAAAGTCAATTAAGGTTAGTGATGAGAAAATGAATTCTCTGAATATTAAGCCTGACAAATTTCAGGGGAAATGAAATTATAGAATAATCCAGAAAATATGGTGCCACTAAAACGTATAGTTTATTTATTCACACCGCCTAACTACGGCTTTTAAGTTGAACAACGGGTAACCGCGCGTTCAAGTCTAAGCTACTACACATTATCACCCACCCCAATCATGAATCGATATTCAGCCCTTCCTCAGTGAGATCAATATTTAAGGTTTCGGAAGCATTTTCAATAGCCTCGCGGAAGCTTGGGTCTGTTATAGTCAAATTAGACAATGCAGTAGCAAGCGTTAGTTTTTGGTTCGCTGTTACCTCACCGCCCTTGTCAGTATTAAACCAATCATCACTGTCTGCTTCTAGAACGAGTTCCTGAATAAAAAGCTCCCGGGCATTTACGCTTAGTTCCTCACCACCCGAAAAACCGGTATCAGCAGTCACTACAGCATCTGCATCAATATTGCTCAGGATACCTTCCAGCGTATCAAGATCGCCATCTTGCATGGCTGTTTTAGCGTCTATAAATAGTTGGCTCCACTCAGGCTCATCTAACTTCCATCTACCTCTAAAGCCATCTAATACTCTTATATTATTTGAAATATTATCAAAATCAAAATCCGTATTGGCATCTGTGTCAATACCATTATTTTCTAGTTGATTGATAACCTGGCCCACGAACAGAGAGTGCTCCCGAGAGTGACTTTCTTCCAGTTCATGACCCACGTTATGAATCACTCCCAATAGAGGATTACTTGCGTTGATATTTAAAAAAGTTCCGTAACCTGGCTTGTGACCACTCGTTCCTCCTTCACCAATCCATGTGTCATAGGTATGAAAACCATGGCTTCCACCATTCTCCGTGGCATCATTCTCGATAGCATCCCTGAATATGGCACTGTTCTCGAAAATTCGAGCAAAATTATTGGCTGCAGTACCCGCTTCCGCACCATCAAAGGTGATTTTATTGCCGCTTAAGAGCGTAAACTCCACGTAACTTGCCTCTGGGTCTACTTCGGGTAAATCTCCCGACACGTCCTGGCTCACGAATTCGGCATCATCGCTTAGGGGTAAATTTGCACGGTATAAAAGTTCTTCATATAAAGAGGGAAACGTTGTTTGGTGTCCAAGGGAGTCCGCCTCCGTGTCACTAATTACAAAGGCCGGCAATACTCCAGATATAACCCCATAACCTAAGGTATCACTAAAATGGCTTGCCAGTTCAGGATACATCTCTTCTACATATGCATCTAAGTTGTCATAGAATTCATTTCTATCAAAGTGTTTTAATTGTTCATTTTCTTGCAATTCATTCACAAGATCTTTAAACGTATCATCTGAGGCTAATTGTCGGATTTGCGAAATTACTGCATCGCGGTTTTCTGGTGAACTTACGTGGCTGATCACGATGTTCGCGGTGGCTTCGGCAGAATCGTTGACGCCGTCATTGGCGGTAACACCGATAACTTGCTCAGCCAAATCTAAGCCATCGTTTTCAATGGCCAACTCGCCCGCACCGGTGAGAGTCACTTCCCCCTTGCTGTTATTGAGAATCTCAAAATAACCGTCGTCGTTGCCCGAGGTGATGCTGTAGGTAATATCATCATCATCCAGATCGCTGGCGACAAAGGTGGCGACCACATCACCAGCTACCGCGATGTTTTCCTCTAGTGTTGAACCCG
>JBLHGN010000139.1:0-9297 GCA_047616325.1 Lentisphaeria bacterium
TTACTTTTTATGGGGGATTTTCGTATAAACATGGAGCAAGAGACTGCACTATTTTTTAGTGCTTGCACGGGCCTTGATGTTATTTTATGGCACTACATTCTAGCATGAAAAATTAAGCCATTGATTTTAAAGGTTTTATTTTTAATATCGGGAAAGGTAGTTGGTTTTGGCGCCTAAAAAGTCTTGCGCCACTGAAGCTGGGCTAACGTGGTTGAAGAAATGCTGATGACCTTATCTATCTTTTCTCGGCTCAACAGGTTTCCTCCTCTGCTACGTATTTCCCGCGTGGACTGTTCTGTATGCTCTGCGATTCGTTGTGCCGAGCCATAATCCTGAAGCACGTCCTCTAGCGCCGCTGAGCCCAACGATAAAATAGTCCCCACTTCCGGCCAATGCCGACTTAAATACGCTTCTAAACGATTTTGGTTACGTTGGTATTGGCTTTGATGCATCTTATGCTCTCGTCTCAATGCGCTGAGGCTAGGCTCTTTTTCGCTGAGCTCCACCCAAACCTTGGTCAGACCATCATGATAGAGTCGCGATAAAATACTGGCCGATTTAGCATCATGTGAACTCGGCACTCTATCATAAACTTCACTGGCATCATGAACGCGTTTAGCGCTCGCTTGGTGAACAGTAAAGCCAATCTCTCTAAACTGATAACGTAGAGTATCACCATACTTGCTGGTCGATTCCATAATCACAACAACGGGGCAATACAGATTTCCCAAAGCATCTGTTAACACCTATGTCTGTTGTGGATGTTGCCACTTTATTGATTCAAGTACACCCGATTCTTCATCAGCTAATACCGCGTATTGATACTCTTTGGCAGTATCAATCGTTAGTGAAATCTCTTTGCCAGGCAGGCGTGTTTTTAGTTGAAGCCAATCAATTTTGTTGACATTCTTCGTGCGATAAGTACGCTTCTTCATAACGGAAACTCCTCTTGGTGTTAGTAATTATGCGTGGTGGTAAAATTACTATTTTGAGGGGTTTCCTCCCCTGATTTATATGACTTACTATAGCTGACTAAAATAATGAAATAGGTGTGGTGGTTTGTCAGGTACAGCGTCATAATTGAGGAACCGTATGACTAAAGGGTCACGTACGGATCAGTGGGGGGGCGTCGCCCGTAAGGGCGGCCTCTACCCGGAAGCAGATCGCTGGTACGTCGCTTGTTTTGTGTTTAGTTGTCTAAGGGCCTGGAATTTATGGTTTGCAGTGCGTTCTTGGGTTACGATTGCAGCGCCCGCCACTGGTATGTATTTTAGCGCCTGAATGGCTGTCTAAATTCGCGTCCGAAACTTTCTTGCATTCAAACTGCCCTATGGCGTGCCATCGGTAAACTTATATAAATAGAGGAGCTAGTCTATGTTGACCACCATTGCAAAAACCGTGTTTGTAACCACCGTATTGTCGGGTTTGTTGAGTGCTTGCTCAACAACAGAGTCGCACACGGTAGTGGAAACACAAAAGGTAGAATCGTATCAAACGGCCTATAGTGGCCCCAAAACCACGCTTGTGGTGGGTAAGTTTAATAATCGCTCTAGCTATATGCAGGGTTTGTTTTCGTCGAGTGTCGATCAGCTAGGCAATCAAGCGAAAACCATTTTAAAGACCCATTTACAGCAGACGAATCGTTTTAAAATTGTTGACCGCGAAAACATGGCGGGGAATAAGCAGGAAGCTCAGTTAAGTGGTAAGACGCAAACATTAAAAGGTGCGCGCTACACCGTAACTGGAGGTGTCAGCGAATATGGTCGCAAGGTAACGGGAGACAAACAATTTTTCGGCATTGTAGGCTCGGGTAAAAAGCAGACGGCCTATGCAAAAGTTATGTTAAATGTGGTGGATGTTTTGTCGTCAGAAATAATCTATTCAGCGCAGGGGGCCGGAGAATACGCTTTGAATGAACGAGAGGTGCTTGGCTTTGGTAGTAATGCTGGCTACGACGCAACCCTAAGCGGTAAGGTTCTTAACTTAGCCATCACCGAAGCGGTTAATAATATGGTGCGCGACTTAGAGACCGGACATTTGGATGTAAGTAAATAAGTAAAAGCACCTATACGTAAGTAAATTAGGTGTGAGCAGCAAGACGCAAGTAATAAAGATGGAGATAGAAGTGAATGTGAATATGATAATAAAAAAAATAGTGTTGTTTTTAGTGGCGATATCCGTAATACAGGGGTGTGCAACTACCAGCCCCCTTTTTTATTGGGGTGAATACGAGCAGCTGGTGTACGACATGTACATGAAGCCCGGAAATGCCCCACCCATTGTGCAAATCGAAAAACTCACCGCCGATATTCGAAAGGCTCAGAGCCGTGGGCTGCCAGTGGCCCCCGGTGTGTATGCGCACTTGGGGTTTATGCACGCAACGGAAGGTAATGTGAGCGATGCGGAAGCGGCCTTCAGTCAGGAAATGGCGCTGTTTCCTGAGTCTCAAGTGTTGATACAAGCCATGTTAGATCGCGCGCGCAAAAGTGCTGACCAAAAAGGAGCTTTGTAGTGAGACATTTTGTTGGAATAAGAAGTAATGTTGAGTTTAGAGGTGCTATTGAAATGAAAAGTTCTATAAAGGCACTCGTATTCGCCCTCGTTAGTGTGTTTACCTTATCCGCTTGCGTTGCTTCCCCGCCCTATGATTACTCGGCCTTAATTGCAGCAAAACCGCGTTCAATTTTGGTTGTTCCCCCCGCCAATAATTCCATTGAGGTGAATGCCCCCTATATATATCTATCGACAATTTCCCGCCCCTTGGGTGAAAAGGGCTACTACGTTTTTCCCGTGTCTCTTATCGATCATTTTCTAAAAGAAAATGGTCTGCCTACACCCGCGGAAATGAACAGTATTCCCCTAGATAAAATTAGGGAAAACATTGGTGCAGACGCGGTTTTGTACGTAACTATCGACAACTGGGGGCAAAAATATCAGCTGATTTCATCTAAAACTGTTGTGAGTGCAACCTTAAAACTTATCGACACAAGAAGCGGGCAAAAATTGTGGGGAGCTAAGGTTTACGGCGAGAAGTCATCAGACGGTGGCAACAATGGCTTAATCGGTGCGTTAATATCTGCCGCTGTCGATCAAATAGCCGGTTCACTGGTGGATTACACGCCTCAAGTGGCAAGAACGGCAAATTATAATTCGATAAACGACCGTACCAGAGGGCTATTGATCGGCCCGTATAGGACAGTGAAAAACAACTCAAATTAACGAGTGAGGAGAGGGGTGCTCATTTACTAAAGCGTAAATTTTCAGGCGTCGCTTTCTTTGTTGTTTTTTTGTTCCATTCACCCGTTCACCCGTTCACCCGTTCACCCGTTCACCCATTCTACTGCCAAATATCGTTCGCTTTTCAGTGTGTCGACTTAGCCCATCTTTAGTGGCCAAAAAGAAAAAACCTATATAAATCAATATGTTGAATTTTTCACTTCCATTTGATGCACTGCAGGTGATTTTTCAGGCAGCCTTCTTCATGCTTCTGAAGCAAGCCTCCACATCGGTGAGCACGGTGTATGTCTGCCACAACGCTTTCTCCGACAAGTCCGTGCTATTGGTTCTCAAACAATAAACACCCGACAAATCCGGCTTTTTATTGGCGCCCTGCTTACGGGACCACATTATGTTTCGGGCATGTTTCTTCTCATCATCGGCTATCACCTCAATATCATAGTGTTGAGATACACGTGCGTATTTCTGTTTCATAGCGTCGAGCCGTTCTAGCATCTTTTCGTATTTTTTGACCGTACCCTTCTTGCTTAATCCGGCATTGAGGGTGTTGAGCTTTTCTTCAAAGCGGCGGGTAAACTGTGTCTCAATGGCTTGATCTTTTTTCTCTCGCATCTGAGAGTGACAGTACAGTCGTATCTCTCCCGTCTCAGCATCCACAATACGCTTAGCAATAACTTGATCATGGATAACCTCTTTGACGACAACCTCCCCAGCAAATTTAGAGGCACAACTGAGTTGCTCGATCATCGTTTTTAAGGTTTTGGGTTCGCTGGCATTCCCCGCAAAAATTTCACTGGCCAAGGGAAAGCCTTCACCATCCAAGACGAGCCCCATCGTGACCAAGGGGCAATCGGTGCGTTTTTCTTTGGATCGACCAAAGGTACCCAGGGTATTCTTAGAGGCTTGCCCTTCAAAAAAAGTGTTGGTCAAATCGTATAAAATAACGGTGCGCTTCAGATTGAAGATCAACGCTTCTTGTTGCCCAAAATGTTCCTCTATGGCTTTTTTATGGGAGAAGAGTTTGTCTCCTAGGTGATACAAGCGGTCTAGGCTTAGTGTGTTATAGTCAAAATCAATCAGCTCTCCTAATGCACTGTTTTGCTGAAGCCAGCGGTGTGTTCAGCGCTCGCTCGATGGGTGTATCATGCGGCCGACAATCGTTCCTAATGCCGCACTTAACTGGTTTTTATGAAAACCACATGCCGTGAGCTTTTCATCCAATTTCAAACGCTCAAACATAGCCACAGAAAGGGTTTCAGAGCCAATACCACGTGCTTCAGACAATGAGAGTCGATGAATATCAACACTCTGGTAATCAGGAGCAACGATATCGTTTTGATCGGGTGACGACTCTGGAATTGGTGTGGACAGCTTGGCTAAAAGTAGGGATGCATAACGTTGAGCCTTAACCTCGAGTTCACTATCGAGCGAAGATGGGTCTAAAAGTTCGAGTTGCTGGGCATCGCTGCCGCTTATTATTTGATCTATTCGTTCGGCCAGAAGGTGCCACAACGTAGAATCCACATCAAAATGTTTTCCGAGATTCAGCAAAGTTTTTTGTTTGACTTTTCCATCCACGCGAACACTTTCGACGAGGCGATAGCTAAAGTAGCTGCCTCCGCTCTTTTTACTTTTTATGGGGGATTTTCGTATAAACATGGAGCAAGAGACTGCACTATTTTTTAGTGCTTGCACGGGGTTTTATTTTATGGCACTACATTATAATCTGAAAAATTAAGCCATTGATTTTAAGGGTTTTATTTTTAATCTCAGGAAAAGTAGTTGGTTTTGGCACCTAAAAAGTCTTGCGCCACTGAAGCTGGGTTAGGCTCCCCTGAGTCGAAAAGTACTACCTTAATATGCCTCTTTAGCGCAATAAAAACCCGTAAAGAAGAAACTGGTATGTGGCAAAAAGTGTCACTTTTTGCTTCTTGTGGCGACATTGGTCGCGATTGTTTGGGGCTTTGGTGACAAATTTTGGTCATTGTGTGGCTGCAATCACAAAATGAATGTAATGTGCTGGAGTATTAGACGAATGAATCTATAGTAGTAGTATCTGGGTTGCCAATGTTGTAGTGAGATGTACCTAAATGAATAGCGAGCTTAGTGAACCGCACCATAAGGATAGGACGAATAATCACACGAGTTGCTGTGAAAGTTGGCTACCCCTTTCAAACCCTGTTATCGCATTACGTGTTGAATCTAGCGGATTCGGTCAAAGTAATGTATGGAGTAAATTGTGGTAAAAACGCTTTTTTTCAGCTTGGCCATATTAGGCCTCATTTCGTGTGGTGGCAGCCAGCAAGAATCCCTCACTCCTACTAACGGCCAAGGTACTGGAACAGGTACGGGTACGGGTACCGATTCAACGCAGATAACGTCGGTGGACCCCGTTCATGGTGCTGCAATGTACAGTGATTCGTGTGCTTCCTGCCACGGCGACGATATCACGGCCGACCAGCAGAGTATTGCAAGCGGCACCAACTACGCCGTGATCAAAACGGCCATTGGTTCAGTCGATCAAATGGCGCAATTCAGCTCGCTAAGCGACCAAGATATTGCCGATATTGCCAGTGCAATTGCTGATGCGACCGGTGTGGCGGCGGAGCCTCTGCCCATAGTGCTGTCAGGAAGCACCGGGGGCAGCGACCCTTCGGGTGACCCCCCCTTCACAATTTACGTAGGCGATGCCCTGCGTGGTCAAGACATTTACGTTGCCACCTGTGGTAACTCGGGCTGCCATACCTCAATTGTCGATAATTCCAACAACATACAGGCCGGTGCCAATCCTTATCGTGTGGACAGTGCTATCGCCAGCGTGTTCGCAATGAGCAACAATACTGTTGTTACAGCCTTAGACGCTCGCGCTATTGACGACGTGGCGGCTTACATTGCTCAGCAAGTTGAATCAGGTGGTGAGCCGCCTGTAGGTCCGACCCCTACGCCAGTGCCAAGCACAGGAGAAGCTCTGTTCAATGCAAGCTGTAGAGATTGCCATGCATCCATTACTGCTAATACTCTGAGTATTCAGACCGGTGCAGATTCCACCCTGGTGGTGAATGCTATAGCGACGGTTGCTTCAATGATGACGCCTGCCCTGCAAGCGCTGACTGATCAAGAAATTAGCGATATAGCGGACTACATTCAGCAGCAAATCGATGGTGGTGGGCCAGAACCAACATCAACACCAACACCAACACCAACACCAACATCAACACCAACTCCGGACCCCGGGGCCTTAATTGGAGATGCTGGCAACGGTTCTGGCCTGTTTATATCCGCCTGTTCTGACTGTCATACATCGATACTTATCAATAGCTTAAATATTAGGATCGGTGTGAGCTTTGCGATTGTGGAAGCTGCTATAAACAGCGTTGGTTTAATGCGAAATGATGCCGAAGTTCAGGCATTGAGCGACCAAGGCATTGCCGATATCGCGGCCTTTATTGCACAGGAAATCGCTAACGAGACACCCCCAACGCCAACACCGACGCCGGATCCAACACCAACACTGACGCCGAATCCAAACCCGACGCCGAATCCAAACCCGACGCCGAATCCAAACCCAAACCCGACGCCGAATCCAAACCCGACGCCAACTCCTACGCCGAACCCAACTCCGACGCCAACATCTACGCCAGTGCCAATTATTGGTAATGTTCTTAATGGCGAGCAAATATATGCCACCACCTGCTCACAGTGCCACTTGCCTCGCGTCGTCGAGAACAGCGTAGGTAATTTTGATAGATATCGTCCGGTAACCATCGACGTAGTGAAGGATGCGATCGTAACCTATATAAGAATGCGCGATAGCGTAGCTATTAATGAACTGAGCGATCAAGAGCTTACCGATGCCGCCGCTTATATTGAGCAGCAGCTTGAATCTGGCGGAGACGATCCAGATGAAGAGGATCTTGTCGATTGCTCAAGCCCAGAGGGTGAGCTATTACGAGCACAAATCCGCAGGCTCACCGAGGTGCAATTTAAAAATACAATTGAAGCGGTGTTTGCAGGAGTGACGCTCGACGCCGTGACTTGGCCGAGTTTGGGCGATGCGGTGCCCACTATTGGCATGTCGGGTGGCGGTAACGAATTGGGTGTGAATTCCATTAATATAGATGCTATTTATACGGCTGTTAGCGACATTGTTGATACGGTTTTACTCGAAGCCGGCGCTATAAAAGACTGCGCCGACTTTGCTGGAGGTACCTGTGCGGAAGACTTGCTTGAAACTTATGGGCCTCTTTTGTGGCGTCGCCCTTTGACTCTTAACGAGACGACAAGCATTACCACACCGTTTTCCGGTTTTACTTCTAGTAGCGAGCGGGTAAACTTTTTGTTCAAATCACTGCTTATGAGCAGCAACTTTTTATATCGCAATGAGTTAGGCGATTTGGACTCTGATCAGAGCACGCTAGACTCGTACGAAGTTGCGAGCTTACTTTCCTACGGCCTTTGGGATTCTCCTCCAGATACAGAACTTTATGCACTCGCTGCCGATGAACAGATATTAGGTGAAGTCATAATAGGCGAGCAGGTGACACGCATGATAGGTGACGCTCGGTTCAGTGAGACTTATGCAGGCTTCATTATGGACTACCTAAAACTACAAACGGTAACCGACATAGAAAAACTTGAGTCGGTCAACTTCACCACAGCAATGCGCGAAGCGCTGTTGGAAAGTGCACAACTTAGTGTGGCAGACCACGCGGCGAATCTTGATAACGGTGTACTGTCTATATTCGACGCTGACAGCAGCGGTTTCTACGTAAATAATGTTGTTAATGATTTGTTTGGGGTGTCTGCGCCTTCAGGCTCTGCGATGACAGCAGTAGCGATGAGTGCAACTGAGCGCAACGGCATTATGACTCACCCGGCCTTCCTTGCGGCGCACTCGTCTCAAGGTGGTTCGGGTATAGTTAAGCGAGGTGTGTTCACACTGTTGCAAATGTCCTGCTATGTAATGGGTGACCCCCCCGCAGAAATTGATGAGCAAGCCGTAAATCTAGACGAAGGGAGAACATACTCAACGCGCGAACTGCTGGATATACAGCACAGTTCTCAGCCTGCCTGTTACGGCTGTCATATTGTGATTGACCCGGCCGGTTATGGTTTGGAGCACTTTGACACACTTGGCCGCTACCGCGACTTTGAGATAGGCATTACCGACGGTATTTTAAGTGGCACTGCGGATATCGACGCTTCGGGAGCATTGGATTTGCCCGAGGCCGGTGTAATTGCGTTCGAAGATCATATTGGTTATGTCAACGGGTTAAAACAATCTGCGGATATAGAAAACTGCATGGTGAGGCGTGCGCTGGAGAAATTCTCTGGTCAGTCACTGCAAAATAATTCTTGCGAAGTAAGGCAGCTACTGCAAAAATTTGATGAGACAGATCGCAGTATTAGGGGTTTAATAAACAGCATTGTGCAGCTCGAAAGCATGCGTGTGCGCGGAGGTGTAGAGTAATGCTTATAAAAAAACCGACCAATATGTATGTTAATCAGAAGCGACGTACTTTTCTTAAAGGTTTAGTGGCCGCAGGCCTAGTGCCTGCACTATCGGCAGAACGTATATTCGCTGCGAGCGCAGGAGCGTCTCAGCCTCTGAGGTTTCTATTTATTCCCCTCAAGCACGGCTGGGGTACAGGCGGAACCACGGAACTAGAGGGGATAACAGGCACAGGCAGCGGTATTTCCGACTTTGACTTACCGAGTTTTTGGTCACCCTTAGATGCCATTAAAGATAAGTGTGTATTTGTCGATGGCTTGCGTGGCACTTTCTGGGGGAATGCTCACGATGTTTCCTACTCCGATATATTTACCGCAGCTGTTCCCGCTAATTCACCAGCAAGTGATGCATTGGGCGGGCCTTTTCCGCTGCCAATCGGGCCGTCAATAGACTCTGTGTTTGAGGGTGAATCTGGCAAGGCTGCTTTGCGATTTTCGGCTAATTACTCCAGTTTTGGCGCCAGCCATCACCCCCTTTCCTTTAACGACGAACGCTTCGATAATTTGCCGTATTACCGTAGCGCTATCGATGCATATAATGCGCTGTTT
>JBLHGN010000140.1:0-9259 GCA_047616325.1 Lentisphaeria bacterium
CGCGAGCCAATCAAAAGCGACTTTATCATGACTCTCTGGTCCTCCGTGCGGCAGCATAATCGCCGGAAGGTTTTGCAGCTCACTTTGCTTGTGACGTGGGGCAGTAACGAGCAATGGTATTTTCATGCCATCTCTCGCCTTGTAGGAAGTCGCTATAATTGGATGGAGCGTCTCTGAATTAAACGTCGGCCGCTGAGCACCGATAAAGATCGGAGCTTGCTGACCAGAAATCTTAAAAAAGTCACCGGAAAAAGCCGAACCAGTAACATTAACAATGAGGTGCCGCCAGTCTGGGGATCTACTGGTAAGAAACACCGACTCGCCTTTAAAAAGTGATTGTATGTCTGCAATTCGCTCAGTTAAGGTCGAATCAAAAAATTCATAGGTGGGAGTAAACCCTGAATAGCGCACACCATGCACGACACGGTTAATATCCGTCAGCAAATAATCGATATCCTTTTGCTCATGACTGAATAACTTGTCTGAAATTTTTCCATCGGCAAGTGACATCTTATAAACCGACTCAAAACCCGTGTCTTCATCCTCTTTAACCAAAACAAGATGCTTGCGATCAGCAGTTATGCCTGATATACCGAACTCTCGAATTTCTGAATCATCAAAATAAATCTCTCGCCATTTATGGCCGTCACGCGCTCGAATTCGGTAGCTATGCGACCTCGGGTTATAACTTTCGACGGCAATAATCTCGCCATCCTGTCCAACAAAATAATCAATCGCATTTTTTACCCCTTTAGTAGCTATCGTCGGCCGCGCGTTGTCGGTACCCAATGACACTTTCATTAACATATATTCGGGGGGCCTAGTGGCAAAGCGATTTGATTCCTGTACAAAAGCGGGTATGTAGGCATAGTTTTTATCTTCAGTGACAGCGACAATATTCCCGAGCCCCGTCTGACCGCGGTAAATAACTTCACCTGGAGTTAGCAGCTGACGAAACTTATTTGTAGATACAGAATAAACAAAAGCTGAGCTAACAGCGAATTTATCTCTAAACCCACTGACCTTCCTTTTCTCTCCTGAAGCCTTAATAATTATTTTATCTTCATCAATAAAATAAATATGTTTTGGGTTGACGTCAGAAACATCGAAAGCAGCCAAAGTCTTTCTGGCAACAAGATCAATTACTCGGATTAGATCCTTAGAGTTTTTATTCTCTCTAAAAACCAAACGATTTCCCGATGGACTAACCGCGACGTGCTGCAGTTCTGTGTTTGCGGCGTATTCGACAAAAGATGGCTTTGCGTGTAGCTGAACCATAACAGTACTTACAAAAAAGTATAGACAGGCAACAATTGCCCAGCGAGCGACATAAAACATATAGAATTCTCTATTAAAATTATTTCAACCCTAGCCAGAAACCCTCGATTGCACGTTAAAAAACATTCAGCCGACGGGAAAAAGAAGATCATAGTCCGACACTACCACTAAAAGAACTTCAATAAATCGAAAAACGAGTATGATTAAAATACCGAATTTGACTGACTTACGATCAACCAAAACGGAATTATTCTTATGTTTTCAAATTTATGTGGTTTGTACTCAAGAATTTTTGACCCCCGCTCCAGTTTCAGAGTTATTATTATTTTACCTGATTTTATTATGTTTCCAATTAGGTTCGTGTAACAATCGCTGTACACCCCACTCAACGATGGTCATCTCATACGAAGATGGCCACCTGAAAACTCACAACTTCATCAGACCCTCCATCGAAAAATCAAACACCAAAGGTACTCAGCAGTTGCACCTAGCTAATCGTTTATCCATGAGAAAGAATAAACCCTATCCTTACGCTGCCTGCAACGCACATTGTAGTGAATAGATTACGAATGTCCAGCCAAGCGCCTCGAATGGAATCTAGCTCAATGACATTAAAAAATAGTCACCCACTAAAACTTAAGACAGTACCGTCCGGATAATCGCAAAAATGTGGGTGATTTCGCAGCGTTTACTATTCTCGTTTTCGCATTGCCAGTGCAGTGCATCGACTATACGCCTGAGAGTTAAAACCAAATATTGGTCGCGCTGGCGTGACAAATTCTAGTCATTATCGCTGCTTGAAAATAGTTATTCGGATTCACCAGGAAGGAAATAAACATTAACAAAGAGGGCGTTTTTCTCAACATTCCGTAGTAAAGCGATACTTCAATTTTGACGTGGCATTATCTACTGACACCTCTCACCATAACTACAACCTTAAAACTATTTTCCAAAAAAAATAAACTATTTAGCTACAAGCTACAAGCTACAAGCTACAAGCTACAAGCTACATAGAAACCTAAATGTCTAATAAAAAACCCGGCTAACGCCGGGCTTTTCCTCTTCACTCACGCTTAATAAGAGAGAACATTGCCAGCGATTATTGGTAATACCGCACATAGTCAACATACACGCGCTGCGGAAACACTCTGGCCCCACCTGGGCTACCCGGCCAATTTCGCCTATGGCCAAGTTCAGCAAAAGAAAGAAATTATTGTGGAATTCCTCGGTGCCGTTAACCCCACCAGCAATGTTAGCAGAGTGATACTGAATTCCGCCCATGTAGCAACGAATTTCGTTTGTGTCGCGCTCTACGGCGTATACGTGCCAGCCGTTAACATTGACTGAAACCGGCCCGCCATAATTGGCATAGTTACCGTTGTGGTCTTGCCTGTGAATGGTACCCTGAGCCTCTAGGTCGTTGTTCACGTGCTCCATAACGGATAATGTCGATCTCGTCACATACAGGCCATCCGACTGAACCAATAGTGCTGCCAAGCATCGAAAAGGCTGGCCACCCGCCTTGCGTCTGCGTGAGACTGATGCGCGCTTCCATACGACCGTAACGATCTTGTGCTTGCCAGCTGAATCCAGTCGTGCAGAGGTGTATTGGCATGCGCCATACCAGCAATTGTAACCGCCCTCTGTCGCGTCTCGAGCACCTGCACGTTACTGCCGACACCGCTGTCAAACTGAATAGAAGCGTTATTGCCGTTGGCATAGGATTGGAGTCCGTTGTTACCACCCCGTCACTGTTTACTTCAAACGACCAGTTAGCCGAGTTTATAGAGTAGAATTCGTCACCCCAGCTTGCACTAGCACCTGTACCAGTACCTGTACCTGCTTGGCGAACAATTATCGAAGATACATTATCGTTAAAGCCTTCATTTACAATACAATCATCTACACCGCTTTTAACAATTTGATGCACCTTGGAAGTTGTCGTCTCGGTAAAGTACCGCTTCGCACCCTGCCGCCACGTGTAGTGACGATGCGTCGTTGTTAACAAAGCCGAAGCCCTGCAGTGCCCCAAGTTATAGTTACCTTCCGCTAGACCAGTGGACCAACCCGTGTAATTACAGTGCTGGTAGACCGTAGCAGCAGTACCATTACCTTTACCGCCGCCACCAGTACTAATCCACGCTCTAGCGCCCTAGAAGGGCGTACTGAGAACAGTCCTCTAAGAAGGCTGTTCTGCGTTATAGTACTTTTATTTCAATTCATGATTAAAATTTAAGCTCTAAATTTCGTTCACGCTTTTCTTGATGTTTCACATATTGACGTATCATTTCGGCATTAACACCGACAGTGTCAACACAGTATCCTTTCGCCCAAAAATGATTTCCCCAATACGGCTTCTCCTTCAAATCAGAAAACTGCCTGAATGCCTGCAAGGCCGTCTTTCCTTTCAAGGTACCCATTAATGTCGAGATCGTGACTTTTGGCGAAACATTCACCAGAAGATGGACGTGATCTGGCTGAATATTCAACTCAGCCAGCTCACAACCCAATCTCTCACGATAAACGCTTATACTTCTACCTATTTCAAACGCGACTCGACCTGCCAACACCCGATAGCGATACTTCGGCACCCAAACTATGTGATATTGGCAATGCCAGATAACGTGCGATAATTTACTAAACCTGCTCATGTGCATACCCCTAGATGTGTTGCTTGGCGATAACAACACTAGGATGCATGTGAGTGGGTTCTTAAGGCTAGAGCCTCGAACCTAGTCCACGTCCTATGGACGTGGTTTTAATGTCTAATTAAAAAAAACACCTGAAGTCATGTCAAATATAAGCGTTAAAATACAGCACAATTCACCAAAGAAAAAAGGCGATACCATGAAAAGAATATTGAGAGCTATATTTTCACCCATCCTAAATATATTCGAAAAGGGGGAAGAGCCTTTTAACTATAGCCCGTTGCACAGAAAAATACTGTTAGTTATGACTGTACTATTTATATTTCTCGCAAGTGTTTCACTCTACTTTGCCATTGGTGCAAAAGAATGGGGGGGGGCTATACCCTTTGTCGTATTTTTGTGCGTGGGTTTGGCGTGTTTGATTATTGGAGGCCTAGGCACAGATAGGGCGGTTGCTAAAATATGGGGGAGCAAATAGCTTGCAGAAGGAGAAAACAAAATAGCCAGATTACAAATCTGGCTATTTTTTATAGCAGGTAAATATAATGCTTTTACTTTTTCAGTACAATTTTTCTAAGGTTTCTGGCGCCCGAAAATTCAGACATGTAGAGCACCCCAGCGTCTTCGTCCGCCACTATACCATTAGGTAGATTCATTTCGGCATTAAACGACTTTCCGCCTAGCGAGGCTGCAACGCCATCACCCGTAAGCCGTTGAACAATTCCATTGGAAGAAATTTGATACAAGCGGTTTGCAGATTGACCGGTAACGTAATAATTTTTTTCAAATTTTATGATGTAAGCAATAGTGGAGGGAACTTCGGCAAAGTTTTAAATATTTCCTTGCAGGTCTATTTTCAACACCTTTTCGGTAATGATGTTTGACGCCACAAATATCTGTTCGTCTTCGTCGAAGATAAAACCAAGCGTTCCTAGTAGATCAGGATGAGAGGCGAACGCCTTCTGCTCGCCTAAGGCATTTAGCCTTGTAATAATAGGTAGGCCACCATCGCTAACGTATAAATTGCCATCGGGACCTTGTGCTATATTAGTGGTGCGCCCCCCTATTTTCGCCATCACTTTCATTCTTGTTTTTGTTTTCGGTGTCGCTTATCGATAAAGGTTTACCCTCGTAAGCGTCTTCTGGAAGAGCGGCCAGAGCCCCCCAAATATTTTCGATTTCTTCATATATTTCTCGATGTAAAGGCGATACGTTTAACCACAAACTAAACTCGACCTGAAGCTCATGGGAAGCTTCGTCCACTATTATTTCAGTAAACCAATAACTTGCCTGCTCTTCAATTTCGTCTCTCAGCACGGAATCACTCTTGACTGATATCGTCATAATACTATCCGACCTCGCTCATTTCGGCACCCAAAGCACGCTTTATATCAAGCAGCGCCCGAGCAATATGTTTTCGTATCGCTGCCTCGCTTACCCCAGCTCGTTTGGCAATTTCCACATTTGACAGGTTATCGAAACGGCTCATTTTCAAATATTTTCGACGCTTTTCCGACATCTCATTCAGGGTGTTATGCACCACATCCAACTCTTGCTGAGCCAAAATAATGCGCGCGGGATCGTGAATAGTGGCATCTACGGTGGAGTCGTTTATCTGTTCGCCTTGCAGCTCACCAGAAAGATTCGACTTGTCTGACCCATGACCGAATTCTACGCCACCCCTGTCTCGGGCTTGAATACGCAAAAGATCAATCGCTTGGTTGCGCGCTATTTGATACAAGTAGGCGCGAGGGTTTTCGATACCACCGACATCACTCAACTTTGAAAAGTTGAAAAAGGTTATCTGTACAATAAAAATACATATGGAGATTGGCCTAATTTAGAGATTTGTGCATTGGGAGAGCACGGAATGGCATTAGTGCCGCAGTTAAACCAATAGCTAAGCTAGCGTTCACCTCTTTTAAGAAATTCAGTGGGCGCAAGCCTCACGGACTTTTTAAAACGCTTGGAAAAGTTACGCACCTCTTGATAGACCACTTGTTCCGCTATTTGTGTGATAGACAAACGGGTATAGCTCAATAAATATTGCGTGCGCTGCATGCGCAAAAAAATTACCTGTTGCAGAGGGCGGCGGCCAAAACCCTACCGACAAAGGAGGTGCAAATGAGGTGCAGCGTACTGCACCACGCCGCACAAACATTCGACGCTCCAATTGGCTTTCAACCCGCTGACAAAGCATATTTAGGCGATTGCTCTCGTGTACAGGCGTATTGGCCGTATCTAAACGTTCATTGAGATACAATTCCAATTGGCCCAAGGTACAGCTGCGCACACTGTTATTGGGTTCATGGTAGATTAAACTCAGAGCATGGTGCACCGACCCCGACACGCCGCCAACTCCCTAGTTAATAGGCCCTCGCCGGCCACAGTGAAAATAATTGTATGATTGTCGGGGTTTGCGCGCTGCAGGTGAAACGCACCCACCATGGTGGAAATGCCCACAATTGAATACCTAAGAATACCCAGAGGCTCTACTTCGGGGACGCTTTTTGAATCGACAAGCTGCTCTCGACACAGAGGCCCAAGCTCGAGAATATCCTGCTATTTTTTGCGGTGCATAGTATTTTAAGCCTTGGGGAACTTTACATTATGATCGTTTTAGATAACTATTTGAGAATATTTTACATAACCCGTGTACGCCAAATAATCTAAAATGAATACTATCAGACGCACTAAGATACGTCTTTAGACTGTAAATTTACGCCAAACTTCAATTTTTTGCCTGAGATAAGCCCATGAATGCCCACCAGCTTGCATCCGAATTTTGGCAAAATGGTTATTTAGCCATAGACAATTTTTTTGATAGTGAACTTATGGATAAGTATCAGCAGCACATCATCGGACATTTTGGCGACAACCCAGACTTTCTGCACAATGAAGAATTTCTTAAAAAATCAAAAACAGACGTTATCCCCTGGTTTCCTCAAAAGAATGGCCTGCACGATTTCGATACAGTGGAGCAAGACAAGCGCCTGCAGGCACTCACGGAAGCCATTTTAGGCAAAGGCTGGACTGCGCTTTACAGCATGGTAATGTTCAGCAAAAAAGGATCACAGGGACAGGCATGGCACCAAGACTGCCCACCGGAAGACACATCGCAATTTAATTTAAATCGTTTGGTGTACACCATGGACATAGACGATAGTATTGGCGGCCAAACGCTAGTGGTGCCAGGCACCCACAACGGCGGCGCAATATCGGTGGGGGATATTAACGAAGATTTTCAAGAGCAGGTGGTGATCAGCCCCAGAAAAGGCACGCTGGTGTTGTTGCACGGACATATATGGCACCGGGTACTGCCCGTTCACGGCAAGTATCGCGTGTCGACAAACTATCGATGCTGCCCCGCCAATACAGCGGGAGATATTACCGACATTTGTGTTTATAGAAATATGCGATATAACTTCCCCACTGGCTCAGTAATAGAAGAGCGCCGTTAAACACGCGCATAAGGAGCAATCGCCACTAATAAAAATTAGCCCCACAACCAAAAAAAAGCCAGGCAGGCCTTATGAACAACACACCTACACACACAGTTCGCTGGGGCATTGTTGGCGCTGGCCGCATTGCCAACACCTTTGCCAACGACATTACGCTTACCCAGAATGCCACGCTTTACGCTATTGCTTCCCGCAAACTAGCGCCCGCGCAGAGGTTTGCCGACGCCCATGACATCAACACAGCCTATGGCAGCTACGCTGAGCTGTTTGCCGACCCAAAGGTAGATGCCGTCTACATCGCCACCCCCCACTGCTACCACAAAGAGCATGCCATCGCCGCATTGCGCGCGGGCAAACATGTGCTGTGCGAAAAACCAGTCACGCTGAGCTTGGCGGAATTAGAAGAGGTTATTAGCGTTGCTGAACAAGAACAGCGCTATTTTATGGAGGGCATGTGGACCTACTTTTTGCCGGTCATTCACAAAGCGCAGCAATGGATCAATGAGGGCCGTATTGGCACCTTGCGACATGTAAAAGCCGAATTCGGCTACCCCTTACCCTATAGCCCCTACTTGCGCGAATACGACAATCGCCTGGGCGGCGGCTGCTTAATGGAAATGGGAATTTACCCATTGGCAATGGCGTGGTTTTTTTTGCAACAGGACCCCGACCAGCAAAGTGTATGGCATCACTCGGCAGAGAACGGCGTAGAGGACGACGTGGTTATACTCAACAGCTATGACAAAAACTCCGCAACGGCTCAACTGTCAACGTCGTTTCGTTGCAAATTAAATAATTATCTCTACCTAGTGGGTGACGAAGGTTATATCGCTATTTCGGACTACTGGGCTGCGCGAGAAGCCAAACTTTACAAGGTGGACGACTGCATTGATACCTTTATTGAGGAACGCACTTGCGCAGGCTTCAACCATCAAATTGAATGCGTTAGCCGTGACATATTAGCAGGTAAAATTCAGCCAGAGCAGGTAAGCTGGGACGACAGCCGCGCATTGCAGCGCCAAATGGCAAAAATAAAACACGCTTTTTAGCGTGTTCAGCCAAACCTACCACAGCGCTCAGCAACTGGAATTACAATGAACCTGGAAAAATCAAAAAAAAGAATAGCCAAGAAAGTAAAAATGGGCAACCAAGGCTATCCACGCCTCACCATCGAATATTACGGCCCAGACCAAAACCTTGCCAACGAAGTATCAATCAGTTTTTTACTTGAAGAAGGTGCGACCGTACAAGTTGAAAAATTTCAAACGAAAACTGACGCAAGAAACGAGGAAATCATTCAATCTACCATTGTAAAAATGATCGAAAGATCGGGCGCCAAAACCGTATTCGAAAACACCAAAAATATTCTACTATAGATATTGAAAAATGCTAGAAATATCGGTTCTACTACTTTTCAAAAAACATATTAACTTTACAAAAATTATTGCGAATATTTGTGGGCGTAGTCAGTGTTGCACATCGTAAAATAAAGTTGGACACCCGAAAATAAAGTTGGACACCCACAGTAACAACAAATAAAACTTACTAGTCGGCTTCAATTAGTAAGCCTCTTCGCTATCAATGTATATAGGTGCTATTGAATTTTTTGAGACGGCTAATGCTTCGATAAGCCGTAAATTCGAATATTTAACTATAGAGAATCAGCCCACTACGAATGTTCAGGCTTGAGGGTACATAAAATTGGCAACTAAAAATTAAATCTGGCATATGACCGCGTGAGTCACTCGTTTTCTGTGCAACACTTTACATGCATGTTTTACAGAACAAGCTGTACCAACAAGTGTCTTAACCTGTCCTTCAAATTTGGTCGTTAAAAACAGCCAATGCCTGACCTCAATATTGAGACGATCA
>JBLHGN010000141.1:0-9097 GCA_047616325.1 Lentisphaeria bacterium
GACATGAGCCAGCTAATGCAGGGGGCATTAGAAGTATTAAATCAACATAAGTGCACGTTGGTGGGCGGCCATACCTCCGAAGACAGCCAACTGCACCTCGGGTTCTGTATAAATGCACTTGCCAATGAAACTGACTTACTGCACAAACAGGGCTGCCGCAAAGGGCAGGTACTTATTCTCACTCAAGCACTGGGTGTTGGCGCGCTATTCGCGGCCCACATGCGTGGTATTGCGAACGGCGTAGATATAGAACTCGCCCTTAAGGCTATGTTGCAGTCCAACCAGCAAGCGGCCAATATATTCAATACATTCAAGGCAAGCGCATGTACGGACGTTACTGGTTTTGGATTATTGGGCCACTTAATTGAAATGTTAAACGGTGAAAATGTGGGCGCAGATCTTCAAATAGATTCGATACATGCCCTTTCTGGAACCCTAGAGATTATGCAGGCGGGCACGTTTAGCACGCTGCAGAAAAACAATATGCGGTTGGGCAGCGCTATTTGTAATCGAGGGGCCTTTACTGAAAACCCTAAATACCCAATTCTGTTTGACCCACAGACCTGTGGCGGACTGCTGGCCAGCGTTAACGCCGAACACGCTGAAGCATGCCTTACAGTGCTGACAGATAGCGGGTACAAGCAAAGCGCTATTATTGGAAATGTAGTCGAGCTACCCCAGAATGGCCTGATCACACTCCTATAAGCGAGCCCACCATCTGGTCGAATCAAGCTGGCACCGAGATCAAAAATACTCGCCCAGCTATCCACAAGAGCGTAAACAAAATGAACCTCCGCGCTTATTCTGGGACATCAAACAGCACAGATAGAGGTTTTTTGTTGCGCCTTAGCAAGTATAATCGCCCCATTCACCCCACATTTGATTGGACAACACTATGAATAGTGAGATCGATTACAAGAACAACCCCTTGCACGGCCTTAGCTTAAAAAATATGTTAACTGAATTAGTGGATCACTACGGCTTTACTATTTTATTTGCCTATTTGAATGTCAATTGTTTTAAAACCAACCCCAGCATAGATTCCAGCGTGAAGTTCCTCAAGAAAACAGATTGGGCACGCGAAAAAGTTGAAGCGTTCTATTTGTATGAATTTAAAAACTTACCCAGAGCCTCTGCAGAGCAGTTTGAGTTAGCGCCAAGAGATCGCATAGTGCCCGAGGACCAGACACCGAGTGAGCCGGCTGAATTGAGCTTGGAGGATGCTGCGCGATTACAAGAAAAGCGTGAAAAGAAGGCCGCGGCTAGAGGACAAAACCCTGGGCATA
The DNA here is from genome assembly GCA_047616325.1 of Lentisphaeria bacterium. GTDB lineage: Bacteria > Pseudomonadota > Gammaproteobacteria > Pseudomonadales > Cellvibrionaceae > JBLHGN01. The sequence continues at coordinate 1,287 of JBLHGN010000141.1, forward strand.
GCTATGGGAAAGATAGTTCTGGCAAAAATAGTTCTGGCAAAAATAGCTCAGGCAAACCTTTTGACTCTCAACGAAGCGGCACTTATTCTAAACAGCGTAATAATGACGACAGCCGTAAAAACGAGACTAAATCGTCACACACACAGATAGGAAAAAAGGACGACCCATACGCAAAGTGGCGATAGAATATCGGGATTCCACCTTTAAATATACGCAAAATAATGAAGGCAATAGAAACGAAACGGCTAACTTTCTTACGACAAAGACATACCAAACTAATTAAACGGCTTTTTTATCGTAAAACCTCGACTTTTTAGCTTTTCAATAATGGTCTCATCAGGGTTCAACAATTGACTAATAGACAAAACGGTAAAGCTGACGCTATTGCCTTCAAGGGCGTTTTCTATCGCAAAAAAACACTATTTTTCAAGCATTTCTGCCGAGCTGAAGAGATCGTAATCTTGCGTAATGGAAGATTCAAGAATCGCTCCACCACAAGAAAGGTCCTGATCGTCGTAAGAGAGCGCGCGCAATCGACTCAAAGCCCCTTGAGCCCAGGCCACCGCACGAGACTCATGAGTTTTAAATCGATCTCCAATCTATCAATGGTACGCTCAAAACACTCAATGTCATTTAGCGATGAGCATTTAAATGCTTCAATAGTCTTTCGGGCATGAATAATCTTTCTGGAGATACCTGTGTCCGTGGCTTCAATTTTATTCTTCTCAATTGTTTTACCGATAACCTTCCATATTTTTTCGTCAGAGTTTAAGTTCGATTTTTTTATCGCCGCATCGAAAAGCTCTTTGGCTGCAAATATGGAGCGAAATTTCTCCACCTTTTTGCTGCGACCGATATAGCATTTTTTTAGTACTTGCCAACCCTGATATAAATCGGGGGACAATATATCTTGAAGTTTTTCCTTGTTGAGATTGTTGCGCATACCTATTAGAGACGGCGATGCAAGCAGGCATTTAAAGGGGCTCATAGTAATATTTACATTGATGGGAAAATAAATTTCTGTGTTTCAGCGAGTATAGACTCAACAATTTAAGCGTCCCACTCTATTTTATTTGGCAGAGGAGACAAGCTGCCCAGCATACATAATTGGTTTTCGCCATTGCTAATTCTCCACATCTTTGGTCCCGGCTGACCCCCTTGAACCAAAATTTCTTCTTCCTCACGTAACTCCTTAGCACCCCTACCGAAGCTACCATCATACAAAATTCCAACAAAACAACTGCCACAAGTTTCGATTCGCGGTGATTCGTTTGGCGAATAGCCTGGCGGGTAGGTTGACGAAAAATCTGGCCATATATTCGGTGACACATTGAGCAACTCCCTGTATATCGATATGTTAAACGACTGTGCCAAGCAATTTGTGCCTTAGCCACTTACGTAGATCATATTGGTATACCAGGAGCTCATAAGCTCCAAGACTATTCTAACAAGCCAAGTTAATATGATATTTCGACGTAACCAAAACACATGAAAATCGGCCCCTCCGTAATAAAAGCCCGACGAGTAGATTGAGTCGCCGAATCACCTCGTATTCGGCTTTCGGCGACCGGTTCATAATAGGGCTATATTTTCCAATTGCCGGGCTTTAGCTCCAACACCAACAGCTCACCACTACGGCTTGTTTCACACATCACCTTCAGAGAAATCTTTCCCTCCGCATCCATTTGCACTGCGTTAAAGCGGTGAGTGAACCTATCCGAACGCACTGAACTTACGGCCTTTCGCTTGATCTTATAGCTCTGCCCCTCTCTGGCGTCTGCTTCGATGGCGCTTTTACACACGCGCAGCGACTCCTTGCTATTCACGCGCGCTTCGGCAGAGACGTCAACACTAACGCAAAGAGCGGCCAATAACGCTGTGGCTGTGCAGGCTCGAACTCCGAAGGACTTCATATTGTTAAGCAAAAGTTCTACTATAGGACGGACTGATAACGGGTTAGTCTTCATATCTGATCTCCTGTGATCAATAAAGTGCAGAGAGGGTAAACCTTGACAAGTGAAACGGCACTGAAAGCAGATTAGGTACTTTTTTAGGACTAATCCTAGTTTGAGACTAACCTACATCTGTTAGTCCTAAAAAACAACTAATATTTAATTTTTATTTGCGGCATAATAATAAGCATGGACAAACTCTATACTGAACAACTCTATTGCTCCCTAGCCAAAGCGCTGGCCGCTATTGGCGACCCGTGGTCTACCCTTATACTGCGTGATTTCATGATTTTCGGCGGTACGCGACGTTTCGAGCAGCTGCGCGAGGGCTTGGGCATATCCCGCAATGTGCTGACAGATCGCCTAAGAACTCTGTTGGAACAAGATATTGTGAGGAAAAAACCGGTGGAAGAAGGCGGGCGACGCATGGAATACAAACTCACTCGCAAAGGCTGGGAGTTGGTACCCATGATGCTCGCGACCCACCAGTGGTGCGAACGCTGGCGCGAAGATCCTCTTAATTCGGCGCTGCGCTTTGTCGATGTTGATACGGGTGAAGAAGTGGCTCCTATTACCGTCTACTCCAAATCGGGCAACCCCCTAAGCCCTACTGAAATTCGCGCAGAAGCCCGCACGGAAAACGCTGCCGCGTATTTGCAAGAACATATGAGTGAGCCGAAAAAGAATAAAGATTAACACCACGCTAAACACTATCGACCCTCGCTTCGCTTCACTTGCTTGCCTTACATGTGCTCCCTTAATTCGCGGCACCCTATTTACAATGACACATTTGCAGTTGCCTAGCCACCGCAGCAAAGGTAAACGCCAGGTCAATTTCCACGGCCTACAATACGTTATACTTGCGCTTTTAAGTCGGGGGAGCTGCCATGTTAGTGCTACTTGCCGAAGACAATCGCGATTTAGCCGCGAGTGTGCTCGACTATTTGGAATTACATGAATTTGATTGTGATTATGCTGAACGCGGTGACCATGCCCTGGAGCTTGCCCAGGAAAACAGCTACGACGCATTCATTCTCGATGTGACCATGCCCGGCATGGACGGGCTGAACTTATGCCAAACCCTGCGCAGTTATGGCCATAACCAGCCAGTAATCATGCTCACCGCACGCGACACACTGCAAGACAAGTTAGCGGGGTTTGCAGCCGGAGCAGACGACTACCTGGTAAAACCTTTTGATCTTCCAGAACTCACCGCGCGACTTAAAGCCATAAGCAAACGAAAAATTAGCAGCGGCAGTAAGCTTAAAGTGGGTGATTTGGAAATCGACCAAGACAGTCATCAGGTAAGACGCGAAGGACGCTTAATTGAACTCTCCCCCGCCTGCTGGAAATTACTGGTTGCACTAATACAGGCAAGCCCTAATGTTCTCTCACGGAGAGAGCTAGAAAATGTTCTCTGGAAGGACAGCCCGCCCGACTCAGAAGCATTAAAATCGCACATTTACACACTTCGCAAGCTGGTAGACAAACCCTTTGCCACTCCTCTTATTCACACCTTAAGAGGAATAGGGGTGACGCTAAGAAATGATGCGTAAGCCCAGCCAATCGCTGCGAGTAAAAGTTGGTCGCATTATCACCGCGTTTTCGTTTTTTATGGTGATTTTCTATTCCTAAATGCTACTGCTACTTAAAGATTCGGGCTTGCGCGACGCTACACACTCTGTGCTTACTTATGAGGCGCAGCAATTTATTGAACACTACGAAAAAGATCCAAACACCCCTCTACCCAGATCACATTCACTGCAGGGGTTTATTGGAGCAGAAACGCTTCCCAAGCACATTACCGACATTTTTCCACTAGACCAACGCGATTCTTGGCACAAGAGAAAAGCAGGCATTTATTATCATCGCAGCAAAGAACAAAAGCAGCACTCGCACCATCACCTACTTATTGAGGCACTGCCAAATTCAAGCAAAGAACTGTACATGTATTATCACATATCTACCAATAGATACGACAATAAAAATATCTGGAAAAATGTCAAACAGGTAACTCTGCTGGGATTTGTTCTAGTTATCGTAATGTTGCTTATTTTACGTAATTTTATCAACCGGGCTCTCAACCCTATTAGCAGTCTTTCGCAGTGGATTAACCGTCTTAGCGACAAAGCAAAACCCGAACCCTTACCAAGCAACATTACCAACGACGAAATTGGTCAGCTTGCAAAAAATCTCTTTGACGCACTACAACGCATCGGTTCACACAACGAGAAAGAGCGCGCATTTTTGCGTAATGCCAGTCACGAGCTGCGCACCCCTATCGCGATCATACGCAACACTATGGACGTTATAGAATTAAAGAACAAACCACCGGCCAACCCAGAAATTGATCGCCTTTTACTACGTATACGCCGCGCCAGCGACACGATGAAGGCGGTGACCGAAGCTATACTGTGGCTGGCAATAGAAGACTATGTGGCCCCTCAACAAACCACCACAGACTTACAAAAACTACTGTCCCAGGTAATCACCGAAAATCAAAGTTTATTGGGCAACACCACTACATCACTCAATATCGACATAGTAAAACTGGGGAGCATTAACGTAGAAAACGCCTTGATTCACATCACCCTCGACAACCTGATTCGCAATGCTTTTCAACACTGCTCGGGGGGAGAAATAAAAGTGTGCGCAGCCTCAGCTAATCGCATTGAAATAAGCAATAGACGTTACGACCTGAGCGAAACCGAACAGGGCGACGATGGTAGTGCAGTAAAAACTGGAGGCTTTGGACTGGGCCTGGCACTAGTGCAAAAAATTGCCGAGAAAAAAGGATGGACATTTGAATTTAAAATTGAAGATGAGCACGCTACGGCAATTTTAAAATTCTAGATACAGATATAAAAAAACGGCCACAAGGGCCGTTTTAGTTTTACTTACTTTGCTAGCGAACACCTTACGATCCACATTAAGCATTCAATAGCATTATATTATTGATGCTCCCCTAATCGAAAACACCAAAAACAACATAGGCGACCTGCTCGGCCGTGTGCCGGCGCTCATCGTCCCTCAATTGATCTTCATCGACAGACAGCGTTAGCGAGCTGGCAGTCAGTGGTCCACTTATTACGGCCCAACCTCCATTACCCCCATCCATAGCGGTTTGCGATACCACAGCTGAAGAAATATTACTTGCTCCCTCAATAGTATAAGCACTGGGGCTATAGGTTATCCCCCTAATTCTGTCTGCACCAACACTGGCAAGATACTCAACCCCTCCGACTGAACCGCGGCCTGTTTCAAGCACAATATATCCAATAGTTTCATCCACGCGTATATCATTTGAATCTTCTCCAACGTGCTTGCCAACATAAAGTGTATCAGCATCGACGGGCGAAGATGGTGAAGCACCACGACTCCAGAACACGCTAAATGAAGGATCATTGGCACTCATCACTTGCCCGATAACCACAGGATCCGTGTAATTGTTAATATAGTTTCTATTTTCACCTAACCAGGAAGCTCTATGATCGGTAGTAGTGGAAGTATATTTAACTGCCTCCATGCTAATTCCATGCTCCGCCAAATTATAGCTGCCCTCCTCGGCAACAACATAATGCACGGATATTGGCGCCATTGATTCCAGGGAAACGCCCGCTCGTTGAATTTTAAGATCAAAGCTACCCACTTCTGCATTGCGAATTCGTATTACAGCTGGGGCATGTGAACTATCATAAACTGGCGATGCAACCACCACCATAGAGCGATAATTTCTTCCCACGTAAATGGTTTGCCACTCTTCTGAAACGTTAGCTACAACCGCCGTGCGGATATGCGCTTGAGAAGGCTCTGCAAAAGTTGGGTCTGTTCCATTTTCAAATTCTTGCACATTAGTAAGCCCGTCCAAGTCAGTATCTATTGAGGCATCACTAGCATCAAAGGGATTCAATGCAAATTGTTGCTCCCACACGTCAGGCATGCCGTCATTGTCATCGTCCAGATCCGCAACATCACCTATTCCATCTTCGTCGTTATCAGCGAACTCCGTAGGATCATTGGGGAAAACATCGGCATTGTCGCCCACACCATCACCATCGCTATCGACTGTCTCGGTGGCATCGTTTGGAAATGCATCGCTGTTGTCACCAACACCATCAGCATCGCTATCAAGCCATTCGCTAGGGTCGAAGGGGAATGCATCTTGGCTATCGGTAAAACCATCGCCATCGCTATCACAACTCAAAGGGCGAAGCACAATTGCGTTGGCATTAAGTAGAGACTCCAGGGTGTCGATTTCAGAACACAACAAACTTTCATTTCCAAGTAAGTTCACATAAGAAAGCTGAGGGAGATTAAACAATAATCCAATGCTAACTAATTGATTGTCGCTAACATCTAGGGATACAAGTTGATTCAATGAGTCAATTGCGGCGATATCAAGAAGTTGATTGCCACTCAAGTTAAGGCTTCTAAGATTCGTAAAGTCATTGAATGAATACGTATCGTTAAACCCTGTATTACTTAAATCTAGCACTCGCCATTTTTGAAAATCACCCAAGAAAGGGTCTCTCAGTGATTCCACAAAGCCATTAATATCAATAATCGCGATACCGCCAAGACCCAATTCTGTTAGTCCCGGATTATTGCCAATAATGGGCGTGACTTCATCGATCAGAATACCGGTGTTGCCGGACAAGTTGAGCGCCGTCAACTGCGTGAGCTGATTCAAAATTCCAACTCCTGAAAATTGATTCAATCGATTATTACTAAGATCCAGTTCCGACAGTGATGATAGTCGAGCAAAATCGCTGAGTACTTCAATGGCATTGCCACTTAGATCTAAACGACGTAAGCCAATGAAGTTATCTAGCGGGTAGGTATCAACAAGCCCCGTTGCACTTAAATCCAGCGCTTGCCAATGGTCATAGTTACCGGTAGAGGGATTGAACAATGTGTTCAAGAAGCTATTGATATCGGAGATAGCAATGCCGCCAACACCCAATTCTGTTAGGCCCGGATTATTGCCAAGAATGGTCATGACTTCATCAATCAGAATACCGGTGTTGCCGGACAAGTTGAGTGCTGTCAACTGTGTAAGCTGGCTCAAAATTCCCACACCTGAAAATTGATTCAATTGATTTTCGCTGAGATCCAATTCCGACAGTGATGTTAACTGATCAAAACTGCTGAGCATCTCGATGGCATTGCCACTTAAATTCAGGCGACTAAGATTGACAAAACTATCGAGCGAGTAGGTATCAACAATCCCCGTTGCACTCAGGTCCAGCGCATGCCATTGGTCATAGTTGCCGGTAGAGGGGTTTCGCAATGTGTCGAAGAAGCTATAGCTGTCGGAGATCGCGATGCCGCCTACACCCAATTCTATTAGGCCAGGATTATTGCCAATAATAGGCACTACATCATCGATCAGAATACCAGTGTTACCGGACAAGTTCAGTGCCGTCAACTGCGTGAGCTGGCTCAAAATCCACACCGTTGAAAATTGATTCAGTTGATTATCGCTGAGATCCAACTTCATCAGTTGAGATAAATTCTCCAGACCAAAGACATCCATCAAGCCATTGCCATGTAAATCCAGATTTTGAAGATTCACAAAATCTCTAAAGTCATAGACATAGCTCAACCCCGTTGCACTTAGATCCAACACTTGCCATTGGTCATAGGTGCCGGTAGAGGGATTTCGCAATATGTTAAAGAAACTATTGCTGTCGAAGATCGCGATGCCGCCAATACCCAATTCTGATAGGCCCGGATTATTGCCAATAATAGGCACTACATCATCGATCAGAATACCAGTGTTACCGGACAAGTTCAGTGCCGTCAACTGCGTGAGCTGGCTCAAAATCCACACCGTTGAAAATTGATTCAGTTGATTAT
>JBLHGN010000142.1:0-9046 GCA_047616325.1 Lentisphaeria bacterium
ACCGTGCCGGGCTCTGGCGGAGCCCTGCCCAACGACAAAGATATTTGCCAGGGCTTTGGCGAAACAGTAGGCTACCCGATTATTATCAAAGCGGCCGCTGGTGGCGGGGGCCGGGGAATGCGCGTAGTGCACTCCGCCTCTACCCTGTGGAATGCCATACAACTCACCAAATCAGAAGCAAAGGCCGCTTTTGGCGATGATACGGTGTACATGGAAAAATTTTTGCAAACCCCGCGACATGTGGAAGTGCAGGTGATGTCCGATGGACAAGGGCACGCCGTTCACTTATATGATCGCGACTGTTCCTTGCAGAGACGCCACCAGAAAGTGCTCGAAGAAGCGCCAGCACCAGGAATACCAGACGACATTAAGGCTCAAGTATTTGAATCCTGCGTAAACGCTTGCATCAAAATTGGCTATCGAGGCGCGGGGACATTTGAATTCCTCTATGAAAATGGCGGTTTTTATTTTATTGAAATGAATACACGAATCCAGGTTGAGCATCCCGTTACTGAAATGATTACCGGAATCGATTTAATAAGAGAACAAATTAATGTCTGTGCGGGCAATGTATTAAGCATCAAACAAGAAGGCATCAAACTCAATGGCCACTCATTCGAATGCCGCATAAATGCAGAGGACCCCAAAACATTTATGCCCAGCCCCGGGCTGGTAACTAAATTTCACTCCCCAGGCGGACTTGGTGTTCGAGTGGACTCGCATTTGTATGGAGGCTATACGGTTCCACCCTATTACGATTCAATGATTGCAAAGATCATTACCCATGGTGACGATAGAGCCACAGCACTTAAACGCATGGAAATAGCATTAGACGAACTGGTGATTGGTGGAATTAAGACAAATACGGACATGCAAAAAGATTTAGTGCGCGATAAAGAATTTCAAAAGGGCGGCGTTAACATTCACTACCTCGAGAAAAAGCTCGGACTTTAACAAGTTTTAATGTCTGATGCTCACGATTGACGACGTCGCTGTCGCGAAAAGTTGCACAAAGCCAAGTAAAAATGGGCTCGGCCTAGTCACCTTGGTTTCGTGCGATTCCCCAGTCAAACCGACTTAATCAATTTAATCGTATTTATTTAGATTCAAACGATTCTCCCCACATTATTTTGTGTGGCCACCTTTACACACAAACCCATTTCCACAAAGGCAAATACAATTAGCACCTATGACCTGGTTACAGCTACATATTAATACATCGCCTGAAGCAGCAAAAAAGGTCGACAGCGCGCTCCAAAAAAATGGTGCATTGTCGGTGACGCTTGCCGACAATGCCGACCAGCCAATTTTTGAACCGGCGCTTGGTGAAACACCGCTGTGGCAAGAGACCCGTGTCACAGGCCTGTTCAATGCCGATGTGGACTCCAAGTCACTGCAAGAAAGAATTCTTCGCGAGTGCAAACAGGCATTCTCATCCAGCCATTGGAGCATACTGGAAGACAAAGATTGGGAGCGAGAATGGATGATCCACTACCACCCCATTCAGTGTACGGAGAATTTTTGGATTTGCCCAAGCTGGACACCCGTACCTGACCCCAAGGCGGTAAACTTAATGCTAGATCCAGGCCTGGCTTTTGGCACCGGCACTCACCCAACAACATTTCTTTGCCTGCAATGGATAGCCGAACAAAACTTTTCCGGAAAAAAGGCCATTGATTATGGGTGTGGGTCTGGCATCTTAGGCATTGCTGCACTTCTACTCGGCGCAGAGCAGGTTACTGGCGTCGACATAGACCCTCAAGCCCTGCTCGCCACGCGCGACAATGTGAACCGCAATCAACTGCAACCCGATAGTTTTCCAGTGTGCTTTCCCGATAAATTAGGTGAAGATAAAACCAATTTTGTGTTGGCGAATATTTTGGCTGGCCCTTTGGTAGAGCTGGCGCCGACGCTCAGTTCACACCTGAGCCCAGGGGGAAAAATTTGCCTTTCGGGCATTTTAAACACCCAACGAGATGCCATCATAGAGGCGTATTCCGGCGCCTTTAATATCGACAGCGTCACTGAAAAAGAGAGCTGGATATGCGTCGCAGGCACAAAATGCTAGAACCATACCGAACAAAAAAAACGATTACCTCGCCAACATCCAAATAAAAGTTGTTGCTAGCGACGCAACTTAATTTACGCGGCACTCACATGTGGTTAAACTCACATAAATAACTGCATACACAGCGGATTCTTAAGGAAACCAATCACATGGCTGAAAATATTACTCGCTGCCCGAAATGTTCCACATCATTTCGCATTTCTGACGCCCACCTGAAATCAGCCAAAGGCGCTGTTAGGTGTGGATCATGCCTGAATATTTTTAACGCCAAAGAAAATCTTCTATCGGCACTAGATGAAACAGTTGAATCTATCTCTGCTGAGCCCGTACGTGCCGAACAAGCAGGCAGCAAGCCAGCGCAAAACACACCCACGGCCGAAAACAATAAAAGTAATTCCCCGGCAACAACAAAAGCACAAGAACCATCACAAGCATCGTACGAACTCGACCCGGAGCATCGAGAGGATGAGCATCAAGAGCCGCTTGATGACGGAGGCGACATATTGATAAGTGATAATATGGACGCAAAAAAAACGCGCACTTCCTACGACAACGACTTTGATGAAAGTATTTTTGAAAACAGCCCGATCATCAAACAAAGCATAAATCTATTTGAGCGTGAAGTTATCAAACAACAGACTGACGATACCGGTGACTCAGATGAAGCGTGGGCTTTGTACTTGCTCGAAAATGACCACGACGATGAGCCAGATAAAGATAAAGATAAAGATAAAGATAACAATGCTGACATCGAAGCCGGTCAAGACCGCGTCAATACGCAAGATTTTGACACTAGTTATCACTCACAGAGCTTTCAAATAATTGAGGAGGAAAGCGACAAGCCCACTTTATCGCAATCGCCCAGCAATACCTTTGCCAAAGGCCTGCTCGAAGATGGCGACAGCAATGCCGATGAAATTGATAACTACGAATATAATGATCCGGTTTCCCATAAGCAGAGCCGATACGAGTCCAGTCGTTATATTGACGCGATTGAACCGGAACCCGTCGAGTTCACCTGGCACGGGAACGCCGACATATGGCAGTCGAAACTTTTGTGGGGCGCGCTTTCCTCGCTGGCCGCCGTGTTACTTACGGTGCAAATAGCCTGGATTAAATTTGACACATTGAGCGTTCAAGAACCCTACCGTAGTTACTACGCTAGCGCGTGCGAATTCATCGGATGCACCCTATCCGAACTGAACGACCGCAGTAAAATTAGGGCCACCAATCTTGTGGTGCGAAGTCACCCGAAGATTAAACAGGCACTCGTCGTTGATGCCATTTTACAAAATACTGCCAACTTCCAACAAACCTTCCCCTCGCTGGACCTAGTCTTCACAAACGCGCAAGACAAAACCGTCGCGGCAAAACGGTTTCAACCAAAACTCTACCTCAGTGGCGAACTCGCCGGCAGAACCCAGATGCCTTCAAAACAGCCCATCCTTATATCAATAGAGATTGCAGATCCAGGCAAGACCGCCGTAGGCTACAACATTAGCATTGCTGATTAACACAAGTATGTGGTGCTGCCCAGCAACAAACGGGCACTTATCGAAGAATAAAAATCACAAAACAGGCGCCCCCCATTGATTTAAACACGCAAGCAAAGCACTTTGTAACGGGTAAAGCGATCCCGGTGCACCTCATATAAAAAGCTCATTTACAGGGATTTCCTGAATACGTATGGAGAAGTCACGGCACCTGCGCTTGCTAATATTTTGATCAGTTTGGTCAAAATATGCATTTCAAAACGGTAACACAAGCGGTATGATAGCCACCCTTTTTGAAGGCATGTATTCGCTTAAAACAAGTGATTGTGTGATTTTTCAACCTAAAAATACAATCGCCGTCTCATTGGTCAATCTTAGGGATTTGCTGCTTGCTAAAAATTGGCCCGTACATCATTGATAGTCAAGTACTGCTGGCACCGATGGCGGGCGTTACCGATTTACCATTCCGCAAACTTTGCCGCCACTACGGAGCTGGTTTAACGACCAGCGAAATGCTGTCGAGCGACACTGCGCTATGGCATACAGAAAAAAGTCGACATCGTATGACCTTCGAACTGGATTCGGCCCCCATGAGTTTGCAAATTGCCGGTAGCGAACCGAAGATGATGGCCAATGCAGCAAAAGCGTGTGTAGATCAGGGAGCCCAAATAATTGATATCAATATGGGGTGCCCAGCAAAGAAGGTATGTAAAAAGCTGGCGGGTTCTGCTCTCATGCAAAACGAAACTCTTGTTGCGGATATTCTTGCGGCAGTCGTCTCAGCTGTTAAAGTTCCTGTAACGCTTAAAATACGTACAGGCTGGAATATTCGCAGTAAGAACGGACTTACAATAGCAAAAATAGCCGAGAGTGAGGGCATACAAGCATTGACCGTACACGGCAGAACGCGCGAGTGCCGCTTTATGGGACATGCAGAATACGACACTATCGCCGAAATCGTTGCGGGCACATCTATTCCGGTAATAGCCAACGGCGATATCGACTCAGCAGAAAAGGCAGAAAGCGTGCTCAAGTGCACAGGCGCCCAAGCCGTTATGGTGGGGCGTGCAGCCTTTGGCAAGCCATGGATTTTCAGCGAGATAAACGCCCACTTAAAACGTTGGCCACACCCCAAAAGAATTTCCAGGGTGGAAATAAAGAGCGTTATTGTAAGCCACTTTAACCAACTCTATGAATTCTACGGAAACTTTAAAGGGCTGCGAATTGCGCGAAAACACTTTGCCTGGTATTGCCAAAACGCGATTGGCGAACTCAGCACAAAAGCTGTAGTTAAACAATTTAATCAACTAGAAATTTCACAATCACAACTAGACATTGTTCAGCAATTATTTGAACAGTCAGACCATTACGAGGAATATACAGCATGAACACAACGGAATCGCTTTTAAATGAACGCACTAAGGACGTTGGCGGTCAAGTGGCAAACGCAGCGCAGCAAGCCGCTGCACCGGATCAATCTTTGCGGGATTGTGTGGAGCGCGCTGTAAGCAATTACTTTCAACACTTGGAAGGTCAAGATGTTTCCGATGTGTACGAGATGGTGCTAGCAGAAGTTGAAGCGCCGATGTTAGAAGTTGTTATGAAATACACACGACACAATCAGACTAAAGCGGCAAACGTATTAGGCTTAAACCGTGGCACTTTGCGCAAAAAATTAAAGCAATACGGCCTGCTATAAGCGGGAGGGGCAAGAGGGACAAGAGAGGCGAATAGCTACTTAGGCAAAAAACTGAAACGCTAGGCGATTAAGCCATTTATTTCAATTATTCGCCCCGTGCCGTTTTCAAGATCCGGTGAATAGCGACGTTTTGTTCATCGTGCATTGTGGCCCTCTTCAGCATGGGCAGAAATTTCACTAAACCCCAGGGAACGCGTTTGCCAGCAGGTAATGCGCATTTCCCTTGTTTTTATGGCCTCTTATTTGGGCTCAAGTTATACAGCATCAAGGAACCCCTTACTCATGGCATCAACCGATAACTTGGTTACCATCAAACGCGCGCTTATCAGCGTATCGGACAAAAATGGCATCGTTCAATTGGCACAGGCACTGGCGGCTCAAAACATTGAGATTTTGTCTACAGGTGGCACCTATAATCTACTCAAAGCTAACGATATCAAGGCCATAGAAATCTCAGAATACACCGGCTTTCCGGAGATGATGGACGGCCGCGTTAAAACGCTGCACCCAAAGGTTCACGGCGGCATACTCGGCCGCAGGGGGCTCGACGCTGAGATCATGAAATCTCACGACATCGCCGAAATTGATATGGTAGTGGTCAACCTCTACCCCTTTCAAAAAACAATAGCCAACCCTGATTGCGACCTAGCTACCGCCATAGAAAACATTGATATTGGCGGCCCAACCATGGTTCGCGCTGCGGCAAAAAACTTTAAAGATGTTGCCGTAGTAGTCAACGCCGATAGCTACAGCAGCGTGATTGAGGAAATGCAAGCCAACAGTGGCGCTCTTTGTCAAGCTAGGCGTTTTGATCTTGCGGTACAGGCCTTTGAACACACCGCCGCATACGATGGTGCGATTGCCAGCTACCTCGGCAAAAAAGTCGAGGGTGGCGACGAAGTATTTTCGCGAACGTTTAACTCTCAGTTTATTAAAACCCAAACTATGCGCTACGGCGAAAACCCTCATCAGCGCGCCGCGTTTTATATTGAACAGGGGGTCAGCGAAGCCAGCGTTGCCACGGCAAAACAGCTGCAGGGAAAGGAGCTGTCTTTCAATAACGTTGCCGATACAGACGCGGCTCTGGAAACCGTTAAACAATTTAGCGACCCCACCTGCGTCATTGTTAAACATGCCAACCCTTGCGGCGTGGCCCAGGCCGATAACTTATTAGATGCATACCAGATGGCCTTTGCCACCGACCCAGAATCCGCCTTTGGCGGCATCATCGCCTTTAACCGCGAACTCGATGGCAAAACCGCACACGCCATTGTTGAAAGGCAATTTGTAGAAGTGATTATTGCACCAAGTATAAGCGCAGAGGCCGTTGAAATAGTCAAAGCCAAGAAGAATGTGCGCCTGCTGGAGTGCGGAGAATGGAGCGAGCAACAATCCCCTTCTCTGGACTTTAAGCGCGTCACAGGCGGCTTACTGGTACAAGACCGCGATTTGGGCTCGGTGAAGGCAAGTGAGTTAAAGGTTGTTAGTAAACGTGTTCCCAGCGAAAGTGAAATTCGCGATCTCTTATTCGCCTGGAAAGTGGGCAAGATGGTTAAATCCAACGCAATTATATACGCCAAAAACAATCAGACCATCGGAGTAGGTGCCGGCCAAATGAGCCGAGTCAACTCCGCACGCATTGCAACCATAAAAGCAGAGCATGCGGGCCTTCAAGTCGCGGGCGCGGCGATGGCATCGGACGCATTTTTCCCCTTCCGCGACGGCATCGACAACGCCGCGGCAGTGGGCATTGAAGCAGTGATTCAACCAGGCGGCTCAATGCGCGACAAAGAGGTTATCGCTGCTGCAGATGAGCACGGAATGGCCATGGTGTTTACCAACATGCGACACTTTAAACATTAATTTAGCCTTGGGCTTTTTACAAAAATGGCCCAATGCTTCCGACCTTCACAGGATATACGATGAATGTATTAATCATAGGCAGTGGTGGCCGCGAGCACGCACTGGCCTGGAAAGTTGCTCAGAGCAGCCGAATAGATAAAGTTTTTGTGGCTCCCGGCAATGCCGGCACCGCTCGCGAAGGCAAACTTCAAAACGTTGATATCAACCCAATGGATTTCGCAGCTTTAGCTGGATTTTCCGCTGACAACAAGGTTGAGTTGACCATCGTGGGGCCTGAAGCCCCCCTGGTTGACGGTGTTGTAGACTATTTTAATGCACGCAATTTACGCTGCTTTGGCCCCACCAAAGGTGCAGCACAGCTGGAGGGATCAAAGGCTTTCACCAAGGACTTTTTAGCTCGCCATAACATCCCCTCCGGCGCTTATCAGAGCTTTACCGAGCTGGAACCGGCACTTACCTACCTCCGTCAAGTAGGCGCACCCATCGTGGTAAAAGCCGATGGCCTGGCTGCAGGTAAAGGCGTAATCGTGGCCGAGACAGTACAGGCAGCAGAAGATGCCGTAACAGACATGCTGTCCGGAAATGCCTTTGGCGAAGCGGGCTGCCGCGTTGTCATCGAAGAGTTTCTTGACGGTGAAGAAGCGAGTTTTATCGTCATTGCAGACGGCGAAAACGTGCTGCCCATGGCCACCAGTCAAGACCACAAGCGCGCTAAAAACAACGATAAAGGCCCAAATACGGGAGGCATGGGGGCTTACTCGCCCGCACCAGTTGTTACCGATGCCGTGTACGCCAGAATCATGGGCGAGGTTATCATGCCTACCATCCGCGGCATGGCCGACGAAGGCAATCGCTACACCGGCTTCCTCTACGCTGGGCTAATGATAGCCAGTGACGGCACACCCAAAGTAATTGAATTCAATTGCCGTTTTGGCGACCCCGAAACCCAACCAATCATGATGCGCTTGCAATCAGACTTGGCCGAACTCTGCCTAGCGGCCATCGATGGCTCACTGGATCAGCAGTCCACCGAGTGGGACGTGCGTCCGGCGGTGGGCGTAGTTTTAGCCGCCGGCGGCTATCCGAACGACTACGAAAAAGGCAAAGTAATACAAGGTTTAGATGGGTGCGGTACCGACAATGCGAAAGTATTTCACGCCGGCACCACGATGCAAAATGGAGCAGTGGTCACCAACGGCGGCCGTGTATTGTGTGCTACAGCCCTTGGAGAAAATGTGACTGAGGCTCAGCTAAACGCGTATCAACAAGTGGCAAAAATAAGCTGGGACGAGGTATATTTTCGGACCGACATCGGCTATCGAGCCATCGCAAGAGAAGTTCAATAATCTTTCATCAACAGCATTTTTAGCCCTTGGGCTGAAAACGCTTGTTTGTCACTTTATGCTTATTGGCACCCTACTTCACTCACTAAAGCCCTCTTTTTTGCGCCACTAATTGGCCGCTCTAGTTAGTGCCCGGCCATATATGGCTCGTCGCTAGGGGGAATTGAAATGGACAGATTTGCACTACTAGGTACAGGCGTTTGCTTATTCCAACCAACTACAGCTAGTGGTGTGAAGATGGCCGTTTAAATTACGCCGCAGTAGACTCCTATCTATGGATGGGCACTAGTTAGTAAAGACGGCACGCTCGTTGGCCCATGCTCGCAACTGCCCCACTTTTTCAGACATAACCACCGACAGGGGCTGGGTTTTTTGGATGGCCAACACGAGAGCATCATTACTGACAGACTCGCTCTGGACAAAAGCAGCATCAGACTTTCTGACCTCGACGATTTAGCTATGAGACCATTTTGTAAATTACTCTAAATTCTGTTCCTGGAAATACGGTCTCGGTTGCACTGAGTTCCTCGAAAAGCTGTTGTACAGTATGACGGCTCATTTTGTTGGCAAGGTGATGCAA
>JBLHGN010000143.1:0-9015 GCA_047616325.1 Lentisphaeria bacterium
GAATAGTTACATAAATACTTTGTCTGTAAAACTGTCGGGGAGTTCTATTTTTTGTACGTTTTTAGACATCAATACAGCGGCGTCGATGTATTTAATTCCATACAGTTTTCGAGTGGCTATTTCTTCTTCACGGAGAGTGCGAGCGCCCAGTTGAAACAGTGGCACGTCTTCGTCGACGATGCGTCTCATTACCGAACCGTGACTTAGCTTGTTATTTTGATAGGCATCTCTAAGGTCGGCGTGTGCGTCTATTTGAATAACCCCTACATCACTCATGCCCGCAGCCAGTAAGCCCTTGATAATGCCGTAGGTGGCCGTATGTTCACCGCCCAGCGCCACGGGAAACTTCCCGTCTTCGATAATTTTTTGAGTGGCGTCGGCAATCGCCTCAAGTGTCTCATCTGCTGAGCCCGTCGTGTCGATGGGGGGATGGGTAAAAATTCCTTTTTTATAGGTGTTGTTTTTCCCGTCACACGTTTCCAGTTGCGCCGAGGCTGCGAGAATGGCCCAGGGGCCATTGCGGGTGCCGCCGCCGTAAGAAACAGAGGCCTCAAATGGAACGGGAAGAATATGAAAGAAGGCGTCTTTTTTCGGCGTGTGCTCAATATCTTTGTCGAGAAAAACGAGGTTCTCGAGTAGTTCGGTTTTCTCAGGTTTTCTCAGGTTTGTTCATTTGTCCCACTTAGAAAAATCATCAATATTTATCTATTCAATCACAAAGGTATACAAAATCGCAATTTTATAAGCGACACCGAACGAAATCTAGTTACGATAGGCGAGATTTAAAATCCTCATAACCAAATATTTTGATTAGTTCAACCCTGTCGCTGTTTGAGTTCCACGTGGCGATGGAGGGCAAAGCAATGCCATTAAACGTAGTGGTCTTAACCATAGTGTAGTGTGACATGTCGTCAAAGATCAAGCGTTGCCCAATATGTAAGGGCCCATCAAAACTGTAGTCGTTAATTACGTCGCCCGCAAGGCAGGTTTGCCCGCCCAGTCGATAGCTGTATTGTTTTTGTTCGACCTCTCCCGAGTCAAATATATGAGCTCTGTAGGGCATTTCCAGTGTGTCGGGAATGTGGCAGGTAGCTGATATGTCCAATATGGCTAGGTCCATGCCATTGTGTGTGATATCCAGTACTTCGCTTACCAGAATGCCCGTGTTTATGGCAATGGCTTCGCCGGGTTCCAGGTACACATCGATATCGTAGGTCTTACGAATTTTAATTATGCGTTCAATCAACGCTTCCACATTGTAATCGTCGGCGGTTATATGGTGGCCTCCGCCAAAATTAATCCATTTTAAAGACGATAGCGTGTTTCCAAGCTGACGCTCTACCACATCAAGCGTGCGGGCGAGCGGTTCGTAATTTTGCTCACACAGAGTGTGAAAATGTATGCCGCTTATGCCGCTTAAGTCGAGCTCGTGAAATTGATCGGCGGGAATGCCTAGTCGCGAGCACGGTGCGCAGGGGTCGTAAATGACGGCGGTGCCCTCAGAGTGCTGCGGGTTGAGTCGCAGGCCGAACTGAAGCTGGGGGCGCTGTTGTTTGGCGGCCATGGCCATTGCTTGAAAACGTCGCCACTGACCAAAAGAATTAAATACAACATGATCGGAAATTTCTAATATTTCGTGCAGATCTGCTTCTGTATAAGCCGCACAAAAGGTGTGAACTTCGCCTTTATTATCGGCCGTGCAGTATTCTTCTTTTCCAAGTAGGGCTTCGTGCAGGCCACTGGCACACACGCCAGACAGGTAGCGGCCGATAAGCGGCGCCAAGCTAAACATGGAAAAAGCCTTAAGTGCCATTAATATCTTGGCCCCCGAACGCGCTTGTACGTCGGCGAGCTTTTTAAGGTTTTTCTCAACGGCGACTTCATCTACCACGAAGCAAGGGGAGGGTACACGCAAGGGGTTGAACGTTAAAAAGCTTTTACTGTGGACCGTCATTTAAAAAACTACCCCTTGCCTACTCAATCGAGAACGAGAACCAGTGCTGGTTAGATTGTAAATCAAATCAAATCAAATTGCGGGTCTTCAATCACCTGCCAAGGCAGGCCGTGAACCTTGAGTGCTTCCATAAACGGATCCGGATCGAGTTGCTCCATATTCCACACGCCTGCATTCATCCATTTGCCTTCCAATATCATTTTTGCGCCTATCATGGCCGGTACGCCAGTAGTGTAAGAAATCGCCTGCGATAGCACTTCTTTGTAGCACGCTTGGTGATCGCAAATATTGTATAGATAAACGGTTTTTTGTTTGCCGTCTTTAATGCCTGCAACTACACAGCCGATGCAGGTTTTACCTGTGGTTCTTGGCCCCAGCGTTGAGGGGTCGGGCAGTAAGGCCTTCAGAAATTGGATGGGTACAATGTTCTGGCCTTGAAACGTAATAGGTTCAATGCCTGTCATGCCAACGTTGCCAAGTACCTCGAGGTGTTTGAGATAGCTTTCTGAAAAACTCATCCAAAATTGAGCTTTTTTAAGTGTTGGGAAGTGTTTGGTTAAGGATTCGAGTTCCTCGTGATACATACGATAAATATTGTATTCGCCCACTTCGTTGGGGCAGGTGAAGCTTTGTTTTAGTGACATAGCGGGCGTGGTGACAAAATCGCCATTTTCCCAGTGACGACATTCGGCGGTAACTTCGCGAATATTGATTTCGGGGTTAAAGTTGGTGGCAAAGGCATAGCCGTGGTCGCCACCATTTACGTCGATAATGTCAAGGGTGTGAATTTCATCAAAATAGTGCTTGGCAATGTAGGCGGTGAAAACATTGGTGACGCCGGGGTCAAAACCCGAGCCCAATAGTGCCATTAAGCCTGCTTTTTTGAAGTGTTCTTGGTAGGCCCACTGCCAGTGGTATTCAAATTTGGCTGTGTCTAATGGTTCGTAGTTGGCGGTATCAAGATAATGTACGCCCGTTTCAAGGCAGGCATCCATGATGGTGAGATCCTGATACGGAAGAGCAACGTTAATTACCAAGCTCGGTTTGATTTTATTAATTAAAGCGACCAGTTCTGGCACATTGTCGGCATCAACTTGAGCGGTTTGAATGTCTCGGCCCTGGGTTTCTGTTATTTGCGCCGCAATTTTTTTGCACTTCTCTTCAGTGCGGCTTGCCAATATTATTTCCGAAAATACATCGGCCACTTGTGCGCATTTATGTGCAACCACTTGGCCAACGCCGCCCGCACCTATTATTAGTACTCTTGCCATGGTCTCTTCTTCACTCATCTTTTTCGTAATAGGTGTAGCCTTGCATGCTAGCGTTAAATGTTTTTATCATTTCAGCTCGCTCGCGGGCCGTAATACGTCCTTCTCGCACGGCGCGCTCGGCGGTATTGCGATATTTAACCACAAGTTCTTTTGGTTCAAATTCAACGTAGCTCAATACATCGGCAATGGTGTCGCCGTGTATTTCTTTCACAAATTCATATCCTCCGTCTCTGTTTAGGCGCACGCTAACAACATTGGTATCGCCGAATAAATTATGCAAATCCCCCAGTGTTTCCTGGTAGGCGCCCACTAAAAATACGCCTAGGTAATACTCTTCGTCTTCATTGATCGCATGCAAGGACAGTGTCGGCTGTGCTTCATATTCGCCGATAAAGCTGTCTATTTTGCCGTCACAATCGCAGGTGATATCGGCAATAACGGCCTCGCGGGTTGGCTTTTCGTTGAGGCGATGAATGGGCATAATAGGGAATTGCTGGTCGATTGCCCAAATATCTGGCAGCGACTGGAACAAACTAAAGTTGCCATAATAAATATCCGCCAAGGATACTTTTAAGCCTTCGAGATCTTGCGGTACCCGCTCCATGCCTTCGATTATTCCTAAGATGGCATGAAGTATATCGAGGAACAAATTTTCTGCCACCGAGCGTGAACGCAAGTCCATTTGACCGCGTTTAAATTGCTCACGCGCCTCATTGCGGAAGTAGTGAGCGTCATTGTAATTTTCTTGGACCCGTCTTGCCGTCAGGTCGGCACGAATCTCTCTAAGGTTGGTTAAAATCGTATTTTCGTTGGCGCTGGCCTCTGGTAGGCTGGTTGCCTCAAATGTGTTGGTGTCGAGTATGTTAAATAGCAGTACCGAAGAATAGGCAACGGTTGCGCGCCCCGACTCTGTGACAATAGTGGGGTGGGGTATATTGTTTTGATCGAAGGTTTGTTTCAGTGTGTCGACGATGTCTTCGCAATACTCCGAGAGCGTGTAGTTGCGACTCTGCTCTTCATTGCGTTCGGCGCCAGAGTAGTCAACTGCCAAGCCACCGCCCAGATCGATATATTTTAATGCCGCGCCTTCGGCGAGTAAGTCACAGTAAAAGCGGCAGGCTTCACCTATGCCGTTCCGAATATCTTGAATGTTGGGGATTTGCGAACCTAAATGGCAGTGCAGTAATTCCAGGCAGTGAAGCATGTTCTCTTTTTTAAGCGTATCCACTACGTCGATAAGCTGAGTCGCTGTTAAGCCAAACACGCTGCGGTCACCGCTGGTGGTGTTCCAGTGACCGCTCACTTTTGTGGTCATTTTGACGCGTACGCCAATGGAGGGCTGAATGTTCAATTGTTTGCTGCGTTCAATAATAATTGGCAGCTCAGTGGGCGTTTCGATTACAAAGAAGCAGGTAAAACCCAATTTGGTGGCCTGCAAGCCCAATTCGATAAACTCTTGGTCTTTGTAGCCGTTGCAGATAATAAGGCTGCCGGGTTCCTCCAGCGTTGCCAAAGCGGCGATCATCTCGGGTTTGCTGCCCACCTCAAACCCATGTTTGTAGCGTGCACCAAAACCGGCGATTTCCTCTAACACGTGCGCTTGCTGGTTCACCTTTATCGGGTAGACGCCGCGATATTGCCCCTGGTATCCAATATCTGCGATGGCTTTTCTAAAAGCTTCGTTGAGGCGAAAAATTTGTGCGTCGAGAATGTTCTCAATACGCAACACTACCGGCATTCTGAGATCGCGCTCTACCAGCCCCTCTACAATGTCGAGAATGGCCACTTCGGTGTTCAGGGTCTTCGCTGTAACCTTTCCCTCTTTGGAATAACCGAAGTAGTCATTGCTCCAGCGATCGATGCCGTAGAGTTTTGCAGAGTCTTTAACGCTCCAACTTGTTTCTTTTTGCTTGGCCAATAGCGGTCTCCTGAAATTAGCACGTAAAGGTAGTAAAGTTTGATGTGTATAAATAGGGCTTGTGCTGTTGGGTTCGCTTTCAGGTTTGCTTGGGCTGAGTATGGCGATTGCCGTGAGCTGTTCTTTTCGGTGGGCAATTCTGCCTGACTTTAGTCTGCAATTCCAGCGCTTCTCTTAGTCAATTTTCATTTAAATGACGGGGGATTCGTGGGGTTGGAAGCGAAGTATTTACAGGAAAAATTGGGAAGTTGAGAAAAAAGGGGCTAGCCGTATCAATGGAGTAATCCAATATTCTGTAAATTGGGCATTATTGGGAGGTGCTTACACGCTATGAACTTTGGGGGTACATGCATGTAGTTGCGCTGTTAACTCGAAGGCGTTTAAAGCGTATTTGGCCAGTCTAGGTAATTGATTGACCACGAGAACCTCAGCGAAGCCGCTATTTTTAGACCGGTATTTCTTCTTGTTTTGGCGTTAGGTTTTGACGCACTAAGCAAAGTGTTTTTTATCCTAAATAAATCAGTTGGATCGTAGCGAGGGCGTCTAAGGTGCTGAAAATAGAGCGAATTTTTACTTTTTTAAAGGGATCGCATAGTCACCCTGTTGGTAACGGTGTCCGGGGTTTATATGCCGAAGTGAATTTAAGTCATCATTTGTCGCATGCATATCGCGCGCTGTAGTAAATCAACTCATATTTTGAATATTTTCGCCCGAGTACATTTTCCACACAGAATACAGCTCTCAGAAAAGCGTTATTTAAAATAGAAAACACTTGCTCGCTTGGCCTGTAAGTGTAAGATTTTTCTGTGCATTTATCAACCAGTCGTTAAGTATGGATTCCCATGATATTCCGCCGAGCCAATCACCCATTTACTTTTAAACGGAACCGTTCTTCAAGAATGGTTTCGCCCTATGGAAAATGTCTACATAAAGTCCGATAATCGGATAAAGTTTTTCAGTCCTTACCCATGCTGAGCTTTATCATGACAGGTGGTTTGAGGCAGCTACTCTCTATTCAAAGACTCCGAGAGCAAGTGCAAATGTTATTTAACTTTGATGAAACGGCTAGACGCATACCTGTTCCACGCTCCACCTGGTCTGATGCCCTTAAAAGCGATGTTAGATGCTCTATCGTTCTTCAAGCCACTGAACACTTGGTCGATCACGCCCGAAGCACGTTACCGGATAATTTGGTAGAGGTTGACGGAATTGATGGTCGAGATGTTTTTGCCATAGATGCCACTTACCAAATAGAATCCAGTCACTTTTATCGAGAGCTTCCTGTAGAGGGAGGAGACGACAATCAGAAAGGCTCAATGTTAATGACCTATTACGATATTCGTGCAGGTACTCCTGTTAATGTCAAAACCGAGACACGGTCTATGGGGGAAATGCGGGTACTGAAGAACGATTATTCTCATGCAAAGGATTGGAGTCGCGTTAAGCGTGCTATATACGTCGTCGATAGAGCTTTTATTGACGGTTTTTATTGGGATGAAAGGAAGGTAACGCTAAAAGCAACCGTCATCACTAGAATGAAACTTACGCTTAGTTTTTCTGTGGTAGAAGAACGTCAGTTATCCACACATATTAGCAATGAAAAAGTTTTTTCTGATCAAATGATACAATTAAAAAGCTCAAATCAGCCGTGGCTTTCCTTTACTTTCGTCGCTGGCACGAAGAAAAATATTTTGATAATTTTAAAAATGATATGGCAAACAAAAAGGCTGGGGTAAGAGCCCTGTAGCCATTGAGCAGCAGGCCTTGATGGGAATGATGACTTATATGCTAACACGCTTATTCCTACATGACCGCTATAACGAATTAGATTTAATCAACGGAGATACGACGCAAAAACGTAAACAGCATAAAAAGATAGAGCAATACTTTGAAGGTATGTCCCTTCAGAAAAATGATAACGAAATTACAGTCGAGGATGATGAAGACGATTATGGGTTGTTACCACAATATGACGCGTATCGGGCCTATTATGCACAAATGTCAAAAATAACGCGTCAAGTATGGAGGTTCTTTAAAAATTGTTTTAGCAAAAGAAGCTCGCCTCAGCTGTATGAGGTGAAGCTCAGGCCCATACTCATCGACTACTTATAGTTTGCTGCCGGACACCGTTACCCTATGTGTGAGTCTTGAAAAAATGAAAAACACTTTTTTTTCAGTGCGTTAGGCGGTCGCAGTAGATTCAACTGATTAATTTATGTTTATGATTAGGCGGATGAAAAAGCTAGTGTTATCGTTCGCGCGGCTTTTTCATTATGTGATCATTTTCTCCTTTTTTGAACATGTTTCGACTTAATATATTTACTTGCAAAGCCTAAGCGCTAGGCTATATCGAACAATTAAAGTTGCACGGGGTGTTCACATGTCTGAAGCGAGAGCTGGCAACCAGCTTGTGCGCGTGGTGTCGTTTGATGTTTTACACGCTATTCTGCCAAGCGACTCGGGCAATGCAGCATCGTTAACTTACGAAGACGCTGCCCAGGCATTTTATATGTTTTTTGGTGAGGGTTAAATTCCTCACTGTGTAGCGGTAGCACATATCCATTATTCGCCGATGACGTGGCTAAACGCTATTGACTGAACACGCTTATGTTGCCTGGTTTTACTTTGGCCGTTAATGCTATGTTATACGCAGATGGTCAGACTTAATCGGGTGATTATGTCAATAAAAAGCTTGGCATTAAAGCTGCGTACATGTTTTCTCCGAGGGTGACACATGCCAGAATATTGTTCGTCGCGCTACCTTGGCCTTGTTTATATTTGGGATAACGCTCGAAGAATCGTAGAAACAATCGGGGCTGGGCTTTGCTTATTTGAATAATTAGCGGGAACCTCTGCTGCATTGAAGGGCGATAATGCTTGTCAAATAAAAAAGCCCGAGTCAGTAGCCTGTTTGCAACCAATGAAATACATACTGGCATCGCTAAAGGCAGATTGTATAGCCATTCGTCTGCATCGACAGCCCTTCCTGTAAAAACGGGATTTTTCGGTGTGAGTTAATTTGGGAATGCTACTTCCCTCCAAGTGGAAGGAAGTATCAACAATTAACGCTAAAATATAGCACTAGTATCTCAGCCAGATTATTGCCAGCGTGGCGTTCAACGAGAGCGGCTTTGCCGAACCCGTGGAGGACATCGGTCGCCTCGCCCTCGCCGAAGCTAAAAAAGAAACGAGTATGTGTTTGGTTAGGGATGTTGCCGGTGAGATGCACCGAGCGCATACGGTCGATGGTCAGTGAATTCTTCCCGAAAGCCCCATTAGTGCCCATCCATAAGTAAGGCTCTATTACGGTGTAATTTAAACTGTCATCTTCACACTACTCGATGTAGTTGTTTGCAATAATCAAACCCCTGTATCTAAGACGCAAATCGGCCCAAAGGTATTCCGCCTCGCGACGAGCCATTTTTGGACGGGAACTAATTGGATACGTTCAATTCATCCTCTTTAGGGCGTATAAAGAGTCATTTTATGCGGATTCAACGTATTTACTCAGATCGAGTGCGATGATCAAGCGGTCTTTGTGGTGGTATGTTCCTAAGATTAACTCGCTAGTAGTCATGGCGCCGGTATGAGGGGCTGTCTCTATATTGTCCAGATTTATTTCTATCATCTCATTGACTGCATCCACTACTAGGCCGTAATAGATACCGTGGCTTTGCATGGTAATAATTCTCCATGTGGGACAGGGTTGCTCCTCTGGAAGATCGAGCAACAGGCGCCCGGAAAGCACAGTAACCACTTCTCCTCGCACGTTTAAAATGCCGGTGACTTCTTCGGCGGCACCCGGAACCGGGGTGGGGGGTTCGAAATTAAGAATTTCCTGAATGTCGTCAACGGCCAAACAGTAATATTCT
>JBLHGN010000144.1:0-8991 GCA_047616325.1 Lentisphaeria bacterium
CACGCAATACTTCATAAGGTTCCCGATATTGTCCTTGACCTATGGTATTTGGCTGCACCCGTGGTACTGTTTGGCGCACCACTGGGCGCTTTGTTTTGTCGCCGCTCTACCACCAACACCCTACTGGCATTTATCTTTACGATAGTGACTATTGAAGTTATATCTACCATCGTTCTCGTAGAGTTAAAACCCGAAAAGTTTTTATATTACAGCATTATTTTTACCGCTATATTGATCGCCTTACTACTCTTATACTTTAGGTCGCCCTACTTTCACGAACACGACGAACAAACAATCAAGCAAAACCAATAAGCAAATGAAGTTAAGCTACAGATTCAACAAAATTGTCGTGAGTTTATACTTTTCTTCTATTTCTTTTTTTTGTTGAAGCAAAATATTTTTATCTAATTTTGGGCCAACAAATAGTCGAGTCATTTTACCTCGCTCCGTAGCCACATCTTTAATGTATGCAGAATACCCATCGGCCGCCAACTTACCTCTCAATTGTTTAGCGTGTCCATCAATACGAAAACTGGCTATTTGTATCACCCAACTTGTCGGCACACCTTGAGAATCAAAACTCAATGATTCGGGCTCTAAATTTTGCGCCTCGTTTTCGTCTGGAGTGAACATATCGACGGCATCCGGAGCCTCGCTTTCAACAACGGGGGCTACGGCCACATCGATAACAACGGCTTCTATATGGGGGGCAGCGGGAATCTGTGTCCTTGTATCGACCAATTCAATTCGCTCACGATCAAATACAACCGGTATAAATATAACTGCCAGCGCCAACAGAATAATGGCTCCGACAAGGCGCTGCTTTAATCCGTCCTCCATAGCATTCCTCTAACTACAACTTAATAATAAAATATGCCAAGGCATTAGGTAAAATACGTTTTCATTTGCGGTTGCATTTACGTTTATGACAAACCTAGAAAGTCTCGCGCTTTGGCTACGGTTACAAATGACCCTGTTACAACCAGCACCGACTTAGTTTGCGACGCCTCTTGGCGAACCGCATAGGCAATAGCACTCGCCAAGGCCTCATCCACGTCGATACAGCCCGTAATGTTCTCAAACACCACACCGTTATCTGACAGGGCCTGGGTGAGCTGCGGCACAGATGCTGACCGACTAAACTCGCCAAAGGATGTTACAAACCAGTGTTTAACCCGCGACGCAAATGGTGCTAACGAACCCGTTATGTTTTTGTCCGCCATCATCGCTACGACAACACTCAAACACACATTACTGCACCCAGTGTAGCGCAAATAGTCATCCAGCTGCTTGACAAGAAGCTCGACTGCGGCGGGGTTGTGTGCCACATCTAAAAATATTTCAATATCATTGCGGTGGATTTTTTCAAATCGCCCAGCGAAAAAAAGAGACGAAAGAACCGACTTCACTTTCGTTACCTCTGGCATGCAGTCTTCCAGCGCCAATACTTGCAATGCCGTGCAAACGCTTTGAATAGGAAGATGAACTAGCTCAAAAGGAACATTTAAAACCTGTGTTCTGCCGCGACAGGTCAATGAGAAAGAGTAGTGACGGACACCATCAATGAAATGCTCTTCGTAGCCAAACGCTTTACCAAAGCGAACTGGCTGTATGTGTAATTCATCCGCGCGCGCAAGCATTGTAGGCGGTGGGTTTGATTCTCCACACACGAATACTCCCTGCTCGCGCAGAATTCCTGCCTTTTCAGAAGCAATGTCATCGCGCGTATGCCCCAACCACTGCTCGTGATCAAGCTCGATAGATGTAATCACAGAGACATTGTGATCAATGATATTCACTGCATCTAGACGACCACCAAGCCCAACTTCAAGCAGCCAGTAATCCAATGCTGTTAAACTGAAAAGATAAAGCGCAGCCAGAGTGCCAAATTCAAAATAGGTAAGAGAAATCTCGCCGCGCGCCAAATCAATGACATGAAAAGCATCACAAAGTTGCTGATCGCCTACCAAATCATCGTTTATTTTAATGCGTTCGTTATAAACACTTAGATGGGGAGAGGTATATACGCCGACATTACAACCTGCCTGCCGCAAAAATGCGTTGAGTACGGCGATGCACGATCCTTTGCCATTAGTGCCAGCAACAGTAATAACCCGCGCGTCAGGCTTTAACATTCCTAGCCTTACAGCAACCTCGCGAATGCGCCCCAAGCCCAATTCAATTTCACTCGGATGGAGGGTTTCCATCCATGTGAGCCAGGAATTCATATCTAAAAATCGCGGAGTAGCATTCACTATTAATTCTTATAACTGTGTGATGGCGCGCAATGGGCGAACACTTCGCCACTTTAACGTTAAAAAGAACAATTAATTTATTTCTAGTGTTGGCTGAGAATGATGGGTAAATTTTGCCAAAATAGAAGCAACCCGATCGCGCATATTACTTCGATGAACAATCATATCGATAGCGCCGTGCTCCAAGAGAAATTCACTTTTCTGAAAACCTTTGGGTAATTTCTGACGAATAGTTTGCTCAATAATATTGGGGCCGGCAAAGCCCGCTCGTGCGCCAGGCTCAGCCGCATTAATATCGCCCAACAAAGCCAAACTTGCCGATACACCACCATAAACCGGATCTGTCATAATGGAGATGTAAGGGATGCCCTCTTGCCTCATACGCTCAATCACTGCACTGGTTTTGGCCATTTGCATAAGCGATATGAGGGCCTCCTGCATACGCGCACCACCTGTCGCAGAAAAACAAACATAGGGAATTCGTTGTTCAATCGCTAGCTGGGCTGCGCGCGTAAAGCGTTCACCGACGGCATAGCCCATCGACCCGCCATGAAATGCAAATTCAAATGCACTTACCACTACAGGCATACCTTTTAAAGTGCCGCTCATGGCAACCAGTGCATCTTTTTCGCCTGTGGCTTTTTGTGCTGTGGTCAGACGGTCCTTATATTTTTTCACATCTTTAAATTTTAGCCTGTCCTTGGACAACACATCTGCGGCTATTTCTTCACGCCCATCGTGATCGAGAAATATATGTAAGCGCCGGCGCGCAGATATGCGCATGTGATGGTCACACTTAGGACACACGTCGAGGTTTTTTTCGAGTTCTGGACGATACAGCACTGCTGCGCATTTACTGCATTTTTTCCACAAACCTTCCGGTACTTTGCTCAACGTACGCTTACCTTCAGAGCGCACTGCCGTAGGAACAATCTTATCTAGCCAACTCATTGTTAGTATCTTCTATTTAGTGGATTGATTTGAATTCTTAAAAGACATTTACACCAAGGCGTCCAACGCTGCTCTCATCGGCGCAACGATGGCGTGGAGCTTGCCTAAAATTTGATCGGCAGTTAGCGTTTGGTCTTCACCCATTGCATCGACAAGAACGCTGCCCACTACAACGCCGTCGGCCAGTCCGCCAATTGACGACGCCGATGCCGCATCTTTAATGCCAAAGCCTACGAGTACAGGCAAGTGGGTAAAACTACGAATGACCTGCAAACGCTCGCTCACGGAATCTACGTCTAAATGCCCTGCACCGGTAACGCCTTTGAGGGATACATAATAGAGAAAGCCACTGGCCAAAGCGGCAACCTTAGCAATTCGCTGATTGGTGGTGGTGGGCGCCAAAAGAAAAATAGTTTCGATGCCTTTCAATTTTAGATCTTCATTCAGTTTAAGCGACTCTTCAGGGGGATAATCCACTGTTAGCAGTCCATCGACACCGGCCGCAGAGGCCTGCTCAGCGCAGCTTTTATACCCCATACGCTCAATGGGGTTGGCATAGCCCATTAACACCACCGGGGTTTGGATGTCTTTTAATCTAAACTGACCCACCACGTCAAAAGTTTGCTTAAGACTGGTATGGTGACGCAGAGCCCGCTCATGCGCCCTTTGGATGGTTGGACCCTCTGCCATCGGGTCAGAAAAAGGAACGCCCAATTCGATAATATCTGCCCCACTCGCCACCAGTGTGTGCATGGCATTTAGCGTGATATCAGGCTGAGGGTCACCATTGACGATGTAAGTCACCAGTGCTTTTCTATTTTCTAATTTTAATCTGGCTAAACACTCACCAATTCTATTCACTCAACAGGCCCTTTCATCATCGATCTAAAAAATTGATTTTAAGTATCTCGCTGGCAAAAATACCACCTAGCAGTCACGTCTACTCTTCATATCTCTATCCCATCAATCTGCGCGACAGTGAGGATATCTTTATCCCCACGCCCAGAGAGATTGACGATAATTGTGTCCTTTTTATCCATTTGCTTAGCCAGTTTTTCAGCGTAAGCAATAGCGTGACTGGATTCAAGTGCGGGCATTATACCCTCAATACGGGTGAGTGTTCGAAATCCGTCCATGGCTTCATCGTCATTTATTACAACATAGTCAACACGACCTATATCTTTTAACCACGAGTGCTCAGGCCCTACACCTGGGTAATCAAGACCCGCAGATATGGAGTGCGTCTCAATAATCTGACCGTTTTCGTCTTCCATTAAATAAGTGCGATTACCGTGTAAAATCCCTGGAACACCATCATTTAACGGGGCGGCGTGTTTGCCCGTTTCCAAGCCCAAACCGCCAGCCTCAACACCATACATTTTTACACTTTCGTCAGCGAGAAAAGGGTGAAATAAGCCAATCGCGTTAGAGCCGCCACCAACGCAGGCGACCAAGGCCTCGGGCAACCTACCGGTCACTTCTAGGCATTGTTGGCGAGCCTCTCGACCAATCACCGACTGAAAATCACGCACGAGCTGCGGATAGGGATGGGGGCCCGCTACTGTACCAATAATGTAGTAAGTAGAATCCACATTGGTCACCCAATCGCGCATGGCTTCATTCATAGCGTCTTTAAGCGTCCGCGAACCAGATTCTACCGGAACCACCGTTGCACCCAACAATTTCATACGATAAACATTGAGCTTCTGACGTTGCACATCTTCAGCCCCCATGTAAACCACACACTCGAGCCCCAACCGAGCGGCAACCGTCGCTGTAGCTACCCCGTGTTGACCTGCGCCCGTTTCGGCAATAACGCGTTTTTTGCCCGTATATTTAGCCAGCAAAGCCTGCCCGATAGTGTTATTTATTTTGTGAGCACCTGTGTGGTTTAGATCTTCCCGCTTTAAGTAGATTTGTGCGCCACCAACTTGCTTAGACCAACGCTCAGCGTGATAGAGCGGCGAGGGGCGCCCCACATAATGCGCCAAGTCTTTGTCAAATTCCGCCTGAAAACTAGGCTCGTCTTTGGCTCGATTGTAGATTTCCTGCAGCTCATCTAGAGCATGCATCAATGTCTCTGAAACAAACCTTCCCCCATAGGGGCCAAAGTGACCCTCTGCATCTGGCACAGATGAATAATCTTGCTTAGTGTTCAAGTCACAATTCTCCGAATTACTATATGTCTGTTGTGCGGCTAGATTTTTAAATGTTTTACCCTAAGCGCTAAGCGTAGGCATATAGCCATTCTGGCGTTTAGCATTTTCTATAAACTGCCTTACTTTTTCTGGATTTTTTATTCCTGCAGAGGCTTCGACACCCCCGCTCACGTCTACGCCATACGGTTTAGCAATCTCAACGGACTGCGCCACATTCTCCGGCGTCATACCTCCAGCCAGAACGATGGGTTTGGGCGACGGAAATGGAACGCGATGCCAGTCAAAGCACTCCCCTGTGCCGCCCGGAACGCCTGCAACATAAGTATCCAGCAAAATTCCTTGCGCAGACTCATATGGTGCTATGGCGCTATGTACGTCGGTATCGGGTTTCATACGCAGCGCTTTAATATACGGATGGCCAAAACGATTACATTGTAATTCTGTTTCACCACCGTGGAATTGCAAAAGATTAATCGGTACAGCCCTTAATACACTTTCAATAAACCACTCACTGGCATCGACAAATAAGGCGACCACGGTGACAAAAGGACCTGCAGCTTGCGCGATTTCCCGAGCTCTAGCTAGATCGTCCACATTTCTAGGGCTCGGCGCATAAAATACCAGCCCAATTGCGTCGGCACCCGCATCTACAGACAGCTCAGCATCTTCGGGGATGGTTAATCCGCAGATTTTAACTCTAGTTACTGGCACGGGTTTGTCACTCTGTATTTCCCCAGGAAAAAACTATAAAGAGATGGATAACCGGTATTTACCTCAGTTAAACAAAACACTACGAAAGGCGAAATTCTAGCAGATATAGTGCTCGCTCGATACGCGTTATCAGCACCCAAGTGTTTTTCCAACGAGAAGTAATTTAGTCGATAAGGTCAAACAGCCAAAAGATACCCAAATGAGACATTACTAACATCATCCTAAATTAATCAGTTGAATCTACTGCGACCGCCTAACGCACTGAAAATAAACCGTTTTTCATTTTTTTGAGACTCGCCCATAGCGTGACTATGCGATACTCTCAGAAAAACAAAAATTCGGACTATTTTCAGCACCTTAGACGCCCTCTCTGCGATCCAACTGTTTTATTTAGGATTATAGATACATGGGTCCGACAGGATGCCGAGGCAGATTAAAACTCAATGGGTATTCAACTTTGACCAGATAAAGACCGGAGGGACTAGCCGTGGCGGCCGCCTTTGTTCGATCCTTCAATTGCAGTATTTCCAGTGGCCATGTCGATGATTTAGCCCCCCGACCCACTTCCATAAGAACACCAACGATGTTGCGCACCATATGATGTAAAAAAGCATTTGCTTTAACCTCCATCACCAACAAACGGTTTTTTTGAAAAAAATTTATATGCTCAATGCGCCTTATTGGGCTTTTGGCCTGACATTGCGACGCACGAAAGGAACTAAAATCGTGCTCTCCCTCGAGAAAGCGAGCCGCAGACTGCATTTTTTCTTGATCGAGATCGTATTTCGTCCAAGTGACCTGCTTGTTCAAGCTCGCAGGGCGCACTTCGCCACAATAAGCTACATATCTATACGTTCTCGACATTGCACTGAATCGTGCATGAAACTCTGGAGCGACGGGTTTCGCCCAATGCACCCTCACCTCATCGGGTAATTGCGTGTTGGCCCCCTGCACCCATGCTCTATCGAGCCTAATCGCCGCAGTGTCAAAATGCACCACCTGCTCAGTGGCATGAACACCAGCGTCGGTTCGGCCCGCACAGATCAAAGAAATTTCCTCGTTGGCGATTTTCGATAAAGCCATTTCCAGTGAAGATTGAACCGTATTTGCCGCTGTCAACTGTTTCTGAAAGCCACTAAAACCTGCACCATTGTATTCAATCCCCAGGGCTATTCGCGACATACCCTCAGGGAAAACAATACCTGATTTTAACTCACAATTTCGCTTGTACATGGCTTGCCTTGGCATAAACTAAAAAGCCTTGTCTGCTCACGCAAACAAGGCTTCACCTACCTCATATTATATTTATGTGTACCACATTAGAAATAACAACATAAACGCCCCTAAAGAGCGCTTATTTACCTTAGTACCCCTATTCTTCCAATCGAGCCAACAGACCTTCAGCTTCTGCACGCTGCTGATCACTGCCCTCAGCGATAATTTCACGAATGATTTCTCGCGCACCTTCCTGATCATCCATGTCAATATACGCTCGAGCAAGATCTAACTTAGTGGCAGTTTCGTCAGTATCGCTAAGAAAATCTAAATCCTCGTCATCTTCGTCAGCGTCGGGATCGACCTCAGGTATATCAAATTCGAGACCGATCTCGGGAACTTCCGAAATCGCCTGATCAAACATGGTATCTTCGCCCATATCGTCGACATCAGCCGTTCCCTTATTCGCTGATTCAACTACTTCAACCATGTCGCTATTATCTTCTTCCAGCTCATCCTCAAAATCGTCAAAATCTATAACGGGCTCTTCCATCACCGCGTTCGAAGCCGCAACATTGACCGCCACCGCGTCACCTGCATCGCTTTCAAATTCAGTGTCGAATTCACCCTCACCCTCCGACCCCAAGTCGGCATTTAGATCAATGGTGCCAGAAAGCTCTTCCTCAGAAACATCCACTGACAATTCGTCCAAGTCAGAGGTAAGCGCGTCCAACTCGTCATCGAGAGATGATAAATCCATATCTCCCTCGCTTTTGGTTGACAGATCTTGATCGACACTGGAATTTGCGTCAGAAGATTTTGCATCTAACAAATCTAATCCGTCGTCGCTCAGATCGAATTCACTTTCAAGAGAACCTCCATCCTTTCGACCTACAGTTAGCGAAGCACCAAGATCGGATGGTAGCTCTTCGTCCAGGGAAAGATCACCAAAATCTGTAGCCCCATATACCTGTTCAATAGATTCGTCACTGAGCGCTTCGTTAACAACTGTACCTCCCGATACAATACCTTCATCGACAGAAACACCGCCTGCGCCAGGTGTTGCAGTATCTTCAAGCGCCTTATCATCGACACTTAAGTCGTCCAGGTTTAAGTCGTCGAGTTCAATATCGCCAGCGAGATCTATTTCAGTACCTGAGACATCGTTATCTTCCAGATTAAATGATATCTCATCAATTTTAGAATCGGACTTGAAAGCATCATCTAAATCGGCATCAAGGTCTGCAAGATCTTTTTCAAGCGTGGTAGCTTCCGAAACCACATAGGAGGGCCGACTATCGTCTTCGTCGTCTAGCGACAACTCCCCCAGGTCCAAGTCCGTATCAATGGACAGAAGGTCATCCTCCAAGCCTGCGCTCAGAGACAATTGCCCGTCCGTTTCAACCTCAGGCACCCCATCCAGCTCAAGATCCAACGAAAACTCATCTTCGGGTTCAATGGGTGAGGGCTTTTCTGCATCAAAATCTAAATCGAGAGACAAGGCTTCAGCGTCTTCACTAGCAGTGGGCTTAGCTTCATCAAAATCCAAATCAAGATCTAGCGACAGCGCGTCATCACTATTGTCGGTTTCGAACACCAAGCCTTCCGTCTTGGCGTCGGTGCCAGCAAATGCATCTAACTTATCCAGCCCATCATCAAGATCGGCATTGCTTGCCGCGAGCTCGCTGGGCAAATCCAAA
>JBLHGN010000145.1:0-8949 GCA_047616325.1 Lentisphaeria bacterium
AAAGCGCGATTTTTTGTCTCTGTATTTACTGTGGCGACAGTTTAAAAAATGATATGTGGCCGGGTATTTGTGAAGAAAATGAACGCTGTGAGATTGTTCTCACAGGCGTCTCACTGGCTTATTGTGCCCCAATGAAAGTAAGTGGGTAATCAAGAAAAATTTCAAAATACCCTGTCAAGCTTTTTTTCGCTGAATAGTTATTCGTCTTTTTGCTTTAGCTGCTTTGTTAATTATTTTTCAACCGTATTAATTTGCTGAGTCAGGCATTGTCTTACCATCAGGTTTCCGTTCACTGCCATGTGAACATTGACGTTGGCAAAATCTTGTTCTAGGTTTTTTGCATTTAGTTGTTTGAGTTTATTGGCGTTTAATCTGATATTTAGGTGCCTAACGTAGAGCCCCTGGATGGATAGTAAGTTGAGCGTTTGCTGTTGCACGAGTTGAATACGTTTGCGCAACAAGTCACGCTGCGTGCGCTCTTCTTTTGGATAAATATAGCCTTCATGTAGAAGGCCGAGCCGCAGCATATTCGCTAAGCAGTTGGCGTCACTCTCGTCATCACCGTGCTTTAGGCCGGAATATTGCTGAATAGCAACCGTATTGCCTAGGTGAACTTTATGTCCAGCATTCATCAGTCCATCAACGAGGCAATACCAATTATACGTAGGTTCAACGACCCAGCCCATAGTTGAACCCGCATATTCCTCGAATAGTTTGAGTAGTGTGGTTAGCCGCCGTTGGCCAGAAGCCGAAGGCGGTGAAACATTCGACAAATGACTTCACAAAAGTCCGCTTTGTGGAAATAGAGGGCTAAGATTTAAATAAGGCTTTACCTTGGTCCTGCCTGGCCTATAAAACCCAATAGGTAGAATAATTTTAATCTCACCTAATATCTACCACCCGGCTTGCCACTTTATATCGAATTTTTAAACCCTGCCACTTTGGCAGTTCCCAGCGTTTAGGGTCTGTTTTTCGTGTCCCGGAAATTCTTTCTACAATCACAGTTTTTTTATCCAGTTGGTATTCTACTTCTAACTGCAAATTCGCCAGTGTGAGTCGTTGGGGGTAGAGGCTATCAATTTCTTCTCGTTGCCAGTCGGGTACACCGACAAAGGCTAAATCTTCTGCGTCAATTAGTTTTATATCTTCAAGTGACTCCAGTCCCAAATTTATTAGTTTTTCTACCAAATAATCTTTTGCATCCGGCACCGTATTTGTAAGGAGTAAGTCCTTAGGTTTTTCTAAACTCAGATATATTTTCCAGGCATGTAGGTCGGCGTCTAATTTTTTTGCCACATTGGGGATTATTTTATTTCGTAGAATTAGTTCACCTAGTGCAAAAGGCAAAAGTGTTTTGTCGGGCGCGCTCTGTTTGGTTTCTATTTCTCTACCGGCATAGGTACGGTGGGTTTCCACCAAAATAGAGCCCTTTTGAATGAGGGTTCTACCTAAGTGAACTTCCCCCAATTGCCACAGGCACATTTGTTTGAGTGTAATGGGGGACATGCACGTGGCCAGGGCAATGTTTTGTTTTGTGCCTTTACCGGGAATGACGTGTTGGTCGAGGACGATGGCGGCCTCGGCTTCTTCGGCGAAGCGACTATCGCGCCCTACGGTCACCTCACTGTAGCCGTTGCCCAATGCTTGCAGGCGTTTTTTTCGGCGCACAAACACCAGTTCTGGCAGAGCTAGGGCAATGGCCTCTTGTAGTGCTTGTAGATTATAGTCGGCGGAATTTTTTATGGCCGGCAGGCCCAGGGTTTGGCGAATCTTATTCGACATAAGCTTGGCGTCAGCCAATGCACGGGAATCATGCTGCAGTTCTTCTGGGATGTTTTCACTGCGGATGAGGCTGATAAGTGTGCTGATATCGCAGGCATGGGCTTGCCATTGCTTAAGAATTTTATGTCCGCTTTCGGTGTTGGGTAGCTGAAAAAGCCCTTGGGGCTGGCTGAGGGCGCAGGCCACATCGACCATGGCGCAGCGCAAGGCTGGCCTTGGCATGGCGGTGATTATGTGGGCAAAGAGCGTGTCGATGGGAAGGGGGTATAGAATCTTGCCGTGTGCCGTGATTTCCCCTGAGTCGTCAATGGCCTGCATTTTAACGAGCTTGTCGCTCGCTCTTTTTAGGGGGTTTTCGGGTAGAGGGCTAGGTAACGACAAGTGCTTTAAATTCTCGCCACAGCTCGCCGCTGCAAGCATGGGCTCAACTAATTCCTCTCGCAGTAACTCGGGTGGTGTTGTTGCTTCTAATGGCGCAAATTCACCATACAGGCGCAAGCATATACCGGCTTGGGTTCTTCCTGCACGGCCCTTGCGCTGCTCGGCACTGGCTTTGGAAATAGGGTGAAGACTAAGCACCGTGCGTCCGTTTCTTTGATGGGTGCGACGTTCTAGGCCCGAATCAATGACCGTGGTGACGCCGGGGATGGTGAGCGAGGTCTCGGCAATATTGGTGGCCAGCACTATTTTTCTGTGCTGATGAGGGCTAGGGTTCAGCGCTTGTTGTTGGGTTTGTTTCGATTCTGTTGCATGCAGTGGGATCACATTAAGCTTAGGGTGTTGACGTGCCAATGATTGCAGGGCGCTTTGGCAGGAGGTAATTTCACGGCGACCGGGAAGAAACACCAATATATCGCCATTTTGTTGCGCTAGGCCTTGCTCAACCGCGCTACAGACTTTGTTTTCTAAGTTATTTAAGTCTGGCATGGTTTGCGTGCCACTGGCTAGGTGTTCAACGGTGACAGGGAAGGCGCGGCCTTCAGATATCAGCATTTTCCCACCTAAAAACTCACTGAGTTGTTGGCTATTAAGCGTGGCGGAGGTGAGCACTAAACGGTGGTTTGCCTTCTTTTTGAGTAGGGCGAGCAATAAATCTGTATCCCAGCGACGTTCGTGAAACTCATCAATAATGATCGTCTTAAAATCGCGCAAATCCGTTTCGCTTAACCAGCGCAGAGCAATTCCCGGCGTGACAAAAATCACTTGGGTGTGCGGCTTGTATTGCGAATCAAAGCGGATGGCATACCCCACGTTATCACCCAGGCGTGTATTATCGAGCTGAGCCACATAGTCGGCCAAAGCCGTGCAAGCCACCCGTCTAGGCTCTACGACCAAGACTTTTCCTTCTTTTTTAGCCCACAGCGGCAAGCGGGTGGACTTCCCCGAGCCCGTCTCTGCTTGTACCACTAAGTGGTGCTCTTTAATCGCAAGGGCGAAGTCTGATCGGATTTTGTCTATGGGGAGTTCGTGCATGTATTCCTCTGTGTGATGCCTTACCGGGCGTATCTACAATTTCAATTGGGTTAACAATCAATGTGCTAGTACCAACGTTAGCGTAGGTTGGAAAAGCCGAAGGCGCCTTCCAGCGATGGGGTAAGGTAGGGTGGTACCCAATAATGGAGGAAAGTCACGGTGTAAGCCAATAATGTTGTAGGTATGATGGCAATAATGTGTATCACCCAACATCGACACCCACACTAAGTGATGCCAGTGAATCCAGAGCGCATGAAACGATAAGCGGCCAGAGATTCATTGGCAGAATGGTTCAGCATATTCTCCACCAAGGGTTTTCAACGCGTTCGCTATTTCAGCCTCCAAACCACGGCGGCCTTCGAAAAATTGTATGAAGTGATAGCCCGTGTGGCAGGTGATCTGGCGGATGCGATGGTGTGTTACATTAAGCGCATCACGTATGCTGATTTTTTTGAAGAGGTGGCAAAGCGTAATCCCCTGACATGTCGTTTCTGTGGCAGAGGTATGGAGTTGCTTCGGTTGTTCCATCCGAGAAGGGGCGTGTTTTATGATTTGCTGGCTTCACCTGATACTTAAGCTGTAGTAGGTTTGGTTTTTTGTTCGCTTTCTTTAATGAACCAGAGCTTGCTTATATTTAGTTGTAGTGCCTGTGCGACTAGAGTTAGAGTTAAACCCATATTTTTACAACGAACAACACAACACAACACAGCGGAGCAATACAATGTCCAACCCACTTGTTAAAGTCATGGCGGTCACTATTTTATGCTGCAGTGCATTGTGCGCGCACGCGTTTGAGTTATCTCCGGAGCAAGTGAATGGTGTTTACCAGTTGGCACAGCCAGAGCGCAGCGCTGCCGGGCAAACACAAAAATTGCAGATAGAGTATGGCGTGGTTAACGGGGAAAAAGTCTTAGTCGCTACAAGCTGTCCAAACTGTCCGCGAGCAGGTTATCGTCTATTAGAAATAGAATCATCGGCACTTAATAGGCCTGTATTTTTTAATTCGTCCGGCATTTACATCTTTGCCTATGACGAAAGCACTTTTGTTTCGGTTATGGGCGATGCCCAGCTTGGCAAAAAAGTCTGGAACAACATCACTTATGCCAATATCTACAACAAGCTTGGCTCTGCTGGTATTGGCTTGGATGAAGGTAAGCAATTTGTGATGGCAGAGTCCAAACGCTTAATGACCGGCGAAGGCGTGGCGGCCATTGAAGTAAAGGGCGGTAACGGCACGTATTACGCAGCGGCCCGGCAGACGGTCGGCAGTGGCTCCTATGACCAAATTGACGTGAAAATCGAATCAAAACATAAAATCACCTTAACGGGGATGAATTGTCGAAATTGTTCAAGTGATACATTTGATTATCAGGCCGAACTGAGCGATGCCATCGGTAAAAACGTTTATGAAATGGGGCATATGGGACGTTTTTTAATTGAACACGATAAGGGTGTGCTGTGGTGGACTAACGCCACCTTGGGTAAAGCCCTATGGACAGATAAGAACCACTTTAATGTTATTGCTCAAGATCAGGTTTTTGTGCGCCAACTGACAGTGGAAAAAGAATTGCAAAGTCGCATTGATCAACGCTTAAAAGGCTATGCAACGCAAGCTAAAGAGGCGCTGGACGCCCGTTATGCCCAAGAAGATAAGCAGCGAACGGCCGATAATCAGTTACCAAAAAAAGGCATGCATGACCAATCGCTGGAGCAAGACGCCTTAATCGCTGCAAAAAGTTGGGCCCAGCAGTATCAGTGGCAAGAAACCCTGCGATACGTTTTCATTGTCGACCGGGACTGGGGTATTTTACGCCACTCTTCGACCGGTATACAAACCGGACGCCGCATTCAGGGCGTCGTGACCATGGCGCGAGATGATGGCTTGTGCAGCTATCAAGTTGCCATTTTTGAGCAAGCCTTTAATGGTAGTGATTACCAAAAGACTGTGATGACAGGGGTTGTTCCTGGGCAAAATAAGTTGGATTGTGCGAAGTTGTAAATATATTAATCGGTCAGACATTCACAAAGGTACAAAATAAGAACAAACTAAAAAAAGATGCACCCACCAAGAAATAGTCAAACCAAATTGATTCCACTATTGGTGTCATCTTCGGCTGAATTTGAAATGCCGCAGCCGAAAAGACAAAAGAGGCGACAGAGTTACTTTTTTAATGCCTGATTCACCTAGCAGAACGAGAGGCCTAGGCGTTAAAACCGCCAGTTGGCCTGCGCTTAGCCCAGGTGTTCTGCTCTAGAATCTTAATGTGGCTAGGTAAAGCTAACAAATTTGTCCAGTTGACGTTTTGGTCCACGCTCCGTTTTGGGGTGGCTTCGCCACTTTACCCCAAAACTCCACTCCATAAGAATTGCCTTTTATAAAGGCGTTATTTGCGACATGAAGTTGCATAAATATATGTTGTTAAACTATTTTAATTCGCGTTTATTTAAAACACGTTTTATTAAATCGAATTTAATTTAGTAGCGCAACCTGGAGCTCTGCCTCCAGTATCCTACCCACCATGCGAATTGGATTTTGTATGAAGGGCTGGCGTTGATGGAGTGACGTGAAAAAGCTCTAAAAAGCGCTGGCAAGCGGCGCTCGGCCTGCAGTCACATGGGTATCGAGCACAACCTCTAAGACGTATATATATTCCCAAAAAGAACGGCAAGTTAAGGCCGTTAGGCATTCCGACACTTCATGATCGAGCGATGCAGATGCTGTATGCCCTTGGTTTAAAACCCATTACGTAAACGGTTGCGGATCAACGCTCGTACGGCTTCATGGAAAAACGAAGTCTGCATGATGCGGTGAAAATGTGCTTTACGTCACTCTTCAAGAAAGTATCCGCACAATGGATACAGGAGGCGGACATAAAGGCCTGTTTTGATCGCATTAGCCATGAATGGCTATTAAACAACATCCCACTTCTCCAAGGAATACTTCGGACGTGGCTCAAATCTGGTTATATGGAAACCAGCAAATTCCACAAAACTGAAGACGGGACGCCGCAAGGCGGAATTATTCTCATCGATCCTGTGCAAAATGACACTGGACGGGCTGGAAAATCTTGTAAAAGTGGGTAGAAATAAAAAGGTTCGGAAATTAAACATCGTTCGCTATGCGGATGATTTTATTATTACCGGTGCCACTCCAGAGATCTTACTAAACGAGATTAAACCTGATGTGGAAGCGTTTCTCGCCGAGCGCGGACTTGTGCTGTCCGACGAGAAAACTAAGCTGAGTCACATAGATGACGGTTTTAACTTTCTGGGGACAAATATCAGAAAATATAACGGGAAACTATTGATTAAACCCGAAGATGGGAAAGCACGTGCACTATTGGATAAAGTGACGGAGTTTATGAATGGCCATAGAGGAACACCCTTTCATGTTGTTTTGTTAAAGCTCAACCAGATAATACGGGGCTGGGCTTACGCCTACCGTAAAGTTGTGGCCAAAGAGCGTATGGCGTACATCGACAATCGTATGTATTTTATTGTTAAGAAGTGGTTGAAACGAGAGCATCGTTCGAAAACGTGGGCCTGGATATCGAAGCGCTATTACAGGCGTCTAAAGGACCGCGTTGAATATAGCTCTGAATACTTTACGGTTAAAGGCGTATGTAAGGTGGTCAGGCTATTTAGAGCGGCCGACGTTCCGATTCGCTATCACATCACATTAAGGTGCGTGCGGATGCGAACCCTTACGATCCAGCATGTGATGATTACTTTGAAGGAAGGAAAGGATACAGAAATACCAGTCTATCAAAGATAGGATGAAGATAAACTCGACATCCCTTAAAATCTTGGTAGCATAAGGTTACACTACGTTGAACATTAATGGGCGGGTCGTGCAATATCGGCCTTTGAAGGGCTTGAGCCGTATGATGGGAAACTATCACGTACGTTTCTTAGGGGGGAACGGGCCATAAGGCCCCGACCTACCCGGTAATGAATTCGCACATTATATTTAACAGTTGGAATAAATTTTTGATGATTTTATTTGTTTCTCAATTCGCCGGTAGTTTTTCCAATGAGTAAAGCCATTCTTAAAAACGACACGGCGCGGGCGGGAGAGATGATCAACTTTGGCATCGGTCGTCCGTCGTCGGATCTGTTGCCACTTGATTTATTACAGCAGGCGAGCGAGATGTTTTTTCGTGTGGCTGAGCCGAATGACATTAATTATGGTAGGAAAAAAGGGGACGCGCGCTTTACCGAATCATTGGCTGCCTTCCTTGAAGAAAATTATGGACAGAGAGTTCAGGCTGACTCGCTCTTTCTAACTGGTGGAGTTTCTCAGGCACTTGATTTTATTTGCACACAGTTGTCGCGAGCGTCGGACATTATTATTGTGGAGGAGCCGTGTTACTTTTTGGCTTATCAGATTTTCAAAGATCATGGGCTGAATATTATAACCGTGCCACTAGATGAAGATGGTATGGATCTTGACGCTCTTGAAGATGTCTTGTCTAGGGTAAAGCCGACCTTCGTTTACACGATTCCCAGTTATCAAAATCCCAGTGGACGTAGTATGAGTGTGGTGCGCCGCAAACGATTGATCGCCTTAAGTCAGGCCCATGATTTTTTGATTGTGGCAGATGAGGTATATCAATTACTTACATATCATGGCACGCCCCCGGCGGCCTTCGGCACAATGCTGGTTGGGGACACTGTCTTATCGGTCGGCTCGTTCTCAAAAATACTAGCCCCAGGACTGCGACTGGGTTGGATACAGAGTAGCAATAAGTTGGTACAGCAATTGACTAAGGCCGGCTTGGCGAACAGTGGCGGTAGTATTAATCAGTTCACTTCCATGATTGTGAAGCAAGCCCTTGATTCTGGGCTGGCTCAAAAGCACCTGGCAAAGCTACGAACTGTTTACGGCGAGCGGGTTAATATGATGGATGCGACATTAAGGGAGCAATTGTCTGATCATGTCAGCTGGACTAAACCTGAAGGTGGCTACTTTTTCTGGTTAAAGCTGATTAAACATGTCGATGTGGAAGCATTACGGGAACGGGCGAGCGGTTTGCAAGTGGGGTTTCTGCCGGGTGCTCTTTTTTCAAATAACGATTGTATGCAAGATTATATTCGACTGAGCTTCGCTAATTATGACCAAGAATCGATTCGCAGAGGTATCGCTAGGCTTAAGGCACTGTTTGAGTAGAATACCTTTCGAATATGAAAATTTACAGAACAAAACATAATTAAAAAAATATAAGCGTCAATTTGGAAGGAAAAGAGGATTGGGGGGGGCAGGTCTTGAATCGTGAATTACCCTACAATACCCAGTTTATGACTGGATATATAGAACGAGATGAAGCTAAGGCCAATAATCCTAGTTCAAATATGAGCAGGATACCCACATTACCATTCGTGTCCACTTTCGATAGAATCTACCGACAACAATTAAGAGGCGCTAATATCCGCTGTTGCCCGGCACCGGCCAAATTGCACTCACAGATAATCATTGGAAATTGACTGGGGTGATTAGTCATGTGGATGCGTTGAAAGAGCGGATGCCTGTCCAGATTGAGATTAGGAGGATGAGTGGGTTGGGTGTTAGTCGGTTGGATGGGCGGTATTGGGTGGGGTGAATTGAGGGAAGAAGGAAGCATGTGGTCAAGCCTCACATTTCACGAGCCAAATATAGACGACCTAAAGCCATATATTTTTTGAACTAAATATTAA
>JBLHGN010000146.1:0-8849 GCA_047616325.1 Lentisphaeria bacterium
GGTTACTTGTGTCTTTGCTTCGGGTGGGGCTATATCTTCTACAATTCGCGCGGCTTTAGCGCTGCCCACGCGACCTTATAAATCTGTTTCACAGCCAGGGCAGATCGACTGCTTTGTATGATGTGTGGCGTCTAGCGTTAAGTCTGATTTTGATCGGTTACCACAACTAGGCCTCTTCTTGCGCTTTCTCTTGCTTGGCTTGCCGCTCTTTGCGGTTTCCATCTTTATCCCATTCGGGCTTTTTTGAGCTGGGTTTGTTGACTTCTTTGTTGATGGCTTGTGTCTTTTGATTTTCCTGTTCTTCATTTAGCTTGGTGAGCTGTTCTGTTAATTCGTCTATTTTATTGGCTTTCTCATTCAGGTCACTTTTTTGTAGGTGAACCAACGCCTGCAGTTCAAGCACCATCCGGATAAGGCAGGTGTTGGATAATTCCTGCCGCTTG
Organism: Lentisphaeria bacterium; assembly: GCA_047616325.1. Taxonomy (GTDB): domain Bacteria; phylum Pseudomonadota; class Gammaproteobacteria; order Pseudomonadales; family Cellvibrionaceae; genus JBLHGN01. The sequence goes on from JBLHGN010000146.1 coordinate 444, forward strand.
GATCGGTCGAAATTAAGTGAATTCTTCTTGTTCAGAGGGTCGCCTCGATATCAGATGCCTCCACCGCCATTAAGGCCGATAGAATTGCGAGGCGTTCAGCATTGGGTAGTGCTTGGTATCTTCGTGCCCTGTTCTGTGCTTTTCGTTTAATATTTTGACGAAGCGTAAAGTTTGCCCCCGCATAGGTGATCCAGTGGACACGATCAACGGTATAGTTGTACCAAAGTTTTTCAGTGCGGGGGCTGATTGGCTCATGACTTGCAATTCCATTGTGTGCCAGTCACCTAATAAGTCGTCATACAGGGCTGATGGATACCCAGAAAGAATGAATTTGCACGGTAGGGTCTTAATCAAAGTCAGCAGGTCTTTGTGATCCTGATCTGAATATTCAAAGCGATACTTGGAGTTTTTTGATGCCCGCGTATGTCGGACATAAGGGGGATCACAATATATTAATTTAGAACCCGTAAAGGGATAATCGCTTAAGAATTGATGGGTGCAAACATTGAACAGCTCTACCGTATGCGCGGTGCTAAACTTTTCAAGTGCCGTTGCATCAAGGCCAATGTTTTTCATCGCCGGTGGCTTTCTTTTTATTATGGTTCCACCACCAAGATGGGTCACTATATAAGTTTGGTGTGGTGGCATCATCGCTATAATATTTTGAAATAGGCCAGATGTTGCTTTGGAGCCTAAATAACCACTCATTTTAGCTCAGTCATCATCATAAATAGGGGGCGTGTCGTAGTCGATGAATCCTATATTGACAAGATGTATTTCTATCTTTGTGATAATTCCTGAGATTTGATGGTAAATATTCGTTGGATTTAACTCGATTTCAGTTTGAGCTCACCGTTCTTACAGTATGTACCGTCAAGAATTTGAGCATCTGACTTCCGCCGAACGAACCCAAATATTAGAATCACAAGCTATCGATTCCAGCTGGCACATGCCCGAGGGATTACAACGTTCTTTTGTATCAAACGCTCTATCTATTTGCCAAACGAAGGCGCTGACTATCTGGGGGTTTTTAACTCTGAAGTTGGCAGTAAAAATGTGTTGCAATATAACCCCATGCCAATGAGTTTCGATCCTACCTTACCGCTTGACCCCGAAGACACCAGCTGGACCTCTTTCGCCTTTGAGGGATGAGGCCTCCGTCGGGTTTTTTACGGCATTTCCCACAAACAGGCAAAGCAAAATTTATTAAAGGTGGGGAAAACAAATAAAAGCTGTCGCTGACGTGCTCGACTTGGATATTATTGACTATACGCGGAACTGTGAGGCGATACGTTACTAGGCCAAACTTGCCGACCCGTGCTTGGTATCAGAGTTTAAAACGCGGCCCCATTATCAACTGCGACGATGCCGATATGACCATGGCCATGGTGGTAAATAACCACGGCGTTTCAATCCTGCCCGACTAAATGCTGGAAAAAGAACTAAAGCTGGGAAGCACCGTGCACACTCTTCCCGAGATAGGTAAAACGTTTTCAATGAGCTTTGATGTATTGGTAAAGAAAAAACGAAGCAGCGTTTTTACAAAAGAAACATTTCTATAGCTCATTAAAAGGCGCTTGTGACAGCCTTACTTTTTGTAAAGCTACTATAATCATGGCAACTAGTTCCCATTCGGCTTTTTGGCGTAAAAACCATCAAGCCTGACTACGGTGCCGCCCATAACGAGTCGCTTAATTCTACGATAATATTTCACGCTTCAAGGTTCATTACGCTAAAAGATGAGCCATATGATGCTGTTGTGAGTATGGATAATTGGCTGTACGTTTACATTACAACATTTGAAATACTTCAGCTTCATAATCGCTAGAGCTAACATGCCTCGAGAACAACTACGGATGATCAAATATTGTTTAACGGTGCGGCTTTGAGCCTTTGCCTCTTGTGCTCCCAGTGAGTTGGCGCAGAAAGCTTCATTATGAATTGCCCTACAAATCACCTATTTGATTGGGCCAAGTTAAAGTCGCAAACTACGAGTGCGTTTAATAATCCCAGTCTTAGTGTAGAATTTCGCGAACTGCCTACAAAACGCGTCTTAAAAACGGCTAAAACGGGACAAATCGACCGTGACTTGTTGCGAATAAGTCCCGAGATCAAGGCTGGACCCCTTTTTTTATGATTTCTACGCCACCTCTCTCTGTCGGGGCATCTTTTTTTGGTAGACCAGGTATGAGCTTGGATCGAGATCTAAGCAATTTTCACTTGGTTGCGTTTTTTGGCCTGACCTATTTAGACGGGTATGTGGCGCGGCCACAGGTCTCTTCTGTATTCGCACAGACTACAGAGAGCGCTCTTGAAATGATACGAGTGGGGCGGGGTGATTACACTCGCTGTACTCTGGATACCCAAGAAATGATAAAACAACGCCAGTGGCAGAATGAACTTATTATATATTTCGATGACCCTATCGAATTTGTACCTCTATACAGCAGCCTAAACCAAAAACGCAAACCGTATTTTAATGGCATCCAAGACGGGTATAAACATGCTTTTATCGATGAAATCTGTGACGGAAGCACAAGTTCTAGCATCACATCTTGATGATTGTGTGCGCGCATAGTAATTTGTCGGAAACACGCTATTCTGTACCCCGTAAGGTAGCCTACCGTCACACTGGGAGTAATCATTTGTATCAACCAACAAGCCCCACCACTTGCATAAAGATCTGCTTCTGCTTAGCACTTATCGCTCTGCTTACGGCATGCACCTCAATTGACGAGTTGAAGTCCACCAAGCCTTATACCCCTAAAAATACTCGCGAGGGGACCGTAAATGTAGCCACCCACGCTTCAGGGCTAACTTCAGATAAGGTAGGAGAAACTACCGTGCTGACCTTTGGCGTGGGCTCTATAAAGGTACACGGTGATAGCGCTGGCAATATAATGAGGAGCGTTGAATCGGCATTGGATGCTGCAGGTTACAACTCACAAACCGACCCAAAGTTTGCCTCTAGTGACGCCGCATATATTAAAGCTCACGTAGAAAAAATTAAATTTGGAAATTTTTTTGGTTTGAGCTGGGGCACAATTAGTATCCATTTACGACTAGAAACCCGAGACGGCGCACTGCTGTGGGATGCTCGAATTTCGAGTTCGGTAAAGAGATTTAGCAGTTACGACCACACAGCGATAGTCGCCATGAACCGCTTAGTGAAATATATGGCGAAAGCTTTTGTGGAAGAGGATTTTTTTACCGCCACCCAGCGGATAAAAAGGCACAACGAATTTCTGAACGAAAACACGGCCATTCGCAAAGGTGATACTTCAACTGATGCGAAATATTAATTAGTTCCCGTCCATAAATAGCCCTCGCGAGGGGAAACGGCTTTGGGCAGATTGGCGTCACTAGATACATGCGTTTACCTATTGCAAACAACTGCATCTAGTGGTGTAAAGATGGCCGCGAATTACACCGCCGTAGAGCCCTATTTATACACTGCCACCAATTAGAAGCTGTACATTAGAAACTACAGACAATGTCTATCCCCTGGTACATCGCAGTAATTCTAAAATACCCATAAACTTAGTGCGTTATAACCCGGAAAATCCCACAGCACAATTCGAGAAAAAGTCATTGCCAGAGCCAGCACTCGTATTATTGTTACAGCGGGTACGCCGAAACAACTTTACAAATGATGATCTCATAATAGGTGATTGCGAAACAGAGGGTAGTTCAAAAAACGATCTAAAGGAACAAAGAGGTTTTTGGCGGTACTGGTGCTTTTAAGATTTAGCTTGTTCTCCTAATTCAAAAACAAATGTAGTAAAAGTGTTAATGTGCAATACTTAGCTTTGATCTAAATGGCTATGTTAGGACAACTCTTTAATTTATTTAACTCTACTTTGGTTTTGATAAAATTCAAACCCGATGCTGTCTCTTCTCTTGCACGGTTTACTTTTTATAGTTTTATTCGACTCGCTCAAGCCGATTGAGTTAAATTCAACAAACTGGAAGGTACGAATAGAAATATTGCACACTCCTTTATTTTAACTTTTACTCGGCCTTTAGGGTAACTTGATATTCTAACTTTTAAACATTGACACATACACACGGTAGATCCAGTGACACAAAAAACGTGCAAAGAGTGGTTCAAAATAGCACTTTCGTATGCCCCAGATGCGACACTGTGGGTAAGAAAGCATTTTGGAAGTATGTCCAATTTTGTGCTTTAAAAATCGAGAGAAAGAAGACATGGTAATAATTCCTACATATATTTCTTTTCGTTTTTTTAATGTTTTTCTCAAAAATACTTGACAAATAACTCTACAACGGAGAAAGCACTATCAATATAAGATGCAAGCTACAGTCCCTCGCTAGAAAGTTTATACGCAAAGCTTGTCAAACACATATTAATTCACCCAAAAACACTACTTGTTATTAGAGATTTTCCATGATCAAACTGCCCGTATCCGCCATAGAAGGTTTCTTTAAACTTGAATCAGCCGGTGGCCTTTTATTGATATTCGCCGCCATTTTGGCTCTAGTATTAGCCAATTCCCCGCTACAACATTTTTATGCCCTGCTGCTGGATACCCCTGTACAAGTTTCAGTGGGTGCGCTGCATATTGAAAAACCATTGCTGTTATGGATAAACGACGGTTTAATGGCCGTTTTCTTTTTTCTTGTTGGTCTGGAATTAAAACGAGAGCTAATCGACGGCGAGTTGTCTGACAGGCGCAATATAATTCTTCCCGGCGTTGGTGCCATAGGTGGAATGGCCGCGCCCGCATTTATTTATATGTATTTCAATAGCAGTGATCCAGCCGCAATGCAGGGTTGGGCCATTCCCACCGCCACGGATATAGCTTTTGCCTTAGGTGTATTAACGCTGCTTGGATCGCGAGTGCCGATCACCCTCAAAATTTTTCTCACGTCTCTTGCAATTTTTGACGATATTGGAGCTATCGTTATTATTGCCATTTTTTATACTGCGAAAATTTCCTTCGCCTCCTTGATTGTTGTCGCGGTCTGCGTTCCAGTGCTAGCAGTATTAAATTGGCGCAAGGTAAGCTCGAGAAGTGTGTATGTTTTGGTGGGAGTTATAATGTGGGTCGCCATGCTAAAGTCTGGTGTTCACGCCACATTGGCCGGTGTATTGCTCGCCATTTTTGTTCCGATGAACTCTGGCAAGAACTCTGAACATTCACTGCTAAAAGAATTAGAGCACGACCTACACTCTGTAGTGGCCTTTTTCATTTTGCCAGTATTTGCCTTTGCCAACGCTGGCATTAGTTTTGCTGGTGTCGGCGTACAACATGTGCTCCACAATGTTCCATTGGGTATAGCGTTAGGCTTATTTTTGGGTAAACAGGTAGGAATATTTGGCTTGTGTTGGCTTGTTATTAAGCTAAAGCTAGCCAAACTACCAAAGGGAATGACATGGGGTGCTCTCTACGGTACCGCTGCCCTGTGTGGAATAGGTTTCACCATGAGTTTGTTTATCGGCTCTTTGGCCTTTGAAGAAACAGACGTTAATTTACTTTTCGACGAACGCCTAGGCATTATTCTGGGCTCCCTCATTTCGGGTACAGTGGGCTACCTAGTACTCCACTTTAGCTTGAAACCTGAAACAAAAAAGGTCGTCGAACAATAATCCTAAAAAAACCTAAATCGTATGCGAGAAGTCGATTACCCTGCTCCGCGAAGGTTAGCGCAACAATAACAGCGGTCGGCTGGTAATCGCCAGCATCTTGGCCGTAAAGCTTCCCAAGAGAAAATCCCTTATACGGCTGTGGCTGAAGGCCCCCATAAGCATAAGATCGATATCGTTTTCAATTTGGTAACGAGCAAGTGCTTCTTCTATTTTGCCGTCCACTTGCGCCGTAACACAGGCCATTCCCGACGCTTCCAATTCGCCGCGAGCTTCGTCAAGCAGTGCTTCGCCCTCGCATCCCGCGTGTACTATGTGACAGGGGGTATCTTTAAACATCGAGCTGGCGGTCATCAACGCTAGGGCTTTTTTACATGCTGCGCCTCCATCATAGGCAAGCATAATTCTTTTGGGTTCGGTAAACGCCTTATTTACTACCAATATAGGTTTGTGCAGAGAGCGAATAACCGTCTCGAGTTTGCGACCAATGCCCTCATGCTGCTGTTGATGGCTCTCCCCGCGAACGCCCAAAACCAGTACGCGTGTTTTTTGCTCCAGGTCGATAAGGGATTCCACTAGACTGCCATGGCGCTGGCACACTTCCGGTGCAGCTACGCCATCAAGTTTGACACGCTGCTTAGCAGCGGCAAGCATAAGCTGCCCTTTCTCTATCAACAATCGGCTACGGCTTTGCTCCAGCTCAGTGAGTTCCTTGAGCAATTCGTCGCGGCTGCCAAGACCAATGGCGCCGGAGTAGTCGGCAATGTCGGGGGTGTGTTGATGTTCAATGCTGTGTAACAGCGTTAAAGGTGCCTTTACTTTTAATGCGATCCAACTGGAATAGTCACACACAGCCTCACTCACTGATGAGCCGTCTATGCACGCCAGTACCAGTTGCTCGCTTGCGATGTTTTCTGTGTTCATCAATGGCCTCCCAAAACTTTTTCTAGTTCTTCCGGTTTGTCGTGCACACCGAAGCGGTCAACAATAGTTTCGCTGGCCTGATTGAGGCCAACGACCTTAACATCCGAACCTTCTCGGCGAAATTTCACAACAGCCATATCGAGCGCATGAACGGCCGACACATCCCAAAAATGGGCGCGGTTTAAGTCTATCACTACATGAGCCACGGCTTCTTTAAAATCGAACATTTTTAAAAACCTGTCGGCCGAATTGAAAAATATCTGGCCGTGAAAATGGTATGTACGGGTGTCGCTTGACTCATCGAGCTCTGAGTCCATGTACATAAAGTGACTGATTTTGTTGGCAAAAAATAGCGCCGCTAAAAGTACGCCAACAAAAACACCATAAGCCAAATTATGGGTCCACACCACCACAACCACGGTACTCACCATGACAACGTTGGTGGATAGCGGGTATTTTTTTAAATTCTTAATTGAGCGCCAGTCAAAGGTGCCTATGGACACCATTATCATCACGGCAACAAGGGCGGCCATGGGTATTTTGGCTACCCAATCATTGAGAAAAACCACCAATACCAACAATACACTACCCGCAACAAAGGTTGACAAGCGTCCACGCCCACCTGACTTTACGTTGATCACAGACTGACCGATCATTGCACAACCCGCCATTCCACCAAGAAGACCTGAGCCGATATTGGCGAGGCCCTGGCCCTTACATTCACGGTTTTTGTCGCTGGGGGTATCAGTGAGATCATCCACAATGGTGGCGGTCATCAAAGATTCCAGTAAACCCACCACCGCTAGTGCGGCGGAATAGGGCAGGATGATGGAAAGTGTATGGAAATTAAAGGGCACCTCCGGCCATAAGAATATTGGAAGAGTGTCAGGCAAATCCCCCATGTCCCCTACAGTACGAATATCCAGACCCAAGGACATCGATAAACCAGTAATCACCAATATGCATACAAGAGGTGAGGGTATTGATTTACCGATGACCGGCAAATAGGGAAACAGATAGATGACAGCCAAACCCGCGGCGGTCATTGCATATACGTGCCAGGTTACATTGGTGAGTTCGGGTAATTGCGCCATAAAAATAAGAATTGCCAGCGCATTAACAAATCCTGTCACCACCGAACGCGACACAAAACTCATCAAACTTCCCAGCTTTAAATAGCCCATAATTATCTGCAGTACCCCCGTTAATACGGTGGCGGCTAGCAGATATTGCAAGCCGTGGTCTTTTACCAGTGTCACCATCAATAGTGCCATAGCACCAGTGGCCGCTGAAATCATGCCTGGGCGCCCACCAACAATTGACATAACCACCGCAATACAAAACGAAGCGTATAAGCCGACCTTTGGGTCTACCCCCGCAATAATCGAAAATGCAATAGCTTCTGGTATCAGCGCTAAGGCTACAACTAGTCCAGCGAGTACATCGCCGCGTATATTACCCAGCCAATCCTTTTGGGTAGAGTGAAACAGGGTTGGTCTAAAAGCCATGGTGAACCTTTTGTGTTTAATGCACCTTGTACAACGCGTTCCCTGGGCTATACGCTAAAAAGTATGTGTATTAACGATTGCAAACCGCTGTAGTACTAATAGTAGTACTCGGGGACTTCGCAATTGAAACCAGAAGCGGATGTGGCTTGGGGTACAAAGTAATTGGGCCTGCTTCACCAACTAAGGGGTGCTAACAAGCGCTTTGGGATATGGATAACGTAAACGACTACCTTTAAAAGGGTTGGTGATTCTACCCGAGCTTCAGTGAGCTTACCAGCCTAGCTGGCGCCCATCTCGCTAAAGCAATGCCGCTTTTAGGTGCTTTACCCAAGTTGCTCGTCAAGCATCACCCGATCTCGGCGTGCT
>JBLHGN010000147.1:0-8839 GCA_047616325.1 Lentisphaeria bacterium
TGGTAGCGCGACGGCTGTCGACGAAGAACTCGTGCAAGGGGTAGAAAATGTACAAGTACTTTACGGTTTTGATTCAAATGGCAGCGGTGTAGCTAACAGGTATTTGGATGCCGACGGCTTAGCCTTTGGAGATTGGGCCAATGTTGTTTCAGTGCGCCTGCATCTCTTATTTAGATCCTTTGTTGCGGTAGCTTCAGAGCCTCAAGTCTATCGTTTTGCAGACGCGACCTACACCCCTACCGATCGTTTCCTTCGGCAGGAAGTTATATCCACCATAGCCTTGAGAAACTAGAGGTAGCGCAGTGAAATTTATGCAACAAGGCAACACCTTAATTATCAGCTTGATTATTCTATTGGTGCTTACTGTAGTAGGTATTTCATCAATAGGAAATGTCACGCTTAGCCAAAAAATGGCCACCAACTATCGCGATGCCGATGTGGTATTTCAGGCGGCAGAAGCGGCACTGGCAGAAGGCGAGCGGAAGGCCGAAGAATTAAGTGCAAGCCTGCAAGAAAGTTACTTTGCCGCTGGTTGTGCTAGCGAAGATTGTTTTACCGCACTCTGTAATAATGGTAAGTGTTTTAACGGTACTTTTGAAGCAGCAGACCCTTGTTGGTTGAGCGAGCCTGCAACAGAATTAGCACGGGATGAAGCGACATGGACTACCGTTGGAAGCGCTTTAGATTCACAACTTAGTTTTACCGGTCTGACCCAGAAACCGCAAATTATTATAGAGTTTTTGTGTTATGTGCAAGTCGACCCGACCGTGACGCTGGCGGTCCCCACTCCCCCTTATGCTGCAATTGACTGGAACTATTTTTATCGCATAACCAGTTATGCGCGCGGAGTCAATGGTTCATCTCGGGCCATGCTTCAGTCAACCTACAAAGTGGCTCAATAGAGCCTTACAGTGTTTCAATAATTATGACGTGTTTTTGGAGAAAATCATGAAAGTAATGCCAATAGTGTCTGGTGCCATATTTGCAGTTTTATGTTTATCCACTGCTAGCGTGCGGGCTATGACTACAGAAGGTAGTGTTAGTGGTGATCGGCCCGCGGTAGGAAACGAACGCATACTTCATGGAGATTTTGTAGCGCTAGGCAGCGATCGCAAACTTGCAACAAGCGTCGGTCGATATAACTTGCCAGACGCGGCAAGTATTATAGATAGAAGAAACAATACAGACGGGCAGGCAAAAGTGACTATCCGGTTTCGTGGCGATCTAATTGTAGAAGTAACCATTTACTAGTAGTGCGATGCAACACGGTTCACCGCTGGGAGGAAGTTAAGAAATGAATAGCACCTATAGAGTACGTTCTTTTTATCGCCGCGCAGTTGCGTATGGCTTTTCTGCTTGTTTTATCTTTAATGTAAACGCAAGTTACGCGGAGTCGGCTTCTGAATTTGTGTCTATTCCTGTGCTTATAGACAATTCGGCATCCGGCGACAAACCCAATGTGCTCTTTATATTGGATAACTCAAACAGTATGGATGAAGCCCCCAGCGGCCAAGCCGTTGGCAGTGCTAATGCCGGTAGTAAATCGGAAATGGCGAGAAATGCCATAAAAGATATTATTGGCACATACGCGGGCGCAGCACGCATGGGGTTAATGGCTTACCAGCAAAACGGTATATCGAGCCAATACTTACACGACAGCCAATATGACGCTAGTTTTAACCCGGCTAACTACGACGATAGTTACAGCGGCGACAGGGACTCCTCGACCAAAAAATTCCGTATTACCAACCCAGCAGATGGCGGAACGTATATCTATTACAATATTTCTCTTCCCTTTTATGCTGGTGGAAACTTTAGCACGGCATTCTGTTATTCTGGGACGGCAGATTTTGATAATGGCTCAGAAAGCGCTAGCATTGGTCCTTGGGATAGCTATGACTGTTTTAGCCAAAAAATAGGCGACAACGACGATTTTAATAATTACTTTGGTATGGTAGGACGCTATGGTTTTGTGCCCACCGACAGCGATTACGCGCAAAATATTCTCGACTTTGGCACCATTTTAACTTGGCAATTTGTAAGCAAAACATGGTTTTCACACTCGTCGCCAGGCAGGGGCTTTTTGCATGTAGAGGTAGGCGATGTTGATACAGCTAGGCTCAATTCTCTCAACAATGCGCTGGGTACATCGCAGTTTACAATGGCCACCGATACCCCCTTGCGTAATGCAGGCTTAACCCCCATTGAAGGGGCTTTAGGCAGTGCTCTCGACTATTATAAGGGTACATTGTCAAACACTGAGCATACTGGGGGCACGCCCGCAGCTCCTCCTGTAAATGCCTGTGAGCCGCATGATTATGTGATTCTAGTGACCGATGGCCTTCCTTCGGTGGATGCGAGTGGCGCTCAGCTAACGGATACCAGTGCTGCAATTGCAAGTGCAGCGGCAAGAGCGGCCGATCTATTGGCCAATGGTATTGAAACTTATGTTATCGGCTTTGGCTTGCCTAATGGCGTAGATGGGAGCTTATTGGACAATATCGCTATAGCAGGAGGTACAAGTAGAACGTATCTGGCTGGAGACTCAGCCACGCTAAACAACGCACTGAAATCCATTTTTCTTTCCCTTTCAAACAAAGATGCGTCCTCATCTTCAGCGGCAGTATTGGCTAATAACGCGCGCGGTGAAGGTGCAGTGATTAGGGCCGCATATAGCCCGAGTAAAGTAGATAGCTTAGGTAACGAAGTAAAGTGGGTAGGCAGCCTGTCGGGTTTGTTTATCGATGAAAACGCCCTATTACGCGAAGACACCAACCAAAATGGACAGTTGGACGGCTATGATACAGACAGGGTTGTGCAATATTTTTTCAATACAGGTTTAAGTAAATCTCAGGCAAATTTGTATAGCGGTGCAGGGGAATCTACCCCTCCTGACTTGGCCGTGGACACGCCCGAAGCTATCGTCAATGTCGATCAATTAAATACCATTTGGGAGGCGCGAGATGCCTTGGGTGATATTGCCGACGCCGATATTCTTACCCAGCGTTCTTACACCGACTCAGCAGCAAATGGAAGGTACATTATCACGTCCATTGACGGGCAGCAGGCACTCGATTTTGTTCAAGTTTCTGATGAGGCTATCGAAGCATTAGCTGCAGTTCAAGCCTTAGCTGCTGAGGCTTTGGCTTTTGCAAAGATTGATGCCAATACGGCGCAAGCGCAGCTGGATGGGCACTCAGGCGCGATAACTCCCTTAACCAACCAAAGAGATACCGCTCAATTAGACTACGCTAGTGCGCAAGCGGCTATTTTGGCCGAGGACGAAGCTTTAACTGCCGCAAATGACGCGCTTGCAGCGGCACTAGGCTCCTCGGCTATTGATGCCGCTCAAATTGAGGTCAATCTTCGTCAGGCCGAGTTGATAATCGCACAAGGAAATGAGGAGAACGCATTGCAAGACCTTGACAATGCGGAAGCTATTCTCCAAGGTGCAATCGATATTCTCCCAGATTTTGAAGCGTCGGCCATTACTGTGTGGTCGGCCTACAGCGGCGCATTGACGGCTTATAATCTAGCCACTGCGACGGTGAACGGCAGTAATGACCTAATAAGCTACCTGGATACAGATTCGGTTGAAGATGCCTATAACACGGTTAAATTCGTTAGAGGTAAAGATGGCATTGCAGGCTACCGATCTAGGGCAATAGACTACGACGAAGACGGCGATATCGAAGTGTGGAGACTGGGCGATATTGTTCACTCGTCCCCTGCGGTGGTTGGTGCCCCCAGTTCTAGGTACGATAGCCTTTATTTTGATACAACTTATGCGGCGTTTAGGCAACAATATAAAGATAGACGCCAAGTAGTTTATGTTGGTGGGAACGACGGCATGGTGCACGCCTTTAACGGAGGCTTTTGGAACCTAGCCAACAAAAGTTTTGAGGTGGGTTCTGGTGCGGGGCATCCGCTGGGAGCAGAGCTATGGTCTTACGTGCCACGCGCTGCACTACCTCATTTGCAATGGCAGACCGACCCCAACTATGCGCATACTTATTATGTGGATGGTTCGCCCATCGTTTTTGATGCGAATATCTTCCCTTCCGATGCGGATCACCCAAATGGTTGGGGAACGGTATTAATGATAGGCATGGGGTTTGGCGGCAGCGATATTGGCGTAGACCTCGATAACGACGGTACCGACGACACTACCTTAACTTCGTCATACTCACTGTTTGACGTTACCAATCCAGAGCAGCCACCAGTGTTGCTTGCGGAAATTTCACACCCTGCCTTGGGGTATACCACTAGCTTGCCTACAGTAGTTAAACAGCGGGTGGCCGGTACTGATTTTTCGAGCCCTAGCACTAACGAATGGTATGTGGCATTTGGCTCTGGGCCCACAATTCTAGAAGATGGTACTAGCGATCAGAGCGCGAGTTTATTTATCTATGATTTGCAAACCGAAACCTATAAGTCAGGTTTTGGGCCACTGGATCTTGGCGGTACGGATACCTTTGTTGGAGATATTACTGCCGTTGATAATGGGCAAAACTTTACAGACGACACCCTGTACTATGGCGTTAATGGTGGAATTCCTGGGCCACTAATAATTCCGAACGACCAAACCGGAGTACTTAAGCGCACTCGTTTGGATGTCGCAGCTCAATCGTCTACCTTAATAGATGCGGGGGAGCCCATTATTTCCGCTCCGTTTGTGTCGGTTGATCAAGTGGGGCGCCGATGGGTGGCTTTTGGTACGGGGCGATTGCTTATGGCCCCCGATAATACCTCAATAGCAGCACAAGCTTATTATGGGGTTATGGAGCCTGTCGATGCACTGGGTGATTTCGATTGGTCATCGGTTTTACTAACTGAGTTGGAAAACACAACATTGATTGAAGTGCTTGATACTGGCGCCATCTCTCGTGGTGGCGACGTCGAAATCCCTTCGGGTACGGTTGTGGAAACCTTCGACCAGCTTATAGCGGCTATTCGCAATAATCGTGGTGGTTGGTACTTAGATTTGGAGCATGATGGAACAAATCCTTCGGCTAGAAACCTTAGCCGAGCGGCACTGTTCGGTAATATCTTACTTTTTGCAAGTTACAAACCCGCTTTAATCTTAGACTGTACCGCAGGTACTAGCCGCCTTTATGGGGTAGACCTAAGAACAGGCACAGCAGCACCTTTCGAAGTGTTTAGCGTAGGCGATGACCCGGACACGTCGGAAGGCGACGTGGTGGCAAACCATGTTGAAATGGGTCATGGCTTGTATGAAGGTATAACAGTAGTTAAAAATGGTGGGTCTGAAACATTGGGTTCTGGTGCTTCGGTTGTGGCATCGGGGTCCGAATCAGATATCTACCAACTAAACTTGAATAGCGATTCGTTCAGGACGGGCAGACAATCCTGGCGCCAAATTAATTTGGATTAATGTTCGAGCTTTGCAGCGGTATATGATTATTTGATAAAAGGTGGCTTTAGTATATGAACAAAAAAAAACAGGGCTTTACGCTGGTAGAGCTTATGATAACCGTTGCCATCATCGCAATAATCGCGGCGGTGGCTCTGCCAGCCTACAATAACACGGTTAAAAAAAGTCGCCGCTCAGACGGGACAGGGGCCCTTTCCGAAGCAGCATCAATGCAGGAGCGTATTTATTCTGAATCACAGTCCTATGTTGATAATTCAGGATTAAGCCGCCTGGTAGTGAATGGTGATGGTGTTAGTTCTCGCGAAGGCTACTATACCTTGGCGGTTACCAACAGTTGTTCCGCGTCAGCGCCGTTCGATTGCTACACCATTACAGCATCGGCAGTAGGTAGCCAAGCAGCAGATACTGACTGCGCAACGTTTACTATTAACCATTTGGGGCAAAAGACCTCTTCTCCTAATACGAGCTGTTGGTAAAAGGGCGTTAAAAGGGAGTTATTGTTCCGCTCTGTTCAATGTGAAATGTATTAGATGGTAGAGTTATGATGGTGTGAAAGGCACTGATCTGGGTGAATCCGCTTATGTTTGCTGTACGGAGGCAATTAGATATCTAGAATATGATTTTTACCACCTTAGCGGCATTTTCCTACAATACCAAGATATCGTCTTTGTTCTAAATGGAGCGTTGAATCAGTGACAACTAAGCGTGCTCTATGTTCTTCGTCAATAAAATACTAAGGTTTTTTAACTAGAGCATACGCTGGTGTAACTACTTCCCCGTGATTTTGAAAAAGTCTCACAGTTCTTATGGGCGGTAGCTTGCAGCTAGTTTACGTTCGTATTTCTTGTGTATTTAAAATTACACCTTTCATGATTTTAAGGCTGATTTTAATTAAAGTCCAAGTATAGTATTGGTGTAAACCCCAATAATGACTCTGGATGTTCACGCCCGCTATTACCCAAACATCGCATTATCTAGAACCACGTCATTATGGGATTCTGGATGGCCTGCGCGGTGTAGCGGCTACAATGGTGGTGATATTTCCTATATTCAAAACCTATACCTACGGTAGAGTTAGCCAAATTATTAATCACGGCTATTCGGCGGTAGGCTTCTTTTTTTCTTGTCTAGTTTTGTGGTGAGTTATTACACCTACGACGACCACGACGACCGATGGTGAAAAATCACCCAGTGGGATTTCTATAAAAGAAGCCTAATTCGTCTACAGCCCATGGTTATTGTCGGCACACTGGTTGGAGCGCTTGTTTTTATTTTCAAACGGGCGAAACCTTTTCGTTGATAGAAGAAACACCGGTTTTGAAAAGGCTGAGCATTCACGGCTGCACATGAGTGACTGCAGCGGGGGCTTGCCAGGTTATGCCCTTGTTGTTGGTTTGAAACCTCTTTGGTTGTCCTCCGGCATAACGGTTGGACTTTGTGGCCCTTTTATTGTTAATTTTTATTGCCAAGGCAACGGTAAAATAGAGGTATAAGCTGGTGTCAAAACATATGATGTATGATATGCCCAAAAACAAACCATCACGGCAGATTTTTGAGAATGGGTTGATGGCTTCTGGCCGATAGCCGAAAGCAGACGAAAAGCTGTAACGAGATGTGTGTATGTTTGTGAAGTTGTTTTCTGCAATCACGTTAGGCATTGTGCTACCCTTTCATCTTTAATCTAGCATCTTTAATTTTAATCTAGCCGCTCGACACCCCTTACTCTTTGTAATCTCAATTATGTCAGGAAATACCCGTTTAAAGATTGTGCACGTATTACTTTCTAAAGGTTTTGCTGGTTCGGAGAGGTCTACGTCCGAATCCTGCAATCGACAGAGCCTTGAGCACGATGTCACGCTTGTTCTGCGGAAGGATCACCGAAAAAACGACGTGAGCGTTGTCGATCACCTAAATGGCAATATCAATATTGTTGAAATCAGCCCACGCTGGTTCACGTGCAGAGAGCTAAGGCTCAGGCTGGCACATATAAAACCCGACGTTATCCATTGCCATCTTCGCCGCTCCACTCGTCTTGTGGCTAAAATAGATCCGACCGCTGCCACTGTCTCTACCTTGCATATTGATGCCAACGGGCCGCACTTTATGAAGATGGACGGCCTCATCTGCAACGCGCGCTGGCAAATAGAGAATTTACCCCTTGAATATACGGGACAAACCCATAAAGCCCATAACTCACTTGTTTCTCACCGTCGCTTATCCATAGAGGAAATACAAAAGTTACGAGCGGAGTTGAATGTCAATAATGATGATATATTAGTTGGCGCGGTTGGCAGGTACCACGTGAGCAAAGGTTGGGACACATTAATAGAGGCATTTAAATCTATAGAAGCTGATTCGGCGAGGCTCGTTTTTTTAGGGGCCGGAAGCGATGAAGCCAAACTAAAGGCACTTGCTGGTAACGACAACCGTATTAAATTCGCAGGCTATCGCAAGGATGTTAAAGACTTGTATCAGTGCTTCGACTTAATGGTATGCCCATCACGATTCGAGCCTTTGCCTAGGGTAATGCTAGAGGGGTATGACGCCGGCGTAGCTATGATTGCGTCAGATACTGGCGGTTGCAAAGAATTGATCGAAGATTACGGCGGCCTAATGTTTCAAACAGGTAATGTCGACGACCTAAGTAAAATACTTAAACAGGCTCTTAGTCACCCAGAACCTAAACGACAAATTGACTTGAGTTCGCACTACGTTGAAAACGCTAACGGTGAAATTGTTAAATTTTATCGTAGGCTTATCGAGAAAAAGCGGAAATAAGCCTTTATCGCCAGCTCCCAGCCACCTGGTGCTCCACGCTCGCATCATCTAGTGGCGTAGTGCTTTTGCCCTGCTGAAACAGGGTTTTGCCTGGAAGTATTTTGATGTCGTTATATTTCCCGCTCACTTTTTTGTCGCTAATTATACGTGAAATCGCATTTGGCCCAGTCACGTCGAATACCCTAGGTTGCTTTTTTAATAGTTTCCCCCATTTCGTGGTCGACAGCGTTGTAACGTTTTTACTTATTCCCTCCAAAAAATCCAGCCACAGCGGGTGACCTTTTGGGCTAGAAAAAATACAGTTATGAATGCTTTGTTTAATAGCGTTATCTTCTGGGTATGTCCAATCGCGGTGAATGAATGTTGGCTGGCAAGGAAATTCAATTGGTCTGTAAAAGTGTATATCAAAATCACAGTACACCCCTCCGTATATGTACATCCACATATAGCGGACTGTATCCACTTGCATGATTTTCATTGGCATTTTATTGAAGGTATGTTCGCAATACTCCAAAAAATGCTCACGAACAAATAGTTCTATATCTTCATCGGTATGCACCATCACTTCCCAGTCGGGGTAGAGCAAGCGTATTTGCTCGAGATTATTCTTAAATATCTCAGGCAAGTCCAAGCTTTTCGCGGTAAGGTGAAATATTTTTTGCATGG
>JBLHGN010000148.1:0-8776 GCA_047616325.1 Lentisphaeria bacterium
TAGACAAAGTTTTGTCGGATTCCAGCAGTGGCATTAACTCACCTGCGGCAGTCATAGTAGAACCAGTTCAAGGGGAGGGGGGCATCAACGTCGCCAGCGCGGAGTGGCTGCGCAACCTTCAATCCGTATGCAGAAAACACAAACTTTTATTGATTGTCGACGAAATTCAAGCGGGCTGCGGCCGCACAGGAGACTTCTTTAGCTTTGAAGAAGCCGGCATAGAGCCCGACATTATCACCCTGTCTAAATCTTTGGGTGGCTACGGCTTGCCGTTTGCTGTTGTATTGATGAGGCCAGAACTCGACCAATGGAAACCGGGGGAGCACAACGGCACATTTCGCGGCAACAATATGGCCTTCGTAACAGCGAAAACAGCCATTGACTGCTACTGGTCGGACGATAACTTTTCGAAAGACATAAAGCGTAAAGGCAATTACGTTGGCGAACGCTTAGACCACATAGTAAGCCAGTATGGCGACGGCAACTTTACGGTGAAGGGCCGCGGAATGTTTCGCGGAATTAGCTGCGTTAACGGCGAACTGGCAGGAAAAATAACCCGCAACGCTTTCAGCAAAGGGCTCATAATTGAAACAAGCGGAGCCGATGATCAAGTGGTCAAATTCTTTTGCCCCTTAATAATAAGTGATGAAAATTTAAAAGCCGGCATAGACATTGTGGAGTCCGCCATTAAGGAAGTGTGCTCTAAGGAACACAGCATTCCCGAAAAAACACACTACTTTGATTCGAAATCTGCTTAACAGATTCACACATAAAATATTTTTTAGGTAAGCATATGATCGTTAGACAACTACAAGAGGCGAACACCACCGAGCGCCGCATTGTTTCCCCAGACGGTAACTGGGAAAGCACCCGCCTGCTGTTAAAGGAAGATAAAATGGGCTTTTCCTTTCATATCACCACGATATACAAGGGCGCCGAATTTAGAATGCATTATCAAAATCATTTAGAGTCAGTCTATTGCATGTCGGGGAAAGGCGAAGTGGAAACTTTAGCCGATGGCGTGAAGCGCCCTATTACACCCGGCACACTCTACATTCTCGACAAGCACGACGCACATATTCTGCGCGCATTCGAAGAAATGAAAATGGCGTGCGCTTTTAACCCGCCACTAAATGGCAAAGAAACACACAACGCTGATGGTGCTTATGAATTAACTGCCGAAAAAATCTAATAATAGACCCCATACGAATGTAAAGTTAACAATATATTAATTACAAAAGACAGCGAATAGCGCTACTTTCTGCACCGCCTTAGCTACAGTGCAGATATCCCAAGCCTAAACACACGTCGAGATTTAGAGGATTTTATGCACACAATTGAAAAAATTGGCGGCACATCGATGAGTAATTATACATCGGTACGCGACAACATATTTATGCGCGGAGGCTCCAGCCCATATCAGCGCGTATTTGTTGTCTCAGCCTATGCCGGTGTTACGGATAAACTACTAGAACATAAAACGAGCGGGCAGGCCGGCGTTTTCTCCCTTTTTGCCGGCGGCATAAAAGAAGACAGCTGGAAGGAAAAGCTAGAAGAGCTAAGCGGCGAATTGCACAAGATCAACCTAGCGCTTTTTGGCGAGGGTGAACTACTTGAGCAAGCTAGCTTTTTTGTCAATCAACGATTAAACGACGCTCAACAATGTTTATTGGATCTACAGAGCCTGTGCCAGCACGGACACTTTGAACTAGCTCAGCATTTAGGAACCGTAAGAGAAATGTTGGCCAGTATTGGTGAGGCTCATAGCGCATGGAATACGGCAACGTTATTGCAGCGAGATGGCCTCAATGCTCGCTTTGTCGATTTGACCGGATGGCGAACAGGCAAACATATCACTCTCGACGAACGTATTCGCGAAGCATTTGTAGATATCGATTTAAGCACTGAACTACCTATCGCAACAGGCTATACACATGCCGACGTGGGCTTAATGACCACCTTTAATCGCGGTTATAGCGAAATGACCTTCAGTCGCCTAGCGGTTCTAACCGAAGCAAAAGAAGCCATTATTCACAAAGAATTTCACTTAAGCAGTGCAGACCCTC
The DNA here is from genome assembly GCA_047616325.1 of Lentisphaeria bacterium. Classification (GTDB taxonomy): domain Bacteria; phylum Pseudomonadota; class Gammaproteobacteria; order Pseudomonadales; family Cellvibrionaceae; genus JBLHGN01. The sequence continues at coordinate 2,067 of JBLHGN010000148.1, forward strand.
GCCTGGTTGGAGTGAACAATGCCGTTCCCATTGGCCGAACAAATTACGACGTAGCCGACCAATTGGCCAACCTCGGCATGGAGGCCATTCACCCTAAAGCTGCCAAGGGTTTACGCCAAAATAATATTCCACTGCGGGTTAAAAACACCTTTGAACCCGAACACAACGGCACCCTCATTACCGGCGACTATGTAAGCGAATCACCGCGTGTGGAAATTATTGCCGGCTGCAAAGGCATTTATGCGCTGGAAGTCTTCGATCAAGACATGGTGAGCGATATTCACGATTACGATCGAGAAATACTGGCCACCATCAAACGCTTTAAGGCTCACATTGTTACCAAAGACACAAATGCCAACACCATTACCCACTACCTATCCACCAATTTAAAAACCATAAAACGAATACGTTCGGTGCTAGAAGAGAGATTCCCCGAGGCGGAGATAAATCAACAAAAAATCGCCATTGTCTCCGCAATAGGCAGCGACATGAAAATACCAGGAATTTTGGCTAAGACCGTAAAGGCCGTCGCCGACAAAAACATCAGTGTTTTAGCGGTACACCAATCAATGCGTCAGGTGGACATGCAGTTTATTGTCAAAGAAGTGGATTACGATGAGACAGTAAGAAGTCTGCACGCCTCATTAGTAGAGATTCACAATCACGGAAAAGCAATATGTTTGGCATCTTAAGAGCCACAGTACTTTTAATATTTTTTTTTGCAATGCCTTCCTTTGCACAAACCGACGTAGAACAAAAAGCTGAGATCGAGGTAGATACTTTACAAACACCACTATACAACCCGTTTGTGGAACGCTACGTGTTAGACGAACTAAAGCAGTTGCGTATCGACACGGCTAAAAACAAACATGAACTAATGCAACAAATTCTCGACCGAGAACACACATCGATAGACCGCGCGGTAACCTATGCCACCGACACCATCACCTACTTCTTTTACTTAATTGCTGCAGCCACCTCTGTATTGGTATTAATTGGCTGGACATCCATTCGCGATATTAAAGAACGCGTACACATATTGGCCGACGAACAAATTTCTAAACTCGTGAGCGAATATGAAATGCGCCTTGCAACCATAGAATCACAATTGCAGCAAAAAACTCGACATATAGAACAAAACCGCGACGAAATTGGCTTAACTCAAGAGATACAATCTCTCTGGTTACGATCACAACAGGATGCCGCCCCTGCAAGCAAAATAACCATATACGATGAAATCTTGAAATTGCGCGGCAACGACTGCGAGGCACTCACTTACAAAGCCGACGCGGTGCTTGAATTAGGCGAACCACAGTGGGCCGCCAACCTCTGCCTTCAAGCGTTAAAAATTGACCCTGAGAATAGCCAAGCATTTTATCAACTCGCTTGCGCCTATACCGCGCTGCGAAAATTTGACAAAGCGGTGCACTATTTGGCTGAAGCCCTCTCGCGGCAGGAAAGTTACCGCGATGAGATCGAACACGACCCTGCATTGCACGCACTTGTCGATAATGAAGTTTTTAAAACCTTTATTAACGCTACCTCGGTCGACACTACCGCGCCGCATGCCTAACTACAAATACAGAAAAATAATACTCGACATAAGTACGGCCAAATTAGTTAGCGTAGGCTTGCCTAAAACTTACACATCGAGCTTTCCCTTCACACCTAAAATAGTTTAAAGATAATGTTATATTCGTTTATTGGTTTTCTATTAATTTTCACTCTAATTGGCCTGTCATCCGCGTGGAAAAGTCGTGGCACAAAAAAAGATTACTATCTGGCCAGTGGCAATATAAAGCCATGGCTGGTGGGTCTTTCTGCAGTCGCCACCAACAATAGCGGTTACATGTTTATCGGCGTGATCGGTTACACCTACGCTACGGGTCTCGCCTCAATATGGCTAATGATCGGCTGGATTAGCGGCGACTTTCTTGCCTCCCTCTATGTTCACAAGCGCTTAAGACAGGCGTCGGGCACAAGCAAAGAAGTCAGCTATGCCGGTGTTCTCAGCAATTGGTATGGCCAAAATCATTCCTCTCTGCAACGCATAATCGGCGTTATCTCCCTGCTGTTTTTATTGACCTACGCCGCCGCGCAGTTAGTAGCCGGCAGCAAGGCTCTGAACGTGTTGCTGGGGTGGCCACTATGGTCGGGCTCGGTTGCCGGCGCTATTCTTGTTTGCCTTTACTGTTTCGCAGGCGGTATCAGGGCTTCAATTTGGACGGATGCCGCGCAGTCTATCGTAATGATTTTTGCAATGGCCGTGCTTCTAGCTGTAGCCATAGTCAACCTAGGCGGCGTGTCTAGTGCAGTACTGCAACTAAATGCTATTGAAGGATATATGGATTGGTTACCAAAAGATCTAGCGGTAGGCGGCTGGCTGGGGGGCGGTTTATTTATTGTCAGCTGGTTATTTGCTGGCCTGTCTGTCATTGGGCAGCCACACATCATGGTTCGCTTTATGACCCTAAATAACTCAGAGAATATGCGCCGAGCAAAAATCTGGTACTACTTATGGTTTACCCTCTTCTATTGTATGGCCACGGGAGTAGGTTTACTTTCTCGCATTTATTTATCCGATGCTGGCTCGTTTGACGCCGAGCTTGCACTTCCCACCATGGCACAGCTATTACTTCCTTCGGTTTTAGTGGGCCTCATACTTGCGGGGATTTTTGCCGCCACAATGTCTACCGCCGACTCACTCGTACTCAGCTGCTCCGCTTCGATCACTCACGATATATTGCCCCACAACATTGAAAAAACCTGGATATTAAAATTAGCCACCATTGGCGTGGCAGGCTTGGCGCTATTGCTTGCGCTTTCCAACAATCAAAGTGTATTCAGTATGGTAATAATGGCGTGGTCGGGTTTAGCAAGTGCATTTGCCCCGTTGTTATTGGCTCTCTGCTTTGGCAAAAAGCCGTCGCAGTCAGCCGCCATTGTGGCCGTACTTGCCGGCTTCTCTGTGGCTTTGCTATGGCGCTGGCTAGGCTACCAAAATATGATTTTTGAAGGGCTACCTGGAATTTCTACGGGTTTGATTGTCTTGGCTTTGTCCCATTACCTTCACATTTACAGGCAAGGCCTAGCAACCAAATAAAAGGACAACGAAATAAAGACACGCCTGCTTTCGCCAAAAAAAAAAATTCGAACGCCAAGGCGATGATTCGTCTTTTAATTAAGGACGTCTAATGGTAATCGTATTGAGCACACTATATTTCACGAAACCGTTAAAGACTAATTTCCTTTCTATCTTGCCTAATAAAACTTTCAACAGAGAATACATTTATTTTTGCTTACAACAAAACAAGTTAGCTCCTGAGAAGCGTGATTAACTCAGACCAATGGCTGTGCAATTTATTTTTATTCGGCAATAGGACTAATACTGCAGGCATATTTTTGCTACATTGACGTTAATAAACAATAAACCTTCCGCCCAAAAATATAGTGCCCACCACGTCAACCACGCTCAAGTTTTATTGAATCCTTGAATCTATTGATACTCTCCTGCGGCCAGCATTTACTTCTCTGATAATATGCCTCCACTGCGGGGGCGCCGCCCGACGAGCTGAGGCATGCGTGTTTCGTAGAGATCTAAATGTGAATATCGGGCGGAAAATCACCGGGTCTATCAGACATGCCGATACTAACGAAGCAAATACACTTTCCCGCGCCTAAATAGTGGCTCCAAAGTGCTAATTCCATACCGAACATCGCTCAACAGGCTGCCCCTTACCACTATTTGTAGAGACAATAGTGGTCTCAGTTTTGCCGGCTAACAGTTTGATTTTGTCTGACTCTATTAAGGCATTGAGTGCAAACGAGGTACCCGTTTCTCACTGGCACAGAGGTAATGGCAGCAACCCACAAACAGGGGGGGTCAGCAACAGGTTGTATTTGGCTGCACCGCTGCTACAAGCACCTTGAACGGGAATTGAAATCTTTTTCACTTTTAAAAACGCCTGTGATGAATAGCGCCATCTCTTGTAGTCTTTAGTCGATTTGGGCGATAAAACTTAAATCCGCAAATGAACAGGAAATTGTACAACTTAAAAGATAAATTCGTGCTATAAACACCCGTTGGCTACATTTAATTTACACTTCTAGAGCATCTCTAGTTCACTGTGGCGTATCTGGGAATCATGGCCACAACCAACTTATTGCTTCACACCAAAGCACATAAATTGAACAATGCGCTAGAATTGTTATAATATCTTTTCGGGCCAAAACAGCCACGCTTATAATAATGAGCAATAAACAATAGCCAGCTGACGCGCATATATACATCTCAACTTATATAAATATGCCAGAATCAAAAAAAATTGAACAATACAACACTAAATGGCTCGCCAGTAAAAAAACCAAACGTGTTCTTTTTCTCAACACCAAAACTCAACCTATTTTGGTGCACGAAGACAATTAATTACACTAAATACTGGTAAAGCGCACCATAAAGCCATACCCAGGGGACAGACATGAATACCATTAACACAAGCACTCCGCCCACCGACACAATTCCGCTATTACAGAAAATTGCCTATGGCATCGGCATGATGGGCAATCAAATGCTCCCTGCCGCATTGATGATATTTAGCGTGGTTTTAATTCAGGACCTGGGCATGAACCCATTACTCTGGGGCCTTATATCTTTCGTCCCACGACTGTTTGACGCTCTTACAGACCCAATTATGGGATTTATCTCAGACAACACCAAGTCGCGCTGGGGGCGGCGTAGGCCATATATATTTATCGGGTCGATAATGGCGGGACTCTCCTATATTTTGATGTGGCAGATCAGTGCCGAAAATAGCGAAATGTACAACTTCACCTATTTCCTTGCTTGCTCTATATGGTTTTATTTGGGCTTAACCATCTTTGCCACGCCTTACGTGGCCATGGGTTATGAGATGAGTTCAGATTTTCACGAGCGTACCCGCCTAATGGCACTATCTCAATGGATTGGGCAATGGGCATGGGTAATTGTGCCATGGTTTTGGGTGGTGCTGTACGACACCCGATATTTCGCCACCGCAACAGAGGGCGCCCGCTATCTTTCTATATGGGTAGGCCTTGGTTGCCTAGCAATGACAATGGTTCCAGCCCTGTTTTGCAAAACGCAAAAAGTAGACGAGGCCAGTTTGCAGGACCTTTCGCGAAAGAATTTCAAGAACAATATAACGGTATTTTTAAAAGGTTTTAAAGATACCTTTATGTGTAAACCCTTTAGAAAACTCTGTATTGCCACGCTCGGTGTCTACAGCGCTTTCAACACAACCGCTGCTTTCTCCTTTTTTATTATCGTTTACTATATAAACCAAGGCAGTACAGAATTGGCCGGCACGTGGCCCACGTGGTTCGGCACCATGAGTGCGATTGCGACTTGCTTTTTAGTGATACCAATTATCACCTTCATGTCCCAAAAATTGGGCAAGAAAAATGCCTTTATAATATCTCAGTGCATCTCAATTTTTGGCTACCTCATGTTCTGGTGGGCCTTTAATCCTTCGAACCCGTGGCTAATGTTTATCCCGTTGCCACTGTGGGCCTTTGGCATTGGTAGTTTATTCACCTTAATGATGTCTATGACGGCCGATGTATGTGATTTGGATGAACTCAATACCGGCGCCCGGCGCGAGGGTGCCTTCGGTGCGGTGTATTGGTGGATGGTGAAATTTGGCTTTGCCGTTTCGGGTTTGGGCACTGGTCTAATCTTGAGCTTTATTGGCTTCGACCAATCCGTTGCGGTGCAATCTGCAGAAGCTCAAACGGGGCTGCGCTTAGCTTACATCTTTGTTCCCATTGCGGGTACTCTACTAGCAATATTTGTAATGCGTAATTACGAAGTAGATGAAACTCGCGCACACGAAATTCGCACAGCGCTGGAAGCGAAACGAAAGGAAAAAAAACTTGCCACGGCAGCGCGGAAAGATCAAAATTCAGCTTCAAAAAAAACGCCTACTGAATATAACAATAGTGCTGACTTAACTGGCAATAACCAAGCGGTAGAACCTACAATTTAAGTACAGCAACCAATATTCAACGTCCACTTATCAGTCCCTAAGTGTGCTCGCATAGGTGGTAATTTAGGGCTCTTATTCAAAGATAGAGCCCTATTTTCGGCACGGTTCAAAAACGGCGTGTTTTGGCTACCAGTAGACGAGTTTAAACCCACCGGGATTCAGTGAGCATTATAATCTGATGAGTTGAGTGTTAGGCACTGCGCTTAAAGCGTTCGCAGCCCAACATCTCCAGCCAATGAGGATGCGGTTTTCCTGACAGTATTTCCGCCGGAGATTTTTTATGGCGCTCCGCTCGGGTACTGCGAAAAAAGCGTGTGTGATTGAGATAGAACCGAAGAAGATTCAAAAAACCATGTCCACTTTCTTGACGATCGTAAAGGTGTCTTCTCACGCGTCCATTGAGGCTTTCATTCATTAAGTTTGTGCCTTCTGTAGGATAGAGGGCAACAATAACGGCGTCTTCGATGCCATCGAATTGATCGCCTAATTTTTTTCAATGTTTCACTTCGCTGTGTGTGTTGGTGTTCCATGACAGCGCAGCGCTGTAACTCACACATGGCCCAGACAGACTGAATTGGAACGGAAAACTGTTGACTGGTCACCGTGAATTTTTCTTCCAATACATCCGTAAATCCTAATACCACTTCTCGTTTTTTTCTAAGGTAGTGCACATTGCCAATATTCGAT